>NZ_BAAAQM010000008.1:0-138141 GCF_039531675.1 Catenulispora subtropica
TGCTCGGCGCGGGCCTGCACGTCGCCGGGGCGATCGGCGGCGCCGCCAAGGACCTGCTCGTCGGCATGGGCGCGCTGCTCAAGGGCGGCGGCGGATTCCTGCGCGAGCTGGTCACCGGCAGCGGTGAGATCACTCGGGCGATGACGTGGAGCCGACGGGAGATGCTGGTCACGTCGAAGCTGCTGAAGTTCGAGGAGATGTCGCCCAAGGCACGGCAGCTGCTCAAGGGCCTCGAAGCGAGCAACGGCATCTTGGACATCCGCTCAGCCGAGGTCAGCGTCCAGCACCTGGCGGACATCACCTCGCACGTCGACAAGGAGCTCGGGGTCCTCCAGAACGCGAACGGGGATCTGAAGCTCATCATGGGCAAGGCCAAGACCACGAGCCTCCCCAAAGCCCTCGAGAGGGAGGGCTACGACTTCATCCTGCACACCCATCCCGAGCCGAACATGCCCGGCGTCAAGGACCTCAGCGGCCACCACTCGATGGTCAAGGACCTGCTGAACAAGGCCGACGAGGGCTCACACCACATCGAGGCCGTCGTGTCCCAGAACGGCGACGTGCGGTTCTTCGACCACAACGGCTTCGTGGACCCGCCCGAAGGTTCGAAGTACGTCCCCGGCGGCCCGGTCAACGACTGGGGACATATCGTGTCTGTTCTCGGGATCAAGTAGGAGGCGGCCACCATGTCGATGTACGAGGACGAGTGCGTCATCTGCAAGCAGACGACGCTGGGGGTCACCGGCTGGGACGACGTGATCATCGGCCGGCAGCTGGTCCTGGCGCCGTGGGAGGGCGAAGGCGAAACCATCGAGGGGAACCTGCACTTCGCCTGTGTCCAGAGCTGGAGTCACAAGGACGCCTTCTTCAACGAGCTGGCGGCGGCCTACACCGGGGCGCCCGACGCGACGATCACCTTGCGTGATCGGCACTCCGGCGAACTGACCTCCGTGCCACGGCCGACTTCCGAATCCTACGAGCCGGTGTGCACCGGGCCTGGCCTGCTCATCCTGGCCCAGCCCGAGGAGAAGCGGTGGACCGCCATCGACGCCGACTGGGGCTGGATCCGCCTCGATCACCGTGAAGCCGCACGGATCGCCGCCGACGACCGCAGCCCGGTGGAGGGTGGGTTCGCGCGCCTGAGCCTGGACCGCGACCTGCCGTTGGAGGCGACGGAATGGTCGGTGGGGGAACTGCTGGACCACCTCGATCTGGAGCCGCGCTATCCGGGCCTGCGCACCACGCCCGGGGTGAGTATGGAGTTGTACTTCAAGGCCCCCGAGAAGAGCCGGCATGCGGTGCGGTTGGCGCTGGACGTTCCGCTGCTCGTCCCGGACCGGGTCCGGGCCTACTTCATGCAGCTGCTCGCCGATGAGGGGCCGGACGCGTTCAAGCTGGTTCTGCCGGACTGAGCCGGCGCCTGATCGCGCTCACGCCTGGCCGCGCGGGCTCACGCCTGGCCGCGCTCACGCCTGGCCGCGCTCACGCCTGATCGCGCTCACGCCTGGCCGCGGTCGATCAGCGCTTGCAGCCGCGGGAACACCGTGAGGTCGGGGAGCACGGCGTTGGCCCCCGCGTCGCGGAGCTGGGCCTCCGTGAACCCGCCCGTGGCGACCCCGGCGACGTACACGCCGTTGGCCTGGGCGGCGGCGACGTCCTTCGGCGTGTCGGCGACGATCACGGTGTTCAGCGGGCCGAACTCCTGGCCGTGATGCGTCCTGGCCCGCTGCCACGCGAGGTGGACGAGCGCCGCCCGATCGGGGTTGTCGCTGCCGAAGGCTCCACAGTCGAGGTCGACGTAGGTGTCCAGCTCGAAGATCTGAAGCTTGGCGATCGCGGACAGCCGCGGATTCCCCGTGAGCACGCTGGACACCACATCCGGTCTCGCGGAAAGACTTCGCAAAGCTTCCAGGGCACCGGGAAGAACCCGGCCCCGGCTGCGCAGGCCGTCGGCTCGCTCGCGGTAGGCGGCCGCCTGTGCCTGCTCGAACCTCGGGAAGAGCTCGCCGTGGTCGGCCAGCCCATGGAGTTCGAGTGTCCGCTCGAAGACCACCGGCTCCGTGAGGCCGCTCGGGTCTGCCATCTCCCCCATGGCTCGGCCTGTTACTTCCTCGAACGCCCGGGCGAACACCTCGCGGCCCACATCACCGGTCTCGATCAGCGTGTGGTCGATGTCCCAGAGGACTAGGAGACTGGAGTTCATCGGGCCGTCAGTATAATGACGAGCGCTATACGAAACCCACGTAAGAGCGTGACGAACGAGTCTTCACGGGTTACCACCGACGGCTGACACCGTCAGGTTTTTCTGGGAAGCTCATCGCCATGACCGCCGACACCATCGATCCCGGCAACGGCATATCGGAGGATGCGCAGGGCGCTCCGGCCGGAACCGGCCACCAGGAAGCCTCCCGCCTCGAAAGCATCCACTCGCGATTGCCCGCCGACCTGGTCGAGCGCCTGGTCGGCAAGGTCTCGATCCACGGCGCGGTGGGCGGCCGGACACAGAGCTACAGCCCGCTGACCGGCGAGCTCATCGCGGACTACCCCGCGAGCGCCCCGCAGGACGTGCGGGCCGCGTTCGACAAGGCGCGGGCGGCGCAGCAGGCGTGGGCGAACACGCCGCTGGCGCACCGCACCGGAGTCGTCCGCCGACTGCACGACCTCCTGCTGGAACGCTCCGAGCAGCTGCTGGACCTGGTGCAGATCGAGACCGGCAAGGCCCGCAAGCACGCGCTGGACGAGGTGCTCTCGGCGGCTGCCGCCACGCGGCACTACGCGCACGCGTCCCGCGGCTACATCCGGACCAAGCGGCGTCGCGGCGTGCTGCCGGTGCTGACCAAGGTGACCGAGACACGCGTCCCCAAGGGCGCCGTCGGCATCATCACGCCGTGGAACTACCCGCTGGCGCTGGCCGTGTCGGACGTGATCCCGGCGCTAATCGCGGGCAACGGCGTCGTGCACAAGCCGGACACGCAGACCGCGCTGACCGGGCTGCGGCTGAAGGAGCTCGCCGTCCAGGCCGGGCTGCCGGAGGACCTGTGGCAGGTGGTGGTCGGTGACGGTCCGGTGGTCGGCACCGCGGTGGTCGACAACGCGGACTACATAGCGTTCACCGGCTCGACGGCCACTGGCCGCAGCGTGGCGCTGGCCGCGGCCGCGCGCCTTGTCGGCTGCTCCCTGGAGCTCGGTGGCAAGAACGCGATGCTCGTGCTGGACGACGCCGACATCGACAAGGCGGTGTCGGGTGCGGTGCGCGGTTGCTTCTCCTCAGCGGGGCAGCTTTGTATCTCTATAGAACGTATATACGTGCACTACACCAAGTACGACGACTTCCTGGCGCGGTTCCTTACTGAGGTGCGCGCTATGCGTTTGGGCTCCGGGCTCGACTACACGGCGGACATGGGTTCGCTCACGAACACCAAGCAACTGGAGAACGTCACCCTGCACGTCGAGGACGCCAAGGCGAAGGGCGCCAAGGTGCTCGCCGGCGGACGGCGCCGCGCCGACGTCGGCCCGCTGTTCTACGAGCCGACGGTGCTCGGGGACGTCAAGGACATCATGCGGGTCTACGGCGACGAGACATTCGGGCCGGTGGTGTCCGTGTACTCGTTCAAGAACGAGAGCGAGGTCATCGCCGAGGCCAACAAGACGAAGTACGGGCTGAACGCCTCGGTGTGGACGCGGGACAACAAGCGGGCCCGGGAGATCGCGGGCAAGCTGCACACCGGCACGGTGAACGTCAACGAGGCCTACGCCGCGGCGTGGGGCTCGGTGGCCGCACCGATGGGCGGGATGGGACAGTCCGGGCTCGGGCGGCGGCACGGCGCCGAGGGCATCCTGCGCTTCACCGAGGCGCAGACCACCGCACGGGAGCGGCTGCTGCCGATCGCGCCCTGGTTCGGAATGTCGGAGCAGCGCTGGGGCACGCTGATGCTGCGCTCGCTGAAGCTGCTCAAGACCCTGCGGATGAAGTGAGGCGGTAGCGGGGCGACACCCGCAGCGCGTTCCTCAAAACGGGTGACGCGGCGACCGAAAGGTTCCGATTGTCGCTACCCGGGGTTACCGTGGTGACCGACGTCACCCAAGGTCACCGACCGACTCCTCCGTGGCGTCACCGCACCGCACATGAGGGGATGGTGATCCGCGTGACGGAACCCGCCTCGGCCGCGTTCGTCCCGGCGCCCGCCGCCGCTGCCGCGTCCGGCGTGCCCGGCGTACCGGGCGGCGCCGCACAGTTCGGCGCCACGCTGGACGTGATGGCGCAGGCCGCCGCGCACGTCGGCACGGTCAACGAGGAGATCGCCGCCCTGCTCGCCACCCTGCTGGCCCAGCTGGAGCCGATCGCCGCCACCTGGAAGGGCGCCGCCTCCTCCGCGTTCCAGTCGCTGCACCAGCGCTGGAACGCCGACGCCCGCAAGCTCAACGCCGCGCTCGGCGGCATCTCCGAGTCACTGTCCGGCACGCACCGCCGCTACTCCGCGGCCGAGGAGTCGAACACCACCGCCGTCAACCGCGTCGCCGGACTGATCGGCTGAGGGGAGGAGACGCGATGACGTACGGAGGCGAGCTGCTCGTCCACGCCGAGACGCTGTCGTCCGCGTCACAGAACGTGGCGGCGGCGCACAACGAGCTGAACAGCAAGCTGCACGATCTGCGGACCCTGCTCCAGCCCCTGACCCAGACCTGGACCGGCCAGGCCGCGGCCGACTACCAGGCCCGGCAGCGGCAGTGGGACCAGGCGCAGGGCGACCTGAACGAGGTGCTGCAGCAGATCGGGAAGGTGCTCGAGGTGGCCCAGCAGCAGTACGGGGACGCCGAACGGGCGAACATCGACGTCTGGGCGTGAGCCCGCCCACTGCGCCCGGGCCCCCGATCCACATCACGAGACCGGCTGGACCGCGCAGCGGACCCCGTGGCACCATGGCCACATGCTCGCAAACCGCCGATTTTTCTATGGCTACGGACACCGGTCCCTAGCCATCGTCGGCAGCTGAGCAGGACAAGCCAACGAGCGCCTCGGACCCCTCCGGTCCGGGGCGCTCGCTTCTTCCACGGGGCGCGCCGGGACGGCGGGGCCGGGGCCCAGCCCGAGGAGCCCCAGCCATGACCCCCAGTGCCACCGCCACTCCCGCCGCACACCCTGAGCATCCCGAGCCGGTGGGGCTCGACGCCTCAGCCGTCCCAGGTGCCGCACCGGCGGAGGCGGCCGAGCCCGTCGGCCAGCCCACCCCGGCCGGCGTCCGCACAGGCCGGGCCCAGATCGACGACCTCGACGCCCGCATCCTCGCCCTGATCGCCGAGCGCGTGCACACCGCGGCCACCATCCAGGCGGCCCGCATCGCCGAAGGAGGCCGCCGCCTGGACCTGAAGCGCGAGACCGAGATCATCGCCCGCTACCGCGAGGCCCTGGGCCGCCCCGGCGTGACCGTCGCGATGGCCGTACTGGAGCTGTGCCGGGGCCGCGTGTGAGGCGCCCCCGGAAGCTTCCCCCGAACCCCCGACGAACCTGCGCGGCGCCCGTAACCGCCGGCCCCCTCGTTCGTTGAACCGCACGTATCACCGGCGCGGATCGCGGCCCGGTCAGCGCGCCACCACGCTCATGCGCGCGACCGGTGACGGCGATGTGGGACACCACGCCGGTGCCAGTGGTGGACCGCAGGGGACAGCGGGCCGGCCACCAGGAAAAAGCGGCGGCTGCCCCGGGGACGCCCGGGACAGCCGCCGCGATGGTGTTCACAGCCCGGCGCCGTCAAACGGCCGCACCGCACAAGGCGGCACCCGGACCGAACCGACCGTGATCAGCCGGCGTACTTCTCCACGATCTTGCCCAGCTTCGGCAGCGCCTTCTCGATGTTCTCGGCACCCTTCGGCCGCACCTGCTCGTACGCCTTGCGCAGGGTGGCCCGGTCGGAGTTCGCGGCCCGCTCGTCGGTGACCCCGAGCAGCGCGTTCGCCACCTCCGGCCCCCGCCCGGCGAGGTAGTCCCCGAACGACCCGCCCCCGGCGGCCACGAAGTCCGCGTAGAACGGCTCCAGCCGCACCACGAAGTCGTCCACCAGCGTGTCCACAGCGTCGTGGATGATGCCGGCCTTGAAAGCGGTGACGACCTTGTAGGCGCCCTTCACCATCAGCCCCGAGTCCCGGACCTGCTCATCGATGAGCTGCTCGCAGTCGGTCACGACCTGCGGGCGGTTGGTCGGGTTGAGGAGGCTCTCCTGCAGAGTCTGTCCCATTGTGATGTGTCCTCGAACGCGGTAGAGGGACGACCGCCACGGCCCGGGACCAACGCCCGGAGCATCGTACGGCCGAGTAGTGAGCGCTTAGGTTACCGTAACGCGCCCACCCGCCAAGAGCTGTTCCCAGACCCCGCGCTCAGATGTCTGACTCCAGGCAAAACCCCCAACCCCCCCACCAAAAACCCACCATCACACCCCAACCACCCACCCCTATCGTGTGCTCATGACCACCAATCAACCCCCTGAACCCCTCACTCCGGCAAAAGCCACCGAAATCCTGCACGCAAACTTCGCCCCCTGGATCCTCGCCCTCAACCTCACCGTCGAGCAGACAACCCCCACCCACACAACCGTCCGCCTCCCCTGGTCCCCCTCCCTAGCCCGCGAAGGCGGCACCCTCTGCGGCCAAGCCCTCATGGCAGCAGCCGACACGACAACCGTCCTGGCAATCAGCGCCGCCCGCGGCGCCTTCTGCCCCATGACGACCGTCCAGCAGAACACCACCTTCCAACGCCCGATCCAGGAAAAAGACGTCCTGATCACAGCCCACATCACGAAACTCGGCCGCACCCTGGCCTTCACGGACATCACCATGACCCCCCCCCCCACCCCAGGAGACCCACAGTCCCCACCGGCAGCCCACGCCACAACCGTCTACGCGATCCTGGGCTGACTCCGGCACCCGCCCCCCACCGACCACGCCACCGGAAACCCTGGCGCAAGCCACACCGCGGACCTGATATCGTTTCCTACGTCCTGAGCCCCCGTAGCTCAGGGGATAGAGCACCGCCCTCCGGAGGCGGGTGCGTAGGTTCGAATCCTACCGGGGGCACCTAGTCTGACCAGCCGCAGCCCGTATGAGCTGCGGCTTTCTGTTTTCCGCTATCGAGCACGTGTGCGAGCGTGTGTCGCTGAAAGCGGCTCTGTGTCGGTGGTTGTGGTCTATCTGTGGTCTGGAGATCGGCACGTTTTCCCAGGTCGGTCCAGACAGCAGCGAGCCCCCAGCCGAAGCCGGGGGCCGGGTGTCCGAGGACACGCTCAGACACTCGGGTCGTCGCCGAGAGCGTCTTCGATCGCCTTGTTTGCGATCTTGTCTTGGTCATCCAGGACCCACGAATACGTGGACATCATGATCTCCACGCTGTGTCCAGCCCGCTCGGCGATCAGCGCCGGATCGCGGGTGCTGCGCAGGCCGAGCGAGACGCCGGCGTGTCGGAGGTCGTAGAGGACGGCCGCCAGGAGTGAGTCGCCGCGATCCGACGTCATCGCGAACGGCCGAGCTTCCCGCCAGACTCGCGAGTACGTGGACGCCACGATCCGGCCGCCGCGCTCATTGCCGAAGACTCGTCCGTCACCGTTCCTGGCTGCGAATTCGCTGATGTGTGTCTTCAGCATCGCGACGAGGACGGGTGGGATGGGGACGGGTCGGATCTCGTCTTCGGGCCGTTGCTTGAGCCCCTTCTCGTCGTGCACCTTCCCGGAGTCGGTCCACGCCTTCCCCGCAGTGGGTGTGGCTTTCTCCAACGTCAACAGACCCCATCCCTTGTCGGGCAGATGGCAGTCCGACACCCGGAGCGCGATCACCTCTTCCGGCCGCATCATCGCGTAGTACATGCACGCGAAGAACGCAGCCAGCCGCCGGCCCCGCCCGCGCTCCCACGATCCGACGTACGAGACCGCGGTCAGCAGCTCGGCGACCTGCGCCGGATTCGGGACGCGTCGCCGGTCGAGTCGCTTGGATGCTTTGGGCGGTGTCCAGGTGATGCGCTTGAACGGGTCTTCGTCGAGGTGCCCGACCTCGATCGCGTACTTGACCACGTTGCCGACGACTCGCCGACGCCGCAGCACTGTGTTGGCCTTCCCGGGCCGTCCGTCCATCGTCAGCAGCACCGCATCCAGGACCGCCCGCGCGTTCGCGGCATCGTTGATGGCTGTCACCGGGAGAGAAGCCCGCTTGAGCCAGTGCAGCGCCTTCCAGCTGACCGGCGGAGCCTCTTCGGCGTCCGGCTTCCGTGTCGAAGCCCTCGCCTTCCCTGGTGGCGTTGAGGAGCTACTCGAACAGCTGCGAGCCCAGGGCGCAGACACCAGCTACATGCTGGAGCACCTCCGCCAACGCGATGAACACCGCACCACCTCCGCTGGCGGGTTTGATGTCCCGGTGCACCACGACACGGTGCGCGGTCTCCAAGGCGGCGCACACCTGTCCGTCCATCGCAGGGCCCTGCCTACGTCGGGCTCTCGTAACGTAGCCAGCTCGCGGGCCACCACCTGATCCAGTGACTCGCCGTCGACGAGTTCCATCACCAGATACGGCACAGCGCGTCCGTCGAGCTCGCCTTGGCCGTAGTCGTACACCGCGACGATCGACCGCGAGGCCAGGCCGCCGGCGACCCGCGCCTCGCGTTCGAAGCGCGGCGAGGACTCCTCGCTCATCCGGACGTCGAGAAGCACCTTGACCGCGACGTCACGCCCGATGCGGGGGTCGCGGCACCGCCACACCTCGCCCATCCCGCCGGAGCCGAGCAGACCGGCCGTCGAGGATCCGATCCGCCATGATGAATCCCCTCTCTCAGCTGGATTCTGTCAGGACTCTGCGTAACCTGGGTGGCCCTCTTCACCTCGTTCGGTTCCGCCGGGAACGGCCGGCTCGCCAGCGGCTCATCGGTGACCGACAGGACGCGGCAGTCTGTGTGGGCGGAGTGGCGATGTACCGCCGGAGCAGGCTTTTGACAGCATTCGCCGTGAACCACCGGCTCCGGATCGCCCACAATCCGACGGCCCCCCACGGCCCATCCGCCAAGACGATCCGGACGCTCTGCGCCTGGTTCGGGTGCAGCCGTTTCTTGTGCGGCTCGGCGCCACGGAGCAACGACAACTCCGGAAGGCCTCGTTCGGTCGTCAACGCCATCGCGGCACGAGTGATGGCGAGGAACACGTCCATGCGGCGCCGTATGCTCGGCAGGTAGCCGTAGAGGTACCTGCCGACCATGGACCTGCCGACGATGAGGAGGTCGGAGGCGACATGCTCGGTCTCGAGCGTTTCCTCGTTCTTCAACGAGAACTCCGCGAGCAGAGCCTGGAAACCACAGCTCTCACCCGCCTCGATCGACCCCTGCAGAACCGTCGTCAGGTGTCCTCTGAACCGCTCCGTCAGATGCTCTGAGTTGACCGGACGGCCGGCCCACTGCCGACGGTGCAGCTCAAGGAACCTGACCATCGCCTCCTCGGCCTCAGCCGGCGTCACCAGGCGAACCTCCACGCCGGCCGTGCCGAGTTCGCGCATACTCTTCCGCAACCGTTGCCGGGTCTTGGCCGTCTCGATCGCCCCCACGTGCTGCTCCATCAGCACACCGGGAAAGAACAAGCACAGCTCGTGGGGGATTTCCAGCGCCCCGCTCCCCCACGCGTCGCGAACCTGAGCGAGGACGCTGCCCGGCCGTACGTCGGGAAAATCCAGCAGGTCGAAGCACAACTCGCTGCGGATCGCTGTAACAAGGCGTTCGACGATCGTCCGCGCGTCCGGCACACCGTCGCCCGAATCGTCGACGAGAACGTCGCAGAAATCCGACTGCTCGACGCCCACCGGCCGGAGCACCCTCCACAGCCGCAGCCGGGTGAGCACGAACGCCGCCGCAGCGACCAGAACCCCACGGTGCCGCACACTGACCAGACACAGCCGACCGTTCCCCTGCCCGTACCACCGGCACCACGACGAGAGCCAGATCCTCGACTGGAACGGAGTCGCCGCCGAGCAGCGCCTGAAGAGCCGGTCCCAGTCCGTCCCCAGAGCGTCCAGGGCATCGGCCCCCCAGGTGACTTCAGCGGTCCAACCAGTTTCCCGCCCGGTCGATGCCGACACCCCCCACCTCCCGGTTCAGCTGCGCGTTCGTCTCTCCCCGCAACGTGTGTTGTCCCGACACGAGCGCCACCGCGCACCTGGCGGTCAGCCTCCAGGGGCAGGGCAGCGTTACATCCTAGGGGAGCAGCCACCGGCCTTACGATCAAAAGGGAAGTGATCTCGGTCTATCCGAGGCGATCCTGCTGGCTCTCGCGCTGTGGAGCGTGTAATCGCCGTCTTCGTCCGGTGAAGCCGCCGGCCGGCTCGGCCCGGCCGTTCTCCTCGAGTTGGCCGAGCACTGGTGCGCCTCCATGGCTTCCGCGCACACCGCCCGCGCCTACCGCGAGGCCGTGCGCGGCTGGCTCGTTGCCACCCGTCGCGCCCGGCTGGCAGCGCTGTCCTCCTGGTACCGGCGCTTGACCCGCTTTGGCCTGGTCACGCGGAACCCGTTCTCCCCGGATACGATCACCTGGCCCGGCGTCGACGCCGACTACTCGCCCACCGTCGGCCTGTCCGGCGCCGAGGCCGCCGCGCTGCCCGCGCCGACACCGCCCCGCAAGGGAAGCGCACCGCCGCGCTCATCGGGGTGTTGCTCGCCTGCGGCCCCAGGTCGCCGAGGTTATCGCTGCCGACGTCGCCGACCTCAGCTACGACACCGGACACCGCGTCCTGGCCCTGGCTGGCAAGGGCGGCAAGAAACACGCCGCGGTCATCGCCCCCGGCATCGGCCGCGACCTCGACGCTTACCTCGCGGGCCGCACCGACGGGCCGCTGTTCGCCACCGCCGCCGGCCGCCACTTGGACCAGGCCGCCGTCTGGCGGCTGATCCGCCGCATCGCTGCCGCCGCCGGCATCACGGCATGGGACCGGATTTCCCCGCACTCCGCCCGGCACACCGCGATCACCCTCGCGCTGGACAACGGCGCCGCGCTGCACGACGTGCAGGACATGGCCGGCCACGCCGACCCCCGAACCATCCGCCGCTACGACCGCCGCCGCGGCCATTTGGACCGCTCCCCGAGTTACCGCATCGTCGCCACCCTCGGCGGCGATGCCTGACACACGGGATCGAACCGGTCACAACGCGATGTCCCTGCTGTCCTTGTCGGGCATTCCGCCGAGCAGCGCTTTCGGCCCTAGGAGCTATTCGTAGTTCGGATCTAGAGTGCGTGCGGCGGTTGTTTCAGCCCCTGCATGACGGCGTGTATCGAGTATGACGGCGTGTATCGAGCTAGAACGCCGCGTGAAGGGTTCTGTGTCCTATACCTGTCCGTGAAATCTTGAGCTGAACGGCACTCGAACACTGCATGCTCGATCCGCTGGCTCGCTGGCCAGGTCATTCGACGCTCGACGGGAGCGCAGACCGCTGCCATGCTGCACGCGGCGTAGGGAACTGTGCAAGCTGTCTGCGCTACCCCCGGAGCAGGAAACCGGCCCTATGCATGAGACGCCGCGAGAGGCGGGACCCGGCCGGCCCGTCCCCCCGCGACGACGGCTGGGGTCAGTTGTTCCAGATCTGGTTCTGCCAGGCATTACGCGTCCACAGTTGGACGCGGTCGCCCCACGTGGCAGGGCTCTGGACCCCGTCGTTGTTGGCATCGAGCACAAGGCCGCGGTTCAGGCCGTTGTGCCAGATGATCCCGCCATAGATGTACTCCGGGAACCACTTCTGCTGCGGCTGACCGTTGCAAGCCCACACCTGGACCCGGCCGCCGGCCCTCATGTTGGTGGCGTCCGCGTCCAAGCACGCGTTGACGCTGACGTTCGCGTAGATCGTGAACGAGCCGTCGCCGTTGTTGTACGTCGACCACTGGTTCTGAGTTGCGCCACAAGAGCCCATGGTCAGTTGCTGCGGAGAGGGGACGTAGCTCAAGCACAGAGAGTTCGGGGATTCCGTTTTCATGTAGTGCCAGCCGTAGGCCTGTGGTTGGACCGATCCCGTCGAGGCTGAGGCACTCGTGGCGGGCGCCACAGTGGCGAGCAGTGCGGCTGCAGCGGCGCCGGCCATCCCAACGAGACGCTTCTTCGAACTCATCATGACCCTTCCAGAGCATTGACTTCGGACGCAGGCCCCCGGCCGCGGCGCGAGCGGGAACCGGCACTGCTCTCGAGTCTCGGTGGCTGGAGTCAGAATGGCCCGTGATCTGTACTAATCTGTACACTCCGAACGCACGGACACGGCGGACGTGACTGGGCCGAGTCCACGCTGATGGTCAGCTTCTCGTCCGCGTCGATCCCGCTGCGCATCCGTTCCAGGCCGGCAAGCGTGCCAGCTCGCCCAGGCGGTCACCCGGCTCGAAGGGCAGTGGTCCAACACCAGTGCGGTGGTGCGGGATCGGCGGTACTGGCGGCGAGACGTTGGACGCCTGCCACAGCGCGCGGCGGGCCAGATACTTCTGCCTGAAACCAGGAACCGATCACCGCGGAGGCGGGAAAGTCGAGGTGTGGTCGTCCGCGTTTTGTCAGGTATCACAGGTCGACGCCACAACCGGCGTGAGGGACCCCAATACATGGAGCCACGTGCCTCGGGTATTGTCCTGCCCTCCGGCTGGTAGCAGCACGCTGATGCCGCGATAGTCGACTGCCCCATAAGCACACCAGTTACGGCCGGTATTATTGTACCAGTAGCCGACATTGTTCCTGAGGCGAAGCGATGTCTTTGGCAGGCTCGATAGATCTTCGACTGCCAGGGACGTCGCGAACATCTCTTTGCTGTCGAGTGCCCAAACACAGAAGCTGTCGCGCGGACATTTCTCGGCTTCGATCCGGCTGGGCGCAAAATCCATGGTGCCCACCGTCGGGCTGCTGCTCGGGCTGCGGTGGCGAATTGCCCAGGTTACGCCGAAGGCGAGCATCAATCCGAGGATTGTGGCGGCCGAAGCCGCCTGGAGCTTCCAACGACGGCCATCGGACTCACTTTTGACTACGAGGTGAAGGTGAGTGTGCTGGTCACCTGCCACCTGGGTGATCCGGCCCCGGCCGGAGGCGTTCGCTCGCTGCCTGACGGCAGGCGGATTCTCGGGATCTGGATGCGACGCGTCCGCGTCGAATGGCGCTGCTGCCTCGGTCTCATGTCCACTCTCGTGCCCGGCCCACCAGCCCAGTGCTGTGCCCAAGGCTGCCGAGACGACTGCGCCGAATCCAGTGGCTACCGCCCACCGGTCTGCTTCCGCATGGGGCAGCCAAGATAGCTGCAGGTGACGGAATGACCAGAGACTGATAGCGAATGCAGCTACCGTCACGGCCACGGCCACCGCCCACCGCGCTGTCGGCCTCACGGCAAGAACCTCCTTGGTGCTCGGCTCCGCCGAGGTGGTCCCCACGACCGAAACACGGAGCCGACATTGCTAACGAGCACTTGCCCGATTGGATGTGGCCTCCGCTCACGCTTGAGGCGGTTCCACGCCGGTGGTGAGCGTCGGCTCGATCAGCGGGGCGATTGCGGCGAGTGGTTGCCTGGCAGGTCGTCCAGGCCTCCGTCGGCCATGCCGCGATGACGGTGGCAGTGCCCGGGCCACCCCAGCGTCAGAAGACGGTCGGTGCTCCGATTGCTTCGCCGAGCACACCGACGTCTGTCGGCATGAGCACGTATGGAACGGGCCTTCGCCCCTCATCCGATCGACACCGCCACCACGACCGGGCCCCGGGTTCTGGACAATCAGCGAACGCCGATTGTCCGGAACCTTCACATCGGAGGTCGACACCGCGTGCTGCCGGTCGCGGTTGCCTGACCGACATTCAGAGTCGCGGAGGCGACGACACAGCCCATACCCGTCAGCAGCAAGTCGCTATACGTCTGGTCAATGTGGCCGAGGCGGAAGGATGACTGGGCGCCTTCGGCGGGACGCCCAGCCTGGATCGTCACTGTTCCCTGGTCCGGGTTGCCGAACACCCCGTCAGCGGGATCGAACCGGGCCCACGCGCCGTTGCAGCGGCTCGAAAAGCGTAATGACACGGTTCCCACCGACGAGCCGATCGGCAGTGTCCGACCGTCGATTCTCCCCGGCGAGATCAGGACGACCGCGCTGGAGTCGAGGGTCCGGGCGTCGCTGTCGCAGTGGCTCACTTTGGGATCCGTGCCGTCCTCGACGGCGATGGGGGCGGAGTTCGAGGGCGCGAACACGTAGATGAGCAGGGCCACGATCGTCGCCATCTGAAGCACCGCGAGTCCCGAAATGATCCGCGCGCGCTTTCGCAGGCTCCGCAGGGTCTCCGGGCCGCCCTGACCGTCGCGGTCGGTATCCCCCTCGCGGCTCAGCGGCCTGCCGCCGGCGGTGACGGGCCAGAACGCTGTCGTCGGTGCGGGCAGAACACGCCGCATGAGGACCGGGGCCAAGGACGGGTCGGGCTCTCCGACCGCCTCGACCGTGGATCGCTCGTCCTCAGCCCGCGAGCTGTTCACTTGATCACGAACCTGACGGAGCCTCTCACGCCACCACTGCCAGTCTCCACCGCAGACCCTGACGAACTCACGTGTGACGTTCTCGGAAGGAAGTGCCCGACCGTCGACGGCGGCGGCCAACGCGCTTTTGGACACGTCACAACGACGCGCCATCTTCCAGAACGGCGGTTCGCCGGCGACCGCACGTAGCGCCCGAAGCTCGCACGCGAAGCGCTCGGCTATCCCCGCGTCGGGATCCAGCGCACGCATCCGCCTTCCCATGCAAACCTCCTCTGTCCCCATCAGCATGCAGGTCCGTCTGCCCAGAAAATCAGAGCACGAAGGTTGAAGGAAAGACAGCAGCCACCCGAGGCGTGGACAAAACGGCACGGCGGATTGTCCAGAATTCATTGTCGCCCCGCTGACCAGGTAGTTCCATGAGGCGTCGTGCCCTGCGGGCCGGAGATCCGTCACCGGCCATTGATCACCATCAACTGATCACACTACGGAGGAACGCGCCATGTCCCACGAGATCAAGATGCTGTCACGCACGCGAAGACTGGTTCCGGTGCTGTGCTCGACGACGCTCTGCCTTGCCCTCGTCGCACCGGCCCGGGCTGCCAGCGACCCCCTCGATCCGTACGACGCCGGCTGCGTTGCGGGGGCGTACGCGGTGTCGTCGGCGTACATCGCTCAGGGCTTCCCGAACAAGACCGGTGACACGGGCTTCGGGAAGCTGCACCTGATGTACAGCCCTCACTGCAGGACGAACTGGGCAGAGTTCGACGGATATCCGTCC
Organism: Catenulispora subtropica; assembly: GCF_039531675.1. Taxonomy (NCBI): domain Bacteria; kingdom Bacillati; phylum Actinomycetota; class Actinomycetes; order Catenulisporales; family Catenulisporaceae; genus Catenulispora; species Catenulispora subtropica. The sequence goes on from NZ_BAAAQM010000008.1 coordinate 15,255, forward strand.
GGCTTCAGTTTCGACCTCTTCGTCGAGTCCAACGGCGGCTCGGGCTACCAGTTCAAGGCAGAGCAGTGGACGTCGGCCGGCGACGAAGTCGCGTGGACTGACATGGTCGACGGCGTCGACAAGTCCACTGGTCTCGGCAGGCCGGCGGGAGTACGGGTCTGCGAGTGGAATTCGAATGGGACGTACGTGAACTACGCGGAGATGGTGCAGCAAGGGCTGCCGCCGCTCGCCAGCTGTGGCGACTGACCCGCGACAGGGTCCACCGCCCGTGTTTCACCTCGCGAACCACCGAACCGAACGCACTGCGGACGAAGGAGAACCGTGATCACAGCGTTGGCAAGACCGAATCGGCCCTCGCGCACCCTGAGCGCGCTCATACTGGTCGGCCTGTTGATTTTGTCCGCTCTCGGCCTGCAGACCGCACAGGCCCCGGCCGCCCACGCCCTGGGCACGGGACGGGCCTGCATCTTCTTCGCTCCGGCAGGCGCACGGGGGCTCGGGCACGTCGGCTGGGCGGTTCGCGTCGACCAGCAGGACCTGTGGATCTTCGGATCGACCGAGGACACGAGCCAGAACATCATCGCCCCGGCCGCCGGGCAGGCGGGCTACTACTACGACGACAACCAGGCCTGGTCAGCGACATCGTCGTGGCACGAAGTACTTGCCTCGTTCCAGGGAACCCAGGCGCCAAGCGCCGCGACCCCGGACTCCGGCCTTACGACGATCCCGCATTCCGCGAACTACTTCGAGGACTACACGTGTGAGGACGTGCCTAACAGCGCCGTGACGGCGGCCAAAGACGTCATCGCGACGCTCCCGACCGTTGGGTACGGCATCATCACGAACAACTGCGAGGACCACGCGTACAAGGTCCTCGCCGCCTACAACGCGCCGAACCTCATAGCGCCGGTAACCGATCCGTCGCCCGCGAACTGGTACGGGGACACGGTCAACCAGTGGAACAGCGCAGACATCACCCTGCCCGACTGCGATCGACAAAACTGCGACAACCAGGACCCCATCCAGGCCTACTGCACCAATGTCTACCGCTCCATCACCTCCGCGTCATGGCCCACTGGCACCATCGAGCTACGGTGGAGCGACGACTGCTGGACGAACTGGGCGCGCTTCACCCCAGCCGGCGGGCAGGACGGCGTGAACGTCCAGATATGGGTGGAACGGCAGTCCTCAACCAACGACGGTGGGATCCCCGCGAGGGTGGGCGGTCACTACTCCTTCACCGTCAACTCCAGCGTTGGGCCCTACTGGTCCAACATGCTTTACTCGCCGGGCCCCGCGCGTGCCTGCTTCAGCGTGGGGGGTCCCGCCCACTGCACCAACTGGGTCTGACGGAGCCGATGACCGCGGTCCCGGACCCCGTGACCTGCAGAGCCCCGGGCTCCGTGAGTCACGGAGTCCGGGGTTCTTCGTCTCGGCCCGGCGGCGTCGTCGCGTCGCGCCAGCGTCCCTCGGCCATGCCTCGATGACGGTGGCCTCCGCCGGCGGCCCCTCGCGGGAGCGGCCGGGCCAACGTGCTCGCCGCGAGCTGGGGAGCCGTGGCCGTCGCGAGTTACGCGCGCTGATGCACGCCCCTCGTCTGTGGCGAACCGCTCACTGTCGGTCGGCGCCTTCGGCTGCCCGCTCGTCGGCCCGGTCCGCGGACCGGAGCCGCTGCAGGATCGCGATGGCGTCTGACAGTCCGTTCGTGCCCAGTCGGCGCGCCAGTACCTGTTCGTGGGCTTCGACGATCGCCTCCAGCCTGGTCAGCAGTCGGCGGCCGGGGTCGGACAGGTGCAGGTCGATCCGTCGGCCGTCGTGCAGCGACTGCTTCCGGTAGACCAGTGCGCGATCCACCAGTCCGTCCAGAAGCCTGGTCAGGGATGGCGCGGCGATCTGGGTGCGTTCGGCCAGCTCGCTCGTGGCGGTGCCGTCGGCGGCGTCCGGGTGGCCGAGAAGGCGGAGGACGCGCCACTGGTCCACGGTCACCTGCTCGGCGGCCAGCCGTTCGGCCAATTCCTTGGACAGCGTCCGTTGGGCCGATGTAAGGACGCTGACCAGTCGGTCTTGGCTGCCGGTCACCCGTGCTTCCTCCGATCACCGTTGGCGGAATTACACTGCGTGACTATACTCAGCGGATGTCCAACTCGGCGTCTGTGCTGGTAGACCCGCTGGCGGCGTTGATCGAGGGCCCCTCCAGGGCGGCACTGCGGCTGGCCCTGGCGGTGCCGTTGTCAGGACCGCTGGGCATGACCGGGCCGGCCGCACTCGCCTGCGCGATGCTCGCCGCTGAAGAGGCGAACGAGTCCGGTGGACTCCGCGGCCGGGCGCTGGAACTGGTGACGGTCGACGCCGGGCGGGCGCCGGACGAGGTCGCGGCCGATATGCGGGGGCTCCTCGCGGCAGGGGCTGTGGACGCTGTGTGCGGGTTCCACACCAGCGACGTGCATCGGGCGCTCAAAGCCGTGACCGCGAACCGGACGCCTTACGTATTCACGCCCCCGCATGAAGGCGGGCGGCCTGGGCAAGGTGTCGTGCTGCTGGGTGAGAGTCCGCGCGAGCAGCTGGCGCCGGTCACGGCTCAGCTGTCGGCCCGCCGGGCGCTGCGCAGGTGGGCGCTGGTCGGCAACGACTACATCTGGCCGTGGGCGGTGCACGCGGCGGCGGTGCCCATGCTCCGGGCGTCGGGTGCTGAGGTGGTGCTCGATCGGCTCGTGCCCTTCGGTGGCGTGGACGCCGAGCGGTTGGTCTCCGAAGTGCGCCGGTCCGGGACGCAGGTGGTGCTGCTCAGCCTGGTCGGCCGGGATCTCGCGACGTTCAACCGGGCGTTCGCGCGGGCCGGCCTCACCGACCGGATTCTGCGAGTCTCGGGCGCACTGGAGGAGAACGGCCTGCTGGAAGCCGGCGGTGACGACAGCGGTGAGCTGTACGCGGTGATGCCCTGGTTCGCCTCCGAAGCCGATGTCGACGGCTTCGCGCAGCGGTACGCCGATCGCTGGGGACCGACCGCGCCCGCGCTGGGTGCTTATGCGCACGGCTGCTATCAGGGGGTCCGGCACATCGCGGCGCTGGCGGCTGCCGACGCGCTGAACGTGCGATCGCTGGGAACGACGGCACCGGGCCCCACAGGGAGGAGGAACCGGGCCAAACTCGCGCGAGCCGACGGCCTGACCCTCACCGTGGTGCACTGATCGGTCACCGTCCGCAAGATACTTCCGAATGGAAGTAATGTGGCGTAGTCTCCCGGCCACCGGATCAGCGGTAGTCGAGGAGGACGGCATGGGCGGACAAGCGGACGCCGGGGGCGTCGAGCAGTTCGGATACGCGCAGGAGCTCCAGCGGTCGCTGCGGTTCAGCGACCTGTTGGTCTACGGGTTGATCTTCATGGTGCCGATCGCACCGTTCGGCATCTTCGGCGGGGTCTATCAGGGCTCTGGCGGCATGGTCGCTCTGGCCTACGTCGTGGGCATGGTCGCCATGATGTTCACCGCCGGCTCCTACGCGCAGATGTCCCGTGCCTTCCCGATGGCCGGTTCGGTCTACACCTACGCTGGACGCGGCATCGCGGCTCCCGTGGGCTTCCTCGCCGGCTGGGTGATCATCCTGGACTACCTGCTGGTCCCGGCACTGCTCTACTTGATCGCCAGCGTGGCCATGAACTCGCTGGTCCCCGGAATCCCGGTGTGGCTGTGGCTGGTCGCCTTCGTGCTGCTCAACACCGCTGTCAACTATTTCGGCATCGAGATGACGGCGCGCATCAACAAGGTCATGCTGGTCGGCGAACTCGTCGTGCTCGCGGTGTTCCTGGCGGTCGGGATCGCGGCACTGGCGGCGGGCAAGGGCCACGGCTCCGGGCTGACCCCGCTCTACAACCACCACACGTTCTCCTGGAGCGTGGTGTTCAGCTCGGTGTCCATCGCAGTGCTCTCCTTCCTCGGCTTCGACGGGATCTCCACGCTCGCCGAGGAGAACAGGGACTCGGTGCGTTCCATCGGCCGGTCCATGGTCGCCGCCCTGCTGCTGGCCGGCGTCCTGTTCATCGTGCAGACTTGGGTGGCCGCGCTGCTGGTGCCGGACCCGGCCGGACTGATCGCGAACGGCGATCCGGACGGTACGGCGTTCTATGACGTCGCCCGCTACGCCGGCGGCGCCTGGCTGGCCACTCTGACCGCCCTGACGACCGCGATAGCCTGGGGATTCGCCAACTCGCTGGTGGCCCAGGCGGCGACCTCGCGGCTGCTGTTCGCGATGGCCCGGGACCGCCAGTTGCCCACGTTCCTGGCCCGGGTGCACCCGGTGCGCCGGGTTCCCTCCAACGCGGTCTTCCTCGTCGGCGGTGTGTCCCTAGCGCTGGGCGTCTATCTGACGACGCGAGCAGACGGCATCACCCTGATGAGCACACTGGTCAACTTCGGGGCGATGACCGCGTTCCTGGTGCTGCACGTCTCGGTGGTCGTGCACTACGTCATCCGGCAACGCAGCCGGGACTGGCTGCGGCACCTCGTCTTCCCGGCGCTCGGCTTCGCGATCCTGCTGTATGTGGTGATCAACGCGAAGGTCGCCGCGCAGATGCTCGGTTTCGTCTGGTTCGCCATCGGCGTGGGCGTGCTCGTCACCTTGCGGCTGCTCGGCCGCAAGCCGGCACTGGCCGGTATCGCGATGCAACAGCCGGACGCCGTCGTCGCCGAAGGCGGTACCTCGTGACCGACTTGGAGGTGGTGCGGTTCGACCCCCGCCCGGAGCAGATGCGCTACGCCTTCGGCGGAGGGCGGCCGGTGCTGCGGGTCCGGCCGGGCACCGTGATCGAGCTGACCACGGAGGACTGCTTCGGCGGCAAGGTTCGCGAGGTCACCGATCTGCCGAGCCGGGTGTGCGTGTTCCCGGAGTTGAATCCGGTCACCGGGCCGATCCACGTCGAGGGCGCGCAGCCGGGCGACCTGCTGGCCGTCCACTTCATCGACATCCGCCCGCGCCGTGACTGGGCCGTCTCCTCTACATTCCCGCACTTCGGGGCACTGACGGCGACCCATACGACGGCGATGCTGCACCCGCCGCTGGACGAAGTGGTCTGGCGATACGACGTGGACGTCGAGGCGGGCGTGGTCCGCTACCACGCACGGCGCGGCGACCTCAGCGTGGAGATGCCGTTGGACCCGATGCACGGCACCGTCGGTGTGGCGCCGGCCGGCGGCGAAGTGGTCATGTCGATCACCCCGTCCGCGCACGGCGGCAACATGGACACTCCGGAACTGCGGGCCGGAACCACGCTGTATCTGCCGGTCAACGTGGCGGGCGGCCAACTCGCCATCGGCGACGGGCACTGCCGCCAGGGCGAAGGCGAGGTCTGTGGCACCGCGGTGGAGGCCGCGATGGACACCGTCATCGTCGTGGACGTGATCCCGGGGGCGGCATCCGGCTGGCCCCGGCTGCAGAACGACGAGTACCTGATGACCACCGGCTCGGCGCGGCCCTTGGAGGACGCTTTTCGCATCAGCCAGCACGACCTGGTCGTCTGGACCGCGGAGCTGCTCGGCCTGGACCCCCTCGACGCCCTGCAGCTGGTCAGCCAGACCGGCCTGGCCCCGGCCGCGAACGTGGTGGACACCAACTACACGATGGTCGCGAAACTGCCGGTGACGATGCTGGGAGCGGCGCAGCCCTATGACGGCGTCCACGCCCGGCTGCGCGCGACCGGGAGACGGTATCTCGACGAGGCGGGGCTGCGGCCGATCGGCCGAGGTTGACGAAGTCCGCGTGAAGACAGCCCCCGGCAGGGTTTCCCAGCGGGGGCTGTCTCCGCGCCGGCCAGCGTCCCGGCGTCAGCCGGCGTCCCGGCGTCAGCCGGCGTCCCGGCGCCCGGCGGCAGGTGAGTGGCGCGGGGAGCCGAGCCGACCGCGGCGGCCGTGTCGGCAGCGTTACGGGGCTGCAGAAGCGGTGCGCCTGAGTCTTCGCCGGGGACCCGTCGTCGTCGGCCCGGTCCGGACGACGAAGGACGATCGGCTCCGTCACCTAGGGCCTTTGGTCCCTATCAGTTGATGGTCGCGCTTGATGGGCTGGAGGTTACGGCGGGCCGTCCGGCTCTCTTGGAGGTGGCCCCAGTGGGAATCGCAGAGGAGACGGACCCGAGTCCACTGCTGCTGGCGGAGAAGGTTCAGAAGGTGTATCGAACCGGCCGAGTGGTGGTCCACGCGCTGATCGACCTGGATCTCAGGGTCGACGCCGGCGAGATGGTGGCGGTCATGGGGCCGTCCGGATGCGGTAAGACGACCCTGCTCAACTGCCTGTCCGGCCTGGACTCCATCGACGGCGGCCGCGTCCTGATCGATGGGACCGACCTGTTCGCGATGTCGGACGTCGAGCGCACCTCGCACCGGGCCGCGAACATGGGGTTCGTCTTCCAGGCCTTCAACCTGGTGCCGGTCTTCACCGCCGCTGAGAACGTCGAACTTCCGCTGTTGCTGACCGGCGTCGCGCAGCAGCAGGCCCGGGAGCGCGCCGTGGAGATGCTGGACCGGGTCGGCCTGAAGGACCGTGCCGAGCACCGGCCCGGTGAGATGTCGGGCGGCGAGCAGCAGCGGGTCACGATCGCCCGCGCGCTGGTCGCCAAGCCGGCGATCGTCTGGGCGGACGAACCGACGGGGGCGCTGGACACGCACATGGCCCAGCAGGTGATGGACCTGCTGTGCCGGCTCAACCGCGAGGAGCGGCAGACCATCGTGCTGGTCAGCCACGACCCCGCGGTCGGCGAGCGTGCGAGCCGGCTGGTGCGGATGCGTGACGGCCGGCTGGAGAGCGACGGGCGAGAGGTCCTGACCGGTGTCGACGGCCGTGGGCTCCGCCCCGACGAGCAGCGTCCCGGGGCGGCGAGAGCGGGTTAGCGGCCATGTATCCCAATCTCACCCCCACACTGCTCGCCCTGCTGGGAGCCGCGTTCGCGGCGGCGGCGTTCATCGCGATCCGCAAGCCTTTCCTGCGGCGCCTGGCGCTCCGCCAGGTCTCCCGGCGCCGGACCGAGGCCATGCTTGTCGTCGGCGGATCCGTTCTCGGGTCGGCCGTCATCGCGGCCGGTCTCATCGTCGGCGACACGTTGAACTACTCGGTCGGGCAGAACGCCTACCAGCATCTCGGGCCGGTCGACGAGATCGTCGACTCCTCCACGCTCGCCGCGGGCGCGCACGCTGCCGACCTCCTCGCGCCGCTGAAGCATGATCCCCGGGTAGACGGGCTCATGACGGTTCACATGGAGCAGACAGCGGTCGCTTCAGGCATCTCGCGGGCGGTGCCGCGCGCCTACACCATCGAAGCCGACTTCACCCAAGCCGCGGCGTTCGGCGCGGCCGGCGGTCCCTCCGGGCTCTCCGGGACGACTCCCGTGCCCGGACAGACGGTCGTCAACTCCGACCTCGCCACGGCGCTGCACCTCAAGACCGGCGACCCGGTGACGCTGTACGTGTTCGGGCAGCCGGTCGTGGAAAAGGTCGCGCGGATCGTGCCCACCCGCGGCCTGGCCGGGCTCGGGGAGTCCAACTCGGACGGGACGGCCTTCGTCGCCCCCGGCACGTTCGCCGCCGCGGCCCAGGCGGTCCCCGGCGCCCAGCCCCGGACCCTGACTCTGGTGTCCAACGCCGGAGGGGTCACCTCCGGCGACAAGCTGACCGCGTCCGTCACCGCCGAGATCCGGAACCTGCTCGGCTCCTCCACCGGCACCCAGGCCGCAGTGCAGACCCCGAAGCACGACGTGCTGAAGGCGGCACGCGACGCCGGAAACGGCATGGGCTCCCTCTTCCTGTTCATCGGGAGCTTCTGCATCATCGTCGGCGTCGTGTTGCTGATGAACATCTTCGTGATGCTCGCCGAGGAGCGGAAGCCGGAGATGGGGATGCTGCGCGCCATCGGCCTGAAACGCAGCCGGCTGGTTCGCAGCTTCCTGATCGAGGGCAGCGTCTACGCACTGGCCGCCTCCGTGCTCGGCGTGCTCCTCGGCATCGGCGTGGGGCGGCTGGCGGTGGTCGTCGCGGCCCGGATCTTCCGCAACGGCGCCGGCGGCGGCAACAGCAATTCACTGAGTCTCGTCTTCCACTTCACGGCCACCAGCCTGGTGAACGCCCTGGCGATGGGGTTCCTCATCGCGTTCCTGACGGCCCTGGTGATGAGCGTGCGGATCAGCCGCTTCAACATCATCGCGGCGATCCGGGACCTCCCCGCCCCGGGGATCGCGGCGATGCGCACGCGCACGGTCGTCCTATGCCTGGCCGGCTCACTGCTGGCGGCCGCGCTGTCGGTCCCCGCCGTCGTCGGCGGCCGCTCGGTCGCGTTGTACATCTGGCCGACGGTCGCGATCATGCTGGCCATCCCGGTCCTGACCAGGTTCGCCCCGCCGCGGGCGGTCTACACCGCCACGTCCTTCGCGGTGCTGGCCTGGACGTCGCTGGCCAACACGGTCCGCCCGCACGTGTTCGACACCAACTCGACGGCCACCTACATCATCATGGGCTGCATCCTGATCATCGCCTCGGTGATCCTGGTGAGCCAGAACCAGGAGACGCTGCTGCGCCCGTTCCGCCGCGGGATCGAGCGCCCCACCGCCGGCGGCCTCACCGCGCGGCTCGCGGTCACCTACCCGCTGGCCCGCCGCTTCCGCACCGGGGCGCTGCTGATGATGTACAGCCTGATCGTCTTCACCCTGGTCCTGCTCAGCGTGCTGAACTCGATGATCCAGGGAACCGTCAGCCAGGGCGTCTCGTTCGCCACCGGCGGCTACGCCCTGCGCCTGGACTACAACCCGGCCACACCGCCGGACGTCGTCAGCTCACTCGGGACGTCGCCGTTCGCCGGACGGGTCGCGGCGGTGGCCCCGCTGACCGTCGCCCCGGCCAAGGTCCAGGACCTGGGGCCGCACGGGCTCGGTCCGGCCAACGTCACGGTCGTGGGCCTGCCCGGCGCGGTCACCCGCGGCGACGGCTTCGCGCTGATGAACCACATGGCAGCGCTCGGCCCGGACGACCGTTCCGCGTGGCGCGCCGTCGCGTCCGATCCCCGCTACGTGATCCTCGACCAGTACGTCGCGGTGCAACCGGGGCCGGCGCAGACCCTGTACACGTCCGGCGACCACGTGACCCTGGTGGACCAGGCGACCGGCCGTACCGAAGTGAAGACCATCGCCGGCGTCATGAAGACCTCCGCGGCCTTCCTCGGCATCGGCGGCCGCGTCGCGTACCCGATCCTGATGAGCGACACCGCGGCCAAGTCCGAGTTCGGCGCGCAGGCGGTGTCGTCGGCCGCGCTGGTCACCCCGGCCGCCGGTGTCTCGGAGACATCCTTGGCGGCGGAGTTGCAGGGCCACTATCTGACCGGCGGCATGGTGGTCACCCCGATCGCCCAGCAGGTGCGGCAGAACTACAACGCGACCCTCGGCTTCTTCCAACTGATGCAGGGCTTCCTGATCCTCGGACTGCTCATCGCGGTCGCGGGCCTCGGCGTGGTCATGGTCCGCGCGGTGCGAGAGCGGCGGCGCACGATCGGAGTGCTGCGAGCGCTGGGCTACCAGGCACGGTGGATCCGGGGCGCGTTCCTGGGGGAGAGTGCGCTCATCGCCACCGAGGGCATCGTGCTGGGCACCACCTTGTCGGTGTTCGTCAGCTATCTACTCTTCCGCAACAACGCCGCGTTCAGCGGCTACGAGGTCGGGTTCTCGGTTCCGTGGATCGCAACGTTCGTCATCACTGGGATCGCGTTCCTCGCATCCATGGCGGCGACCTACCTGCCGGCACGCAAGGCCGCACAGACGTTGCCCGCGGTGGCTTTGCGCATCGTCGATTAGAGGCCCTCAGCGAAAAGTTCGGCTTCGGCCTGAGATCATCCCGATGCGGCACGGGCAAGGCGACAGGGTTCCAAGCCACGCCCTAATATGCCGAACTCGGTATGGCGTAGCGCGGGTACGGTGGTGCGCCGCACACCGGACAGCGTTCGCCCGTACAACGTTCTGGAGCCCCGCGATGCACGATGACCAAGCCGCCGACGCCAGCGTTGTCGATGCCTCTGTCGCTGGATCCGCCGGCGCCGATGCCCGGCCGCCGCAGTGGCTGCGTGACGCCGTTGTCTACCATATCTACCCGCAGTCCTTCGCCGACTCGGACGGCGACGGCGTCGGCGATCTCGCCGGCGCGTTGGCGCGCCTGGACCACCTCTCGCTGCTGGGTGTCGACGTGGTCTGGTTCAGCCCGTTGTTCGCTTCCCCGTTCGGGGACGCGGGCTACGACGTCAGCGACTACCTGGCCGTCGCTCCGCGCTATGGGACCGAGCAGGACTTGGTCGTCTTCATCGAAGCGGCTCGTTCGCGGGGGATCCGGGTCGTCCTGGATCTCGTCGCCGGTCACACCTCCGATCAGCACCCTTGGTTCCGCGATTCGGCCGCCGCGGAGCCGGGCGCCGGGGTCGCCGACCGCTATATCTGGTCCGAGGCGCGGCCGTCGGACTACTGGGTGCCCTCTCCAGGTGGCAGGAGCGGCTCCTATCTGCCGAACTTCTATTCCTTCCAGCCGGCGCTGAACTACGGTTACGCCCGCTTGGATCCCGCCGAGCCTTGGCGTCAGCCGGTGGACGCACCGGGCCCGCGTGCCAATCGCGCCGCACTGCGCGAGATCATGGCGTATTGGTTCGACCGCGGCGTGTCCGGGTTCCGGGTCGACATGGCCTTCTCGCTCGTCAAGGACGATCCGGGCAGTGTTGAGACCAGCAAGCTGTGGCGCGAGATTCGGGCCTGGTTGGAGGTCGAGTACCCGGACCGGGCTCTGATCGCCGAATGGGGTGACCCGAAGACCGCTATCCCGGCCGGCTTCCACGCCGATTTCTTCCTGCACGCCGTGGGCCCCGTCCTGCGCTCGCTGTGGAACAACGGTGAGGGCACCTACGATCCGTCATGGGGCACCGATCCCTGCTTCTTCGACCCCGACGGCCTCGGCTCGCCGAAGGTCTTCCTGGAGGCCTGGAACGAGTTCACGAACAGCGCCGGTGGGACCGGTCTGGTCGCGCTTCCCACGGCCAACCACGACTTCTCCCGTCTGACCTGCGGCCGCCGGACCGCTGAAATGGTCGCCCCTGCCTTCGCGTTCCTGCTGACCTGGCCCTGCCTGCCCACCATCTACTACGGCGACGAGATCGGAATGCGCTATCTTCCGGGGCTGTCCCCCAAGGAGGGGAGCTACGTCGGGGTGGAGGCCCGCCAGGGCTCACGGACTCCGATGCAGTGGGACGCCACCGACAACGCCGGCTTCTCCACCGGTCCGGCCGAATCCCTTTACCTCCCCATCGATCCCGAACCCGGACGCCCCACCGTCGCGGCACAACTCGCCGACCCGCGATCCCTGCTCCACAAAGTCAGGGATCTGATCGCCGTCCGCCGAGCGACACCCGCTCTGGGCGCTGCGGGCTCGGTCGAAGTCCTCCACGACGGATACCCCTTCGTCTACCTGCGGGGCGGCACACACCTGGTCGTCGTCAACCCGCGACGGGCCGCCGCATCGGCCGATCTGCCCCCGGACCTCGGTATCTCGTCGGTGCGGTCGATCGCCGGGGGCGACGGTATCCACCTGGAGCCGCACGCGGTGACCGCGCCGGGGTTCTCCTACGGCGTGTTCGAGCTCCTCACCGTTGAGTGACGACATCGTTCATCGGCGCCGCCGTCTCCGTGCGCACGGAGGCGGCGGCGCCGAACATGGTCAGGGGCCGTGATACGGCATCATGATCTCTGTGACGATGCGCGCGGTGGTGCTGTCCGGCCCGGGGCCGGTGGAGAACTTGGAGATCAAGGATCTGCCGATGCCCCAGGAGCGCGAGGGCTGGGTACGGCTCCGCGTGGAGGCGTTCGGTCTGAACCGCTCCGAGTACCACACTCGGCTGGGCTTCGCCCAGGGGGTGACCTTCCCGCGGGTGCCCGGCATCGAGGCTGCCGGCACTGTCGACTGGGCGCCGGAGGGTAGCGGGCTCCGCCCGGGTCAGCGAGTCGTCACCATGATGGGTGGGATGGGCCGCGTCTTCGACGGGGGCTACGCCGAGTACACGCTGGTGCCGCGGGAGCAGGTGATCCCGTTCGAGTCCGAGTTGCCGTGGGAGGTGCTCGGCGCGGTGCCGGAGATGCTTCAGACCGCGTACGGCTCCCTGACCGTCGGCCTGGACCTTCAGCCGGGCCAGACGCTGCTGATCCGCGGCGGCACGTCGTCGATCGGGATGGCGGCGGCCGCGCTGGCCAAGCGGATCGGCGCGACGGTGCTCGCGACGAGCCGACGCGCCGAGCGGTTGGACACGCTGCGGGAACGCGGCGTCGACCACCCTCTGCTCGACGACGGCGAGGTGGCCGCGCAGGCTCGCGCGCTCTACCCCGTGGGCGTGGACGCGGCCTTGGAGTTGGTCGGCACGCCGACCTTGCCGGACACCCTGCGCGCCACCCGGATCCACGGCACGGTCTGCATGACCGGCATGCTGTCGGACGAATGGACCGTCCCGGACTTCTACCCGATCGGCTACATCCCCAGCGGGGTCCGGCTCACCGGGTACGGCGGCGAGGCGGCGGATCTGCCCCGCGAAGTCCTGCAGCAGGTTCTCGACGACATCGCTGCCGGATCGCTCAGCCTGCCGATCAGCCATGTCTACGACGGACTGGAGCAGGTGCGGCGGGCGCACACCGATATGGAGACGAACGCGGCGACCGGGAAGCTCGTCGTACGCGTCCGGCATCCGTCCTGACTTCCGCATCCGTCCTGGTCGGCCGCAGGATCGACGGCCTGCCGCGCCGAGATGGTGGATCAGGACTCGATATCCGGTAGCACGGCGATGATCCGGCTGCCGTGGCGACCGGCTCGTGCAGATCGGCCAGGGCTTGAGCCGGCGGACGGCGCGTCAGCTCTCAGCCAGTAAGAACGCCGTGTTGACGAGCGCGACATGGGTGAACGCCTGCGGTGTGTTCCCCAACTGCCGTCCGGCCCTCGGATCCCACTGCTCCGAAATGAGCCCGAGGTCATTGGAAATGGCCGCCACTTGCTCGAACAGGGCGCGGGCCTCTTCCTTGTGCCCGATCGCGACCAGCGCGTCCGCGAGCCAGAAGGAGCATGCCAGGAAGGCGCCTTCCTCGCCGGGCAGGCCGTCCACCGCGCTGTCGTTCGCAGTGCCCGTGGAATAGCGGCGTACGAAACCGTCGTGGCTCAGGCCGTCGCGGACCGCTTTGACGGTGCTGACCACCCGTGGGTCGTCCGGCGGAAGGAAGCCGGTCTTCACCACGAACAAGGTCGCCGCGTCGAGGGTCTTGCCGCCGTAGTACTGGGTGAACGCGCCCAGTTCCGGGTCGTAGCCCTTGGCGCAGACGTCTGCGTGGATCGCGTCGCGTGTCCAGCGCCACCGTGCCAACGGTGCGGTCATTCCCGTGGCCTCGGCCATCTTCACCGCGCGGTCGAAGGCGACCCAGCACATGATCTTCGAGTGCACGAAGTGGCGGCGGCCGCCGCGGACCTCCCAGATGCCTTCGTCCGGCTCGTGCCAGTGACCCTCCAGGAAGTCCATCAGTGCCTTGACCAGGCCCCAGACGTGGCGCTCCGTGGGGATACCGGCTTCCAGGGCGGTGTGCAGCGTGTCGATCACCTCGCCGTAGACGTCCAGCTGGAGCTGCTCCACGGCGGCGTTGCCGAACCGGACTGGGACAGAGCCCTCATAGCCCGGCAGCCACTTGGCGACCAGCTCCGGCAGCCGGCGTTCGCCGCCGACCCCGTACATGATCTGCAGGGCGGCCGGGTCGCCGGCGACGGCGCGCAGCAGCCATTGCCGCCAGGCCACGGCCTCCTCGATACAGCCGCCGCGGAGGAGCGCCGACAGCGTCATGGTGGAGTCCCGCAGCCAGCAGAAGCGGTAGTCCCAGTTGCGCTCGCCGCCGATCTGCTCCGGCAGCGAGGAGGTCGCCGCGGCGACGATCCCGCCGGTGGGCTGATAGGACAGCGACTTCAGCACGATCATCGAACGCATCACCAGGTCCTGGTAGGGGCCCTGGTACCGAGCCTTCGTGGACCACTCGTACCAGCCGTCCAGGGTCTCCCGCAGAGACTTCTCGGCGTCCTGCCCGGGCGGCACCGTGTAGTGCGACGGCATCCAGCTGAGGATCATGGGGAGCCGCTCGCCGGCGCGTACGGTGAACTCGGCGATGGTGGCGAAGCCCTTGCCGTAGGAGTGGATCGAGGGGTGGTCGCGCATCCACACCGAATCCGGCCCGGCTACCGCGACCCGCTGGTTGTCCGTTCGCCGCACCCACGGCACCACGCGGCCGTAGTCGAAGCGCAGCCGGAGCTCCCCCCGCATGTCCACGGAGCCTGAGATGCCCTCGACGATGCGGATCACGTCGGGCGTCGCATCCCGCTGCGGCATGAAGTCGATGACCTTCGCCGTGCCGGTCGACGTCTCCCAGAAGGTCTCCAGCACCAGGCTGTCGCCGACGTACGAACGGCTCGTGCACTCTGTCGCGTTCACCGGGGCCAGCAACCAGTGGCCGTTCTCCTTGCCGCCGAGCAGGGCGCCGAAGCAGCTGGGCGAATCGAAACGCGGGAAGCAGAGCCAGTCGATCGACCCGTTCCGGCCGACCAGCGCGGCCGTCTGCAGGTCGCCGATGAGCGCGTAGTCCTCGATTCGTCCAGCCACAGTGGCACTTTCCTCTTCTCGTCGCGGGTCGGACGGGCTCTGTCCTGCGACGGTACTGGCTGTCGGCGGTCAGCCCGGGGAGGCGGGACGCACCGCGGGGTCGGGTTGGCCGTTCGGCTCGGCGGCCGGATCGGGACCGGTGTTCCGGCCGCTGTTCAGTCGGGCCAGCGCCTCGTCGACCGCCTCGTCCGGGGTCAGGACGTAGACCGGGCCCGTCGGCACGGGGCGACCGTCGTCGCCGTCCACATGCCAACCGCCGAGGCACACCACCGGGGCCGTACCGCGACGAAGAGCCAGCGCGACCTCTGACATGGTGCCCCAGCTTCCCCCGACGGCGATGACGGCGTCCGCGGAGTTGATGATGACCACGTTGCGGGCCTGTCCCATGCCGGTGGGGATGGCGATGGTCAGATCAGGGTTCGCATCCTCACGGTCGGCACGCGACAGTACGCCGACGACCGTGCCGTCGGCCTCCCGGGCGCCGGCGGCCACCGCGGCCATCACACCGCCGTAGCCGCCGCAGATCACCACGGCGCCGCGTCGCGCGAGGAGCTTGCCGACCTGCCGCGCGTGGTCGCACTCCTGTTCCGAAGCTTCAGCCGGTCCGCACACCGCGATCTGAATGGCCACGATCGCAGGCTATCCGAGTCGAGCCGTGCGGTCGGCTCAGGAACGCAGCGGGCGCCCCGATCGTGGCCGGGACGTTGGTGGGGGCCGCACCAAGGCGGCCCCCACCAACTCGTCTACATCCGATTCACTGCAGGGCGATCGGCGTGTTCGTGATCCCGTCGATCACCTGGCGCGAGCCGAGCGGGGCCGCGAGCTTCACCGTGGCCTGGCCCTGGCGGGCGATGTCCGGGCACATGACGCCGATCTTGGCGTGGGAAGTCTTCTTGAGGACGACGACGACCTTCGAGGCGTCCTCGCTCTTGACCACGAGCTGGGGCTGGTCGTCACAGCCGCCCCATTCGACCTCGGTCACCAGCGTGATGCCGTCCTTCTGCACGGAGACGCCCTGCGGGGAGACGTACTTCACCTGGGCGGACGGGGCCGTCGAGGATGATCCCGGGTTCTGGGTCTGGCCGCCGGGCTGGGAGCCGGACTGCTGGCCGGACGTTCCGCCCGAGGGGCCGGTGGTGGGCGGCTGCGACCCGTTCCCCGTGCCGGTGGTCCCGCCGGAGGGCGCGGACGACGTGCTTCCGCCACCGGCCGCTGAAGTGTCGCCGCCCGCGCTGCGGGAGGCACAACCGGCCAGCGCCATCAGCACTACGGCGGTACTCGCCGCGGTCTTGACCAGAAGCTTCATTGTGCTCCATCTCCTCGCCGTCACTGCTTCTGCGGACTTGGACGCGGCCGCCGGCGCGCGGGTTCCCACGAGTTTCCCCGATTTTTCGGACGGACCGTCAGAGCGGCCGTGAGGGCCGTCCGACGGGCCGCCGCTCAGCGGGACAGCTCCTCGTAGCCCACGCCGGTGGCGGCGACGGACTGGTCCCAGAGGGCGGCGGCCACGGCCTCGTCCCGGGCGATCGGGCTCATGAAGGCGTGGGTGGGGGCGCCGCGCATCTCTCCCGGTCCGCGCGGGCCTATGTATTCACCGCCGAAGAGGTCCACGTGGGTTGCCGCGTAGAGAGAGGGCCACGCGCCCGTGGCAGAGCTCTGCCCGGTCGCGCGGGTCACCAGATGTGCCAGTCCGGAGACGACGCGATTGTGGCGACTGAAGGAGGTCTTCGTGAACAAGCCCGTTGCCGCATAGCCGGGGTGCGCGGCGATACTCGCTAAAGAGAACCGCGCGTTCTTCGCTCTCCGGTCCAGCTCTCTGGCGAACAACAGATTGGCGAGTTTGCTGCGGCCGTACCCCGCGACGCGGTGGTGGCCGTCGGATTCGGGATTGCCGGACTTGGAACTCTCGGTGGCGACCGCCTCGAAGTCCCAGATCGGCTTGGCGTGGCGGTGGGTGAGGCTGGAGACGGTGACCACGCGCGGGGCCTCGGCGGCCAGCAGCAGCGGCAGCAGCCGGCCGGTGAGGGCGAAGTGCCCCAGGTGGTTGGTCCCGAACTGGAGCTCGAAGCCGTCGACGGTGCTCAGGCCGTCGGGCACCATCACGCCGGCGTTGTTCACGAGGATGTCCACCGCCGCCGTCCGGTCGGCCAGGTCGGCGGCGGCGTCCTCGACGGAGTCCAGGCTCGCGAGGTCGACCAGGACGACCTCGACGAGCCCGCGCGCGGAGGGGATCACCTCGGTGATCCGCTCCAGCGCGTACGATCCCCTGACCGGATCGCGGACGGCGAGCAGGGTCCGGGCCCCGTGACGCGCGAGCTCCAACGCCGTTTGGAACCCGATCCCGCTGCTGGCCCCCGTGACCATGGCGACTCGCCCCGTCAGATCCGGCATTTCCTCCGGAGTCCAATGCGGCATAGCGCCATCCTGGCGTGATCAGCCGCGCGTGTCACTATGCGGGAAGCGCGGCTTCCACGGCTTCGACCACTTCGGGGGCCTCGGGCTCGGTGCGGGGCCGGAAGCGCTTGAGGACCGTTCCGTCCGCGCTAATAAGGAACTTTTCAAAGTTCCACTGGATATCGCCGTTGACACCTTCGGCGTCGGTCGTCTTGGTGAGTTCTTCATACAGCGGATGCCGGTTCTCGCCGTTGACTTCGATCTTCTCGGTCAGCGGGAAGGTCACTCCGTAGGTCGCGGAGCAGAACTCCTGGATCTCCTCGGAAGTACCCGGCTCCTGGCCGCCGAACTGGTTGCAGGGGACGCCCAGGACGGTGAAGCCGCGCTCGGCGTAGCGCTCGTGCAGGCGCTCGAGGCCCTCGTACTGCGGAGTGAGGCCGCAGCGGGAGGCCACGTTGACCAGCAGGACCGCCTTGCCCGCGTAGTCGTTCAGGGAGCCCGGCTTGCCGTCGAGTGTGTTGATCGGGATGTCGTGAAGACTCATGTCCGCCATCAAAGCACGGGTGACTACATAACCGGCACAACGTCCGGGGCGCCGAGGCGGGCGGCGTCCGCGGTGGCGTCGTCGGGCTGCTCCTGGGACTCGCGTTCGGCGGCGATGCGCGCGGCGTAGTGCTCCACCTCGCGCTTGATCTGCTCCTCGGTCCAACCGAGCACCGGGGCGATCAGCCGCGCGGTGGGCTCGGCGGCGCCGACGCCGCGGTCGAAGGTCTCGATGGACACGCGCAGACGGCGGGACAGGACGTCGTCCAGGTGCAGAGCCCCTTCAGACTGCGCCGCATACACAACTTCGGCCTTAAGGTAATCCTCCGCGCCGGGCAGTGGCTCGGAGAGCTCATGCTGCTCGGTCATCAGGTCGAGCACCTCGTCGATGAGCGAGCCGTAGCGGCGCAGCAGATGTTCGACGCGCGCGACGTGAAGCCCGCTGCGGGCTGCGATCCGCGCGCGGTTGTTCCACAGGGCCTGGAAGCCGTCAGCGCCGAGCAGCGGCACGTTCTCGGTCACAGAGGCCGCGACGCCGCCACCGAGGCCGTGTACGGCCGCGTCGACCGCGTCCTGGGCCATCACGCGGTAGGTCGTGTACTTGCCCCCGGCGACCACCACCAGACCCGGCACGGCGTGCGCGACGACGTGCTCACGCGAGAGCTTGGAGGTCTCTTCGGACTCCCCGGCCAGGAGGGGTCGCAGACCCGCGTACACGCCCTCGACGTCGGCCCGGGACAGCGGGACGTTCAGCACCTCGTTGACGTGGTCCAGCAGGTACTGGATGTCGGTCTTCGACGCCGCCGGGTGCGCCTTGTCGAGCGTCCACTCGGTGTCAGTGGTGCCGATGATCCAGTGCCGGCCCCACGGGATGACGAAGAGGACGGACTTCTCTGTCCGAAGGATCAGTCCGGAGGAAGAGTGGATGCGGTCCTTGGGGACGACAAGATGGATCCCCTTAGAGGCGCGCACGTGGAACCGCCCGCGCTCCCCCACCAGAGCCTGCGTGTCGTCGGTCCACACGCCGGTCGCGTTCACGACCTGCTTGGCGCGGATCTCCAGGGTCCTTCCGGTCTCCAGGTCCCGCACGATGACACCGGTAACGCGTTCCCCTTCACGGAGAAAGCCCGTGACGCGCGCACGCGAAGCCACCTGGGCGCCGTAGCTGGCGGCCGTACGCGCCAAGAAGGTGACGTAGCGCGCATCGTCCACCTGAGCGTCGTAGTACTGGATCGCACCTACTAGCGCAGAACGCTTAAGAGCTGGCGCGATACGGAGGGCGCCACGGCGCGTCAGCTGGCGGTGCACAGGGAGGCCTCTGCCATGCGACGAGGTAGTAGCCATCCCGTCATACAGCGCGACGCCAGAGCCGGCATAGAAGCGTTCCCAACCGCGGCCGGTCAGCGGATACAGGAACGGCACCGGTCGCACCAGATGAGGCGCAAGCCGCTGCAACAACAGCCCGCGTTCCTTTAGCGCCTCGCGAACCAGCCCGAAGTCGAGCATCTCCAGATAGCGGAGTCCGCCGTGGATGAGTTTGGAGGAACGGGAGGACGTCCCCGACGCCCAGTCCCGCGCCTCCAGCAATCCCACGGCAAGGCCCCGGGTCGCGGCGTCCAACGCCGTCCCGGCCCCGACCACGCCTCCGCCGACCACCACGACATCGAGCTCACGCTCGGCCATGGCGGTCAACGCCGCCTCCCGCTCCACCGGTCCCAGCCGCACACTACGCACGACTCAAGCCTGCCCTATGTGAGCGCCCTGCACGCGACCGGGCGCGGCACGTCACCCGTGAAGCCGATCACAAGACGCGGTGAACGGCCACACGGGCGACGAGAAACCGACGGAAGGGAGAACGGATCAGGTCGCGACAGTGACCTCGACCCGCTGGAATCCCTTGAGCTCCGTGTAGCCGCAGGTACCCATCGCGCGGCGCAGGGCGCCGGCGAGGTTCATGGTGCCGTCCGGGGAGAAGGAGGGGCCGACGAGGATCTCCTCCAGCGTCCCCACCGTACCGACCGCCGTACGGTGCCCGCGCGGAACAGACGCGTGGTGCGCCTCGGCGCCCCAGTGGAAACCGCGCCCCGGCGCCTCCGCGGCGCGAGCCAGCGGCGAACCGATCATCACCGCGTCGGCGCCGCAGGCGATCGCCTTGGTGATGTCACCGGACACGCCCATGGCACCGTCCGCGACGACGTGCACATAGCGGCCGCCGGACTCGTCCAGATAGTCGCGCCGGGCTGCGGCGACGTCGGAGACCGCGGTGGCCATCGGGACCTCGATGCCCAGGACGTCCCGGGTGGTCTGGGTGGAGCCGCCGCCGAAGCCGACCAGGATGCCCGCCGCGCCCGCGCGCATCAGATGCAGCGCGGCCTGATAGGTGGCGCAACCGCCGACCACGACCGGGATCTCCAGGTCGTAGATGAACTGCTTGAGGTTCAGCGGCTCCGCGTTGGCCGAGACGTGCTCGGCCGACACGGTGGTGCCGCGGATGACCAGCATGTCCAGACCCGCGGAGACCGCGACGGAGTGGAACTCCGCAGTGCGCTGCGGCGACAGTGCGCCGGCCACCGTGACACCCGCGGCGCGGATCTCCTTGATACGGGCGGAGATGAGCTCGGACTGCACCGGCGCGCTGTAGATCTCCTGGAGGCGCTTGGTCACGGCGTCCTCGGACAGCGTGGCGATCTCCTGCAGGAGCGGCTCGGGGTTCTCGTAGCGGGTCCACAGGCCTTCGAGGTTGAGGACGCCGACGCCGCCGAGCTTGCCGATCTGGATCGCGGTGGCCGGGGACACCACGGAGTCCATGGGGGCGGCCATGAACGGCGTGTCGAACCGATAAGCGTCGATCTGCCAGGCGATGGAGACCTCTTCGGGGTCTCGCGTCCGACGCGACGGGACCACCGCCACGTCGTCGAACCCGTAGGCACGGCGGCCGCGCTTGGCCCGCCCGATCTCGACCTCGGTCACCTGGAGTACCTCTGCTTTCGATGGACGTACTTACGGCCCGACGCTACAGCGCCGGGCCGTGGAGTGCTCTATGTGTTCAGCTCTATGTGTACAGCGCTGCGTATCAGCGCTTCGAGTAGTTCGGCGCCTCGACGGTCATCTGGATGTCGTGCGGGTGGCTCTCCCGCAGACCCGAGGCCGTGATACGCACCAGCTGCGCGTCCTGCAGCTGCGGAATCGTGTGCGCGCCGCAGTACAGCATCGACTGCCGCAGGCCGCCGATCAGCTGCAGCGCCACCGCCGCCAGCGGGCCGCGGTAGGGCACCTGGCCCTCGACGCCCTCGGCGATCAGCTTCTCGTCGGAGTCGACCTCGCCCTGGAAGTAGCGGTCCTTCGAGTAGGACTTGTTCTCCCCGCGCGACTGCATCGCGCCCAGGGAGCCCATGCCGCGGTAGGACTTGAACTGCTTGCCGTTGATGAACAGCAGCTCGCCGGGCGACTCCTCGCAGCCGGCCAGCAGCGAGCCGAGCATCACGCTGTCGGCGCCGGCGGCGATCGCCTTGCCGATGTCACCGGAGTACTGCAGGCCGCCGTCGGCGATCACCGGGACGCCGTGCTCCTTGGCCACCTGCGCCACCTCGTAGACCGCGGTCACCTGCGGGGCGCCGACGCCGGCCACCACGCGGGTGGTGCAGATCGAACCCGGGCCCACGCCGACCTTGACGCCGTCGGCGCCGGCCGCGATCAGGTCGTGCGCGCCGGGGCCGGTGACCACGTTGCCGCCGATCACGTCGATGTGCGGGGCCTCGGCCTTGACCTTGGCGATCATGTCCAGCTCGACCTTGGAGTGGCCGTGCGCGGTGTCCACCACCAGGAAGTCGACGCCCGCGGAGACCAGGGCCTGGGCCCGCTCGAAGGAGTCGCCGAGGATGCCGATCGCGGCGCCGACCCGGAGCCGGCCGTTGGCGTCCTTGGTGGCCAGCGGGTACTTCTCGCTCTTGTCGAAGTCCTTGACGGTGATCAGGCCGGACAGCTTGCCCTCGGGGGTGACCAGCGGGAGCTTCTCGATCTTGTGCTGGGCCAGGAGCCGCATCGCGTCCTCGCCGCTTATCCCGGCCGGGCCGGTGACCAGCGGCATCGGCGTCATGACGTCGGCCACGCGGCGCGTCTTGTCGACCTCGAAGCGCAGGTCGCGGTTGGTGATGATGCCCAGCAGGGTGCCGTCCGGGGCGGTCACCGGCAGGCCGGAGATGCGGTACTTGGCGCACAGCGCGTCCACCTCGGCCAGGCTGGCGTCCGGGGAGACGGTCACCGGCTGGGTGACCATGCCCGACTCCGAGCGCTTGACCAGGTCCACCTGCGCCGCCTGGTCGGCGATCGACAGGTTGCGGTGCAGCACGCCCACGCCGCCCTGGCGGGCCATCGCGATCGCCATCCGGGCCTCGGTCACGGTGTCCATCGCGGCGCTGATCAGCGGGATGTTCAGGCGGATGTTGCGCGACAGCCGGGTGCCCGTGTCGACCTCGCTGGGCACCACCTCGGAGTAGGCCGGGACCAGCAGGACGTCGTCGTACGTGAGGCCGAGGGTCGCGAACTTGGCGGGCAGGCCGGCGTCAGACATGTCACCATCCGAATGTCAAGGGGGACCGATATGCAATCTTCCCCCAGGAATCCGGCCCGACCAAACCGATCAGTGGATGATCGCCCGGCGCGTGGCCAGGATCACACCGGCACGGCCCCGCGCACCCCGCCGCCGGCCCCTCGCCGCCGCGGCCGCCCCCCGGTCCGCCCTCAGCGGACCAGGCCCCACCGGAACCCGAGGGCGACGGCGTGCGCCCGGTCGCTGGCGCCGAGCTTCTTGAACAGCCTGCGCGCATGGGTCTTCACCGTGTCTTCCGAGAGGAACAGGTCGCGGCCGATCTCGGCGTTGGAGCGGCCGTGGCTCATCCCCTCCAGCACCTGGATCTCGCGGGCGGTCAGGGTGGGGACGGCGCCGATCTCGGCCGGGCGCAGCCGGCGCGGGGCCAGCCGCCAGGTCGGGTCCGCGAGCGCCTGGCTGACGGTGGCCCGCAACTCCGCGCGGGAGGCGTCCTTGTGCAGGTAGCCGCGGGCACCGGTGGCCACGGCGAGGGCCACGCCGTCCAGGTCCTCGGCCATGGTGAGCATGATCACCCGGGCGTTGGGGTCGTTGGACAGCAGCCGGCGCACGGTCTCCACGCCCCCCAGACCCGGCATCCGGACGTCCATCAGGACCAGGTCCGAGCGGTCGGCCGTCCACCGGCGCAGCACCTCCTCGCCGCTGTTGGCGGTGGTGACCTTGTCGACACCGGGCACGGTCGCCACGGCGCGTCGCAGCGTCTCCCGCGCCAGCGGGGAGTCGTCGCAGACTAGGATGGACGTCATTGGTCAAGCCTCCACATTCGTGAGGTTGTGACACCTATTGAGCTTATGGCGGACAGGTCCCCGTAGTCGATGGTTCGCGCCGCTTCGCCACCCCTTTGTCGACCGCGGCACGAGGCGCCGCCCGGATCGGGCGGCGGTCGGGCGGCGGGCGGGGGCGCTCGCCATCGTCACTCCGAGATGCAAAACGAGCTTCACCCGAAAGCGTTACGCGCTCCGCGATGTTTTTTTCAGACGGCGCTGCGGCGGGATCAGGCCCCGCTCGGCGGCCTTCGCCTGACGCGGGATCGGGGTCCAGGGCCGGTCCTCGGGGCACCCCGCCGCGTCGTCTCCCTCGTCGCGGGTGTCCCGCGCGTCCCGCCCGCCGCCACCGCCTCGCTTGCCTCGGCCGCCACCGCCGCCACTCTCATGAGGGCGCCCCGCGGACAGTGCCCGCACCCACCCGTCTTCCGCCCAGCCGTCATCTTCGGGGAGCCCGATCACCCTGCCCGCGCCTCTCTTAGTAGTCACACTCCGTAGTCGATTGCGGCAACTCAGTGACAATCGACCTCGGTTCGGGGCATGATCGGAATGACCGTCCACAGGATCAGGT
The DNA here is from genome assembly GCF_039531675.1 of Catenulispora subtropica. Lineage (NCBI taxonomy): Bacteria > Bacillati > Actinomycetota > Actinomycetes > Catenulisporales > Catenulisporaceae > Catenulispora > Catenulispora subtropica. Next base: position 38,803 of record NZ_BAAAQM010000008.1, read on the forward strand.
ATTGGACAACCAACACCTGGTTCACCACGAGGTACGGCCGCGCCGCGGCGCCGATGCACGTTCCCGACTCACTCTCACCGGGATCATGCACCCGCCGCGGCACCGGCCAACACGATGTCGCCGAAGACCACTCCATCTAGCGACTCGCCGTCGGTCGTCCGACAACAGGACGACTGACCTGCGGATTCGCCGGTTGATGGTCGAGCGAGGAAGGGCTTGCCATGGCCGACGTGTCCCGTCTCCCCGGACCCAATGCGGACTTCTGGGACTGGCAGTTGCGCGGCTCGTGCCGCGGAACCGACAGCGACCTGTTCTTCCACCCCGAGGGCGAGCGCGGCCAGGCGCGGACCTCGCGGGAGGAGGCGGCGAAGGAGGTGTGCCTGCACTGCCCGGTCTGCAAGCCGTGCCGGGAGCACGCGCTGCGGGTGCACGAGCCCTACGGCGTCTGGGGCGGGATGACTGAGGAGGAGCGCGAGGAGTACTACGTGCGCGAGAAGGCCGCGGCCCGGGCGGCGAAGCTCGCGGCGCTGGCCGGCGCCAAGAACGGCAAGCCGGCCCGCAAGCCCGCCGGGAAACCGCCGATGAAGGTCCAGGCGAAGGCCTCCGGCGCACCGGCCACCGCACCCAGCAACGGGATGACGATGACGCGGCCGGCCAACGCCGCGTCGGCGGCGGGGGCGCGGGCGAAGGCGGCCAAGGCCAAGCCGTAGGCCGCACCGGCCGGCTCCGGCTTGTCGCACTGGCCAGTACTCAGCCAGTACTCACACCGGCTCGTCCTGAACGGCTCTGTAGCGCGGGCGACAGGTCCGCACCGCGCCACGGAAGGCTGAAGGGCGGTCTCATACGGACTTCTCCGTATGAGACCGCCCTTCGCTACTGCTCAGGCTGTGCCCACGTGCTTAGTGGCTGTGCCCGTGGCCGTGCGAGTGGCCGTGGCCCTCGTCCTCCTTCGGCGCCGGCTTCTCGACGACCAGGGTCTCGGTCGTGAGCAGCATCGAGGCGATGGAGGCGGCGTTGGCCAGCGCGGAGCGGGTGACCTTGACCGGGTCGATGACACCGGCCGCGACCAGGTCGCCGTACTCGCCGGTGGCCGCGTTCAGGCCGGAGCCGACGGGCAGGTTCGAGACCTTGTCGGTCACGACGTAGCCCTCGAGGCCCGCGTTCTCGGCGATCCAGCGCAGCGGCTCGACCGCGGCCCGGCGCACGACGCGCACGCCGGTCGCCTCGTCGCCGGTCAGGCCCAGGTCGCCGTCCAGCACGGAGACCGCGTGCACCAGGGCGGAGCCGCCGCCGGAGACGATGCCCTCCTCGACCGCGGCGCGGGTCGCGGAGATGGCGTCCTCCAGACGGTGCTTCTTCTCCTTCAGCTCGACCTCGGTGGCCGCGCCGACGCGGATCACGCACACGCCGCCGGCCAGCTTCGCGAGGCGCTCCTGGAGCTTCTCGCGGTCCCAGTCCGAGTCGGTGGTCTCGATGGCGGCCTTGATCTGCTTCACGCGGTCGGCCACCGCCGAGGTGTCGCCGGCGCCGTCGACGATCGTGGTGTCGTCCTTGGTGACGGTCACGCGGCGGGCGGTGCCCAGCACCTCGACGCCGACCTGGTCCAGCTTCAGGCCGACCTCGGGCGCCACGACCTGCGCGCCGGTGAGGATCGCCAGGTCCTCCAGGATCGCCTTGCGGCGGTCGCCGAAGGCCGGGGCCTTGACCGCGACCGAGGTGAAGGTGCCGCGGATCTTGTTGACCACCAGGGTGGACAGCGCCTCGCCGTCGACGTCCTCGGCGATGATCAGCAGCGGCTTGCGGGACTGCGCGACCTTCTCCAGCAGCGGCAGCAGCTCGTTCAGCGAGCTGATCTTGCCCTGGTTGATCAGGATGTAGGGGTCCTCCAGGACCGCCTCCATGCGCTCCTGGTCGGTCACCATGTAGGGCGACAGGTAGCCCTTGTCGAACTGCATGCCCTCGGTGAACTCGAGCTCCAGGCCCATGGTGTTCGACTCTTCGACGGTGATCACGCCGTCCTTGCCGACCTTGTCCATGGCCTCGGCGATCAGGTCGCCGATCGCCTTGTCCTGCGCGGAGATCGCGCCGACCTGGGCGATGGACTCCTTGGTCTCCACCTGCTTGGCGGTGGCCAGCAGCTCCTCGGCCACGGCCTTGACCGCCGCGTCGATGCCGCGCTTGAGCGCGATCGGCTGCGCGCCGGCCGCCACGTTGCGCAGGCCCTCGCGCACCATGGCCTGGGCCAGCACGGTCGCGGTGGTGGTGCCGTCGCCGGCGATGTCGTTGGTCTTGGTGGCGACTTCCTTCGCCAGCTGCGCGCCGAGGTTCTCGTACGGGTCCTCGAGCTCGACCTCACGGGCGATGGTCACGCCGTCGTTGGTGATGGTCGGGGCACCGAACTTCTTGTCGATGACGACGTTGCGGCCCTTCGGGCCGATCGTCACCTTGACCGCGTCGGCGAGCGCGTTGACGCCGCGCTCCAGCTTGCGGCGGGCGTCCTCGTCGAATTCGAGCATCTTCGCCATGAGCGAGTACGTTCCTTGTCTTTAAGAGAAAAATCCGCCCCGGCGGCAAGGCCGGGTCAGTCCCCGGCCGCCCGGGGCGGATGCAGCTTTGAGGCTGTGCGGCGCGTCGCTGCCCACCCGGGACGGTGGCCGGGCGACGGACGGTCTTACTTGTTGACGATCGCGAGCAGGTCGCGCGCCGACAGGACGAGGTACTCCTCGTTGTTGTACTTCACCTCGGTGCCGCCGTACTTGCTGTAGAGGACGATGTCGCCCTCCTTCACGTCGAGCTCGACGCGCTTGCCGTCCTCCCAGCGGCCCGGGCCCACGGCCAGGACGACGCCCTCCTGCGGCTTCTCCTTGGCGGTGTCCGGGATGACCAGGCCCGAGGCGGTGGTCTGCTCGGCGTCCAGCGGCTTGACGACGACGCGGTCCTCGAGCGGCTTGATGGCAACGGTAGCCACGATGTGTGACCTTTCGTTCGCGTGACGGATCGGCGATGGGAACTACTGCGGAACCTGTCGTCGCGGGTGCCAGGGTCCGGCCCGTATCGCGCTGGCACTCTCGGTGCGAGGGTGCCAAAGCGAGAGTAGGCGGGCGTTTAGCACTCGGTCAAGTGGAGTGCCAAACAGGCGGGTCGGGACGTCAGCCTCCCGGTGGTACGCTCGCGCGGCCCGCCGACCGCGGCGGGCCGGAGAGCTGCTGGAACGGGGCGGGTATGAGGACGTGGACGGCCGGGTCGCGACGGGCTCCGGGGGTGGCCGGCGTGGCCGTGACCGCGGCGGTCGTGCTCGCGGTCGCCGGGTGCGGTGGTGGCGGGGCGGCGGCGCGCGGCGACGCGACGAAGAGTTCGATCACGACTGCCGACGCGCGAGGCGGCACGGACGGCACGGGCGGCACGGGCGGCACGGCTTCCGGCGCGACGTCGGGCCCGGCCGCGTCGGAGACCGTGGCGACAGACGCCACGACGCCGGCCGGAGCGAGCACGGGTACACCGTCGGCGGCGCAGAACGCTGGCGCGACAGCGCCGAAGCCGACGTCTGCGCCGATCGGGTCACCGTCGACGCATGCCCCCACGGCCTCGGCACCCGGCCACACCACGACGCCGCAGTCGTCGGCGTCACCGGTGAAGCCGACGTCTTCGAACGTGTGCGCGCACCCGACCACCCCGGATCAGGCCGCCCGCTGCCCCGCGCCCCACCCGACGACGATCCCCCCGAAGCCGGTGCTGCTCAGCATGACCGGCGACAGCTGCGTGTGGGGCCCCACGCAGGCGGTGATCCGGGCGACCGCGGTGTTCAGCGGCCTGGGAGATTGGCAAGCGCACTTCAGCGGGGGCAGCACGACGCAGAGCGGGGACACCGTCGTGCTCACGGCCGTGGATCCGCTGGTGAGTACCGGGGGCGTGGTGCCGAGCGCGCCGCCGACGTTCACGCTGACCGGGTCGCTGGGGCTCTTCGGGTCGAACGGCGGGCAGGCGGAGTTTCCGGTCGACGTCGTGGTGGCTTGTCGCTGAAGGCGGCTGTGAGGCGCCTGTGAGGCGGCGGAAAGACAGCGGTGAGACAGCGGTGAGGCAGCGGTGAGGCAGCGCTGCGGCCCGCGGTTGCCGCCTCAGACGTAGTCCTCCAAACGAGCGAACGTGTAGCCCTGGTCCTGCACGATGCGGAAGAGATTGGTCATCAGTTCGTGCATCTCGGGCCAGCCGGCGCCGTTGGCCTTGGGGCCGCGGAAGTGGGCTAGGAGGATGTCGCCGGGGCGGAGCTTCTTGTCGGCGGCCTGCCACTGGAAGCCCTGCTTCTGGAAGGAGGCCCGCCAGTAGCAGATGGCTTTGAGGTTGTTCTGCTTGCAGGCTTCCTGGGTCGCCTTGTTGCTGTTGCCGAAGGGCGCGCGGAACAGATACGGGGTGGCGTTGTAAACCTTCTCGATCTTCTGCTGCTGGCCGGTGATCTCCGCCAATTGGCGTTGGGCGGAGAGGGTCACCATGTTGGGGTGGGTCAGGGTGTGGTTCTGGATGGTGCAGTAGCCGGTGTCGTGGAGCTTGGCGAAGTACTCGTAGTCGGTGTGGATGAAGGTCTCGGCCAGGAACATGGTGAAGGGGATGCGGAAGTCCTTGACCATGTCGATGAAGGCGGGGTCCTTCTCGGCGCCGTCGTCGATGGTGAGGAAGCAGATCTTCTGGTCCGTGGGGATGTGGTCGATGACCGGCGGCAGGGGGACGCTGGTGTCGACCGGCTTCGTGGCCGGGGGCGGCGGGGCCGGGGCGAAGGGCTTGAGGCCGTGGTACTTGGAGGCCAGGAGGGCCGCGTCGGCGGTCTCCGGGCCGGGTGGGCGGCCGTTGGGAGACGCCGGCGGCGTGAAGGTCGGGGTGGCGCCGCCGGGTGACGTCGAGGGCGTCGCGATGGGCGGCGTGTCGCCCTCGCCGCCGGAGTTCCGGCCGGACGGCTTCGCGGGCGACGACGAGGAGCCGCAGGCGGCCGCCAGCAGGGCCGGAGCACTCAGCGCCAGCCCCGCGGCGGTGCGGAGGAAACGCCGGCGGGAGGCGCTTCCCGGGCTTGGTGTGCCGAAGACCGCGCCGTGGTCCTCGCAGCCGCAACCGATGGTCTGGCCCTGTTCGTCGTACGTCACACCGTTTCCCCAGTCAGTATCAGCGGGGCCCCGATGCCCGCGCATTCCCCTGAATGAGGACGTCATCACCGGCGCGACAGTTGCCTAATCGGTCGCTGGGCCGAAAGTCACACGTCGAGGCGCTGGAAGATCCAGGCGTGTCCGGGCCGTGTGATCAGGTGTGCGGGGGGTTCGGCCGCGAGGGTGTCGGGGGCTGCGCCCAGGTAGTCGATGATCACGACCACGCGCTCGCCGTCTTGGCCGACCGAGCTGTAGGCGTTGTAGGAGGCGACGTCTTCGTCCTCCCAGAGGGGCGGGACGATGATCGCGCGGACCCACTCCTCCACGGCCCGGGCCTTGCCCGGTTCGCAGCGGACCTCCCACATCAGGGTCTGGTTCTTGGCGGTCATCGAGCCACCACGTCCACGACCGGCTGGGAGGAGTCCGCTGGGAAGTCGAGGGTGGAGGGCTGCCGGCCGCGGCGGACCAGTTCGGAGCCGAGAGCGGCGACCATGGCGCCGTTGTCGGTGCAGAGCTTGGGGCGGGGGACGCGGACTTGGATACCCGCCTTGGCGCCGCGTTCTTCGGCGAGGACGCGGAGGCGGGAGTTGGCTGCCACGCCGCCGCCGATGAGGAGGTGGTCGGCGCCGCGTTCCTTGCAGGCCAGGATGGCTTTGCGGGTCAGGACGTCGACGACTGCCTCCTGGAAGGAGGCTGCCACGTCGGCGACGGGGATCTTGTCTCCTGCGCGTTCGCGGTGTTCGACCCAGCGGGCCACGGAGGTCTTCAGGCCGGAGAAGGAGAAGTCCAGGGGTGCGTCGCGGGGGCCGGTGAGGCCGCGCGGGAAGGCGATGGCTTCGGGGTCGCCTTCGCGGGCCGCCTTGTCGATGAGCGGGCCGCCGGGGAAGCCCAGGCCCAGGACGCGCGCCACCTTGTCGAAGGCCTCGCCGGCGGCGTCGTCGATGGTCTGGCCCAGGGGCTGCACGTCCTCGGTGACGTCCGGGACGAACAGCAGGGAGGAGTGGCCGCCGGACACGAGCATGGCGACGCAGCCCTCGGGCAGGGGGCCGTGTTCGAGCTGGTCGACGCAGATGTGGGCGGCGAGGTGGTTGACGCCGTAGATGGGCTTGCCGAGAGCCAGGGCGTAGCCCTTGGCGGCGGCGGCGCCGACGAGCAGGGCGCCGGCCAGGCCGGGTCCGGCGGTGACGGCGATGGCGTCGATGTCCTGGAGGGTGACGCCGGCGTCGTCCAGGGCCCGCTGCACGGTGGGCACCATGGCCTCCAGGTGCGCGCGGCTGGCCACCTCGGGTACCACGCCGCCGAAGCGCGCGTGCTCGTCCACGCTGGAGGCGACCGCGTCGGCCAGCAGGGTGTTGCCGCGCACGATCCCGACGCCGGTCTCGTCGCAGGAGGTCTCGAAGCCGAGGACCAGTGGTTCGTCCTTCAGAGCCGTCACGCCAGTGCCTTCCTCATGATCAGCGCGTCGTGGTTGCCAGGCTGGTAGTAGCCGCGGCGGATCCCGGCGGGCTCGAAGCCGTAGCGGGTGTAGAGGCGCTGTGCGGAGTCGTTGTCAGTACGCACCTCGAGCCAGACCTCCGCGCAGTTCCTGCGCTCGGCCTCCTCCAGAAGTGCTTCGAGGAGGACCGCCCCGATCCCCCGGCCCTGGTGCGCGCGGCCGACCGCGATGTTCTGCACCCAGCCCTCGACGGTGTTCACCACGGCGCCCGCCTGGGTCATCAGGCCGGCGTATCCGGCGATCTCCCCGTCGACCTCGGCGACCACGTAGTAGCGGGAGTGGGGGACCTCCGCCAGTTCGGACCAGAACATCTCCACGGACCAGGGGTCCTCGGGGAAGAGATCCTCTTCTATACGCCGCACCACTTCGATGTCCCACCAGCGGAAGGGACGCAGTGTCGTCGTCGACGTCATCACGTTCACCACGCGTCAGCCTGTGGAGACGCGCTTGCGGGTGCCGGGCTCGACAGCGTCCGGGCGGCGCAGGTAGAGCGGCTCGGGGAACAGCAGCGAGTCAGGGTCGTCCTTGAGGCGCAGTGCCGTCAGTTCCGCGAGCGCTGTAGCGGACGGATGCCGCGGTTCGATGCCCTTAGGGAAGGCCTCCGTATAGAGAACCGCCCCCTCCCCCGCCACCGGCAGGCCGCTGAGACGCTCGGCGATGAGCGCGGGGTGGGCCACGTCCGGTTCCGAGGTGCGGGTCAGGTAGTCCGCGTACTGGGCCCAGTAGACCTCTTTGCGCCGAGCGTCGGTGGCGACGGCGAAGGGTTCGGTGCGGCGCGACTGGTACGCGACCACGTCGAGGGTGCAGACGCCGTGCACAGGGATGCCGAGGGCGTCGCCCAGGGCCCGCGCCGTGACCAGTCCCACGCGCAGCCCGGTGAACGGCCCCGGTCCGACCCCGACGGCGATGCCGGTCAGCTCCCCGGGTTTGTGCCCGGCGGCGTCCAGTACAGCGCCGATGCCGGGCGCGAGCAGTTCGCCGGTGCGCCGCGCGTCCACCGTGGTGGACTCGGCGAGGACGTCGGCGCCGTCGTGCAGCGCGACGGTGATGGCCGGGGTAGCGGTGTCGAACGCGAGCAGGAGCACCCGCACAGCCTATCTTTCTGGCACCATACGACCCATGACCAGCCAGCAGCAGAACGCCCCGCGGTCACCGCAGCGGGTGAACCGCTCCCGCGTGAACCCGATGGCCTCGGTCGTCCTGATCACTGCTGCGGCGCTGGTCGGCGTGGGAGTGCTGGCGGTGCAGGCGAACGGGTCGGCGCCGAACAAGAGCGCCACCACGACCATCGACAAACCGGCGCAGCCGCAGCCGCCGTCGACGAACCAGTCCGGCCAGACCGTGACCCCGCCGCCGGACCCGAACGCGCTGCCGGAGAACAGCGGCAAGGGCAAGCGGGTGGTGTACAGCCTCGGCAAGTCGCGGGTGTGGCTGGTCGGCGCCGATGAGAAGGTGCAGCTGTCGGCCCCGTCGGTGGCGGGCACGGTCTCGCCGGCCCCCGGGACGTACCCGGTGTCGAAGTGGTACACGACGAACCAGGGCGGCGACCGCACCGCGGTGCAGTACCAGGTGCTGTGGGGCCCGTCGTCGAACAACACCAAGTTCGGGTTCGACGCGGTCGCCGGGCTGCCCGCCGACCAGATGCCGCCGAAGCCGGCGTCGGGGACGACCACGGGCGGGGTGCGGCTGACGCAGAACGACGCGTTGGCGGTGTGGCAGTTCGCGACGGTGAAGGGGACGCAGGTCGTCGTGGTGCCGTAGGCGGGCGCCCGAGCCCGCTCAGGCCACCGCGTCGGCCAGGTCCGCCAGGTCCGCGTCGGTCCACCGCGCGCCGATCCCGCGCACCACGACCCAGCGCACGTCGGAGTCGCCGGGCTCGTCGAGTTCTTCGGCGAACTCGCGGGAGATGACGATGTCCAGGCGGTCGTCGGTGAGCACCTCCGCCTTGCCCTCGCCCCACTCCACGACGGTGACCGATTCGGCGACCGAGGCGTCGAGGTCGAGATCGTCGAGCTCGTCCAGGGAGCCCAGGCGGTAGGCGTCGACGTGCACCAGCGGGGTGCCGCCGACGGCGATCGAGGGGTGGACGCGGGCGATCACGAAGGTCGGCGAGGTGATCGGGCCGCGTACCGCCATGCCCTCGCCCAGGCCCTGGGTGAGGGTGGTCTTGCCCGCGCCGAGGTCGCCGGTGAGGACCACCAGGTCGCCGGGGCGCAGGCGGGCGCCGAGGCGGCGGCCGAGGTCGTGCATGGCGGCCGCGGTGGCCACGGGGGTCTCCAGGACCGGTCCGGGCAGTCCGGGTCCGGCTTGGTCAGGGATCACCGACATGGCTCCACCGTACCGGGCCGGGCGGGCCGGTACGGCCAGTCACCGAGCGTAGACGAGTGCTGTCACCACTCCGGGTTCCTCGGCGGACCAGATCGGGTACAGCGTGGTGGCCGTGCCGGTGTGGGTGACGCCGTTCCGGTCGCGGACGGAGAAGGTCACGTCCTCGCCGTACGCGCTGGTGGTGCGGTCGTCGACCTTCAGGGTGGCGGGCTGGGCTGCACCGTCGAAGGTGACGGAGCCGGCGAAGGCCTTCTGCTCCTCTTTGGTCATCGCGTTGATGCGGGTGATGGTGGTTCCGTCCGGGGAGCGCCGCGCGTAGTTCGGGTCGTCGGGGCTGGTGACGCGGTAGCGGAGGTCGTGGACCCAGTCGAAAGGTCCTTCGAGGTCGTATCCGGACTTGAGGGTGTTGAGCGCCTGTGTGAGAGCTGCTCTCAGGGTGACCTCCGCACCCGGGCGCGCTAAGGGCTGCACCGCATAGGGCTGTCCGCCCTGAGCCGCTGTGAAGGAAGGCGAGGCGGGCGCGGGCGTCGTGGATTGCGATCCTCCGAGGGCCGTCACCAGGACGCAGAGCCCGAGCACCGTCGCGCACCCGACTGCCTGGGGGATCCACAGAGAGCGCCCCGGGTCGGGTTCTACCTCGGGTTCCCGCACGAGTGGGAACGGCGACCCCTGTTGGCCCAGCGCCCAGGCCACGAAGCCGCCGGTAGCGACGGCGGCGGCGGGGAACATGATGATCTCGTAGCGCATACCCGCGCTGTAGCCGACTCCGGAGGTGAGGATGTAGGAGGCGGCGACGGCGCCGATGAAGACCGCGGCGAAGTCCTTGGTGATGCGCAGTAGCGTCATGAGGACCGCCGCGATGAGCAACGCATAGAGAACGCGGTCGTTGGCCCACATGTAGCTGATGTCGCCTCGGGTGACCGTCCCCAGGTTCCTGAGGAGTTGCCGCGCGACGCCGCCCGCCGTCGTCTGCCCGCGGGTGACCAGCCCTTGGGTGTCGACGTGTGCGACCGTACTGAGGATCAGCTGCATGCCCCCGGTCACGGCGATGGTGACGATCGCGGCCCCCGACCACCGGTTCCGCCACGTCCGGTCCCGCACGAACGCCCATGCCCATCCCGCGAACGCCATCGCCGGGGCGAGGACGCCGACCTGCCGGGTCAGCGCCACCGCCACGCACGCCGCGGCCAGCCACACCAGGTTGACGGGCCCGATGCGGCGTTCGATCGGCAGGTTGGCGACCAGGACGGCGGCGAGGGCGAGCGCCAGCGCGTCGGTGGTGGCCCAGGTCAGGTCGGTGACGACGGTGGTGATGCCGAAGGCGGCGGCGACCAGGGCCGCGACCGCGGGTCCGTACAGGCGCTGGAGCACGTGGGCGGTGACGACGATGAAGGCGATCATCGCCAGGCAGGGCACGTAGAGGGTGCCGTTCTTCAGTCCGACCACCCAGACGAAGGGGATCGAGAGGAACGGGTACAGCGCCCGGGTCTTGACCATCTGCCAGGTCGGGTCGTTGCCGGCGAAGTACCACGGGGCGAGGCGCCAGTTGGCGACCGCGCGGGTGCGGGCGATCGCGTCGGTGATGCCGTGGCCCATGTCCCGCGAGGTCATCGTCAGGTAGTAGCGACTGTCGGGAGGGTGGAGCCAGGCGCCGCGGGTGGCGAGGGTGTGGGCCATGCTCAGCAGCACCGGGGGCAGGGCGACGGCGAGCACGCCGAGGCGGACCCCCAAGAAGTCGTGGCGCCACACCCCGGCGACTCGTCGCATGAGGGGCATATACCGCTTTTCGGCCCGATTACCCGCGCTCCGCCCCGGGCATGATCGGCGCCGAGGACTCCCGCACCGGAGGTGACGATGAGGGCCTCCGTCGGGATGGCGGCGGGGCTGTTGCTGGTGGGCTTGTCAGGCTACGTGTTCCTGGCGGTCACCGGCCATTCCTCGACGCCCTCGAACGCGGCGGCGCTGTCCTCGCTGTACTTCCTGGCCGGGCTGGTGACGCTCGGCGTGTTCGTCGGGCTGGAGCAGGAGACGAGCCGGGCGACCAGCCGGGCGATGGCCTCGGGGCGGCGGCTGGCGCCGGTGGCGCGGAGGGCGCGGCGGCACACGGTGTGGCTGCTGGCGCTGACGCTGGCGGTGCTGGCGGTGCTGTCCCCGGCGCTGGTGGCGGGGCCGCTGCGCGGGCAGTGGGCGTTGTTCGGGGCGCTGATGCTGGCCGCCGGCGCGGGGGCGGCCTGTTACTGGGTGCGGGGGCTGCTCGGCGGGCGGCAGCAGTTCCACGGGTACGCGGCGACGCTGGCGACGGAGGGTCTGGGGCGGCTGGTGCCGTGCGTGGCCCTGTTCGTGGCCACGGGGCAGGGTGGCGCGGCGTGGGCCTACGGGGTGGCGTTCGCGGCCGCTCAGGGGCTGGCCGCGGGGGCGGGGTGGTGGTGGCTGCGGGAGGGGTTCGAGGTCCCCGGTACGGACCCGGTGGACACGGAGATCTCCGAGTTCGAATCCGGGGAGCGCTCGGCGGCCGGCGGCCTGGCGCTGCTGGTCACGGGGAGCCTGCTGACGCAGGTGGTGGCGAACCTGCCGCCGCTGGCGGCCAGCACGCGCCTGCAGCACTCGGACGCGGTGGCGGCGGCGTTCGGGCAGGCGTTCGTGTTGGTGCGGATCCCGCTGCTGCTGATCTCACCGATCCAGGCGATGCTGCTGCCGGACCTCACTCGTTCGGCGGCACGGGGGGATCACGCGGCACTGAAGGCGAAGGTGCGGCTGGCGCTGGCGGCGGTCGCAGGGCTCGGGGTGGCGGGGACCGCGCTGTTGGCGGTGGCCGGGCCCTGGGTGCTGCGGGTTTTCTTCGGGACGAAGGCTGACTTGTCGCACGCGCTGCTGGCGGTGCTGGGGATCGGCACCGTGTTCCTGATGGCCGCGGCGATCCTGCAGCCGACGCTGGTCGCGCTGAACGGACACCGGTTGGTGCCGATGGCGTGGGGCGCCGGCGCGGTGGTGTCGGCGGTGCTGGTGGAGCTGCCGGTGGATCCGCTGCATGCAGCGGCGGCCGGGGGTGTGGGTGGGCCGGTGACGGTGGTGGCGGTGATGGCGGGTGGGCTGGCCGGGGCTTTGCGGAGGGCGAGGGGTGACGCGACCAGCACGCCCGGAGCGACCGGAGCGACTGGAACTGACGGCAGCCTGCCCGACGCGGTCAACGGCGCGATCGACGGCGCGGCACGCGACACGACCGACCGCGCGACACCCGACACGACCGACCGCGCGGCACACGGCGCGATCGACGGCGCGACACACGACACGACCGACCGCGCGGCACACGGTACAACCGCCGGCTCGACGGCCACAGCCGAGATGCTCTGGGCAACAAGCGAAGCCGCCCCGGCGGCTACCGCGGCCCGGCCCTACGGCGCACCAGTCGCCATGGCCGCGGCCATGAACGGCCCTCTCGCCGGCGTGCCAGGTGACGCACCGGGCGCCGCCCACGCTGAGAGGCGGTTTCCGCTGGCCGGTCCCGGCGCAGGTGGGGCGAGCTGGCAGCGGACGGCCGCGCGGGCCGGGAAGCCCGCCGCCGAGGTGGTCGCCGCGCTGGTGGCCGCATTCGTGATGGTGTTCGCGGCGCGGTACATCGCCGTGGATCCGTTGGCGCGGACCGGGCAGGTCAGTGCCCTGGCCGCGTTGCAGCTGCGGTTCGCCGTCCTGGGCATCGCGCTGCTGGCGGTGCTGGTCTTCTTCCATCGGCGGGGCCGGGGGTACGACACCGCCAAACGGGTGGTGTGCGCGGCGGTGGCGGGGCTGGCGTCGGGGTTCCTGGGCGGGGGCGTCGTGGTGGCGCTGCGGGGGACGCCGTGGCCGCTGTTCGGGTTGTCCGGCGACACCGGGCGGCTGGTGGAGTGGTCGGCGTCGATCGTGCACGGGCACGGCAACCCGAACCCGACCTACCCGCCGCTGACGCTGCACGCGCTGGCGTGGTGGGCGCAGTTGTTCCACCACGGCGACACGGCGGCGGCGTTCCGGGACTTCGAGATCGGCGGGGCGGCGTTGACCGGGCCGGCCGCGTATCTGGCGTGGCGGCTGGTGCTGAGCCCGCTGTGGGCGCTGGTCGTCGGGGTGGTGCCGGCGTACGCGATCATCGATCCCTACAAGCCCTACGGCGCGATCGTGATGATCGTCTTGTTGCCGGTGTTCGTGGCGTCGGTCCGGCACACGACGCGAGTGGGCGATCTGAGCTGGCGGCGGGTGCTGGCCAGCGCCGTGTTGTTCGGGCTCTTGTACTCCATCTTGTTCCTGACGTATCCGGGCTCGTCGCTGTGGAGCGCGCCGGGTCTGATGGCCGCGGTGTTCTTGCTCTTCCCTTGGTCGAAGCACCGTGTCGGCAAGCTCGCGGCGTTCGTGGGGGCGACGTTGGCGGTGTTCGGGATCTTGTGCGGCTGGTACGTGAACGACCTCCTGGGCCCGGGCACCGTCGACCGGGCCTACGGCTTCGACGCGTACACCGACCCGGCGTTCTTCTCGATGTGGCGCACCGACATGCCCGGGGATGTGGGCCAGTGGCCGCCTCCGGGTGAGCTGGCGGGGGTCGGCCTGTTCAGCATCCTGACGTTCGCCGGGCTGGGGGTGGCGCTGTGGCTGGGCTGGCGGCGGCCGCTGGCGGTGACGGTGGCGTGCGTGTTCGCGGGAACCTGGCTGTGGCGCATGGAAGTGGCCTCGCGGATGTGGGCGACCGGGACGGTGCAGCTGTGGCCCCGCACCGGCAACCAGCTGCTGTACTGCGTGCTGGTGCTGGGTGCGGCGGCGGCGTGCTTCGCGGCGTCCCGGCTGGGCTCGTGGCCGCCGTCGCCGGCGCGGCTCGGCGCGCACGTCGGTGCGCTGGCGGCGGCGCTGCTGGTGCTGGGGACGGCGGCGTCGTCGGCGTCCGACTACTGGATGCCGGCGAAGACGAACAGTTACAAGATCCTCGCCTACGTGGCGCAGACCATGCGCAAGCCCGACGGGACCTGCCCGACGTACGCGCCGGACCACGCGTGCTCGGACACCGGCGACCAGTCGTGGCTGAACAACTTCGCGCCGCCGCGGAACCACTGACGGCAGCGCGTGCTCACGCTGGTGGCGGAGGCGGTGGGGACGGCCGCCACAAGGCGTCCCGGCGTCGCATCGCGACCGTCGCGACCAGCGCGATCAGCCCGATCGAGTACACCACCCACCAGATCGCCCAGCCGCCGGGCGGCGCCCACTGGATCGGGTAGGGGCCGTACTTCTTGAAGCCGCCGTGCGCGTAGCGGGTCATCGACCAGTAGAACGCGCCGACCCCGGCCAGGCCCAGCACGATCGCGGCCACCGTCGGCACCCGCCGTTCGAGCGCCGCGGGGAGGTCCGGGCCGACGCGGCGGGCCACCAGCAGCCCGGCCAGCACCGGCAGCCCGACCACCCAGGCCAGGATGTACCGGCCCTGCCAGCCGATGCCGACCCGCCGCGCCTCGGCGACCTGCGCCGCGATCGGGATCAGCACGGTGCCGAGCACGAGCGCCACCAGCACCAGCGTCTCCCGCCATCGCGCGCAGCCCAGGGCGCACAGCGCCAGCAGCCCGGCCACGGCGTACCAGGCGATGACGCTGCCCGGCGGCAGCGCCACGTCGAGCCAGCCGAGGCTGCCGACCACCTGGACGATGTAGGTGCCGGAGTTCCAGAAGACCTCGGTGGCGATCACTCCGGGCGTCAGGAACCCGAAGGACTGGGCCTGCGTGGTCAGCCGATCGGAGTAGCGGTTCCAGAGGAAGGCCGCGACGGCGCCGGCGACCAGCACCGCGAGGACGATCTGCACCGCGCGGTACCGGACGAGGCGCGCGATCATCCGCGGTCCGGCCACCACCGCCAGGGCGACCAGCACCGACAGCATGAACAGCAGGCCGAGGCTCCGGGTGTTGGCCAGCAGCACCCCGCCGACGCCGAGGGCGATCGCGCGCCGGGTGACCTGCCGCGGCTTCGGATCGTCGTCCAGCGCCAGCGCCATGGCGGCGGTCCAGGCCAGCACGGCGGCGGTGGCCTCCATGCCGTTGGAGTTCACGGTCCCGGACAGGAACAGCGTCATCGGGGTGCCGCAGGCCACGACGCCGATGACCGGCCAGCCGGGGCGGCGCCAGCCGGCGGCGACGCCGACGGCGGCGGCCAGCAGCGCGGAATTGAGCAGCGCGGACATCAGGCGCATCCCGTAAAGGGCGCCGACCCCGGGCAGGAACAGGCTGGGCAGTCCGACGGGGAGGTAGTACGTGGGGTTGTAGTTGCCCGCCGAGGTCTCGACGATCTTGGTCCTCTCGTCGGTGCCGAACTTCTTGCCGCAGGCCGCAGAGGTCAGCTGGAAGCGGAAGCAGGCCGACATCGCGTCGAGCGTCGCGTACTTGGCCGGGAGCGGGTAGCCGAGCCAGGTCTTCTCGAAGCCGCCCTTGACCTCGTGGCGCGAGGTGGAGTTCACGAACTCGCCGCGCGCGGTGGCGGCGGCCTTGACCATGTGCGAGGGCTCATCCGGCGAGCTGGACATCGGGGAGGCGAAGGCCCAGCCGGCGGAGATGAGGAAGAAGCCGACCAGGGCCAGCAGCCAGGGGCGGGCGAGGAAGCGGCCGGTGCGGCGCCAGCGGCTGGTCGCCGGGTTCGCGGCATCCGGCGGGGGCGCCGCTCCGAAGGCCGACACGGGCACCCGCCCGTCGGCTTGGGCCCACCCGTCGGGCCACTCCGGCTCGTCGACATCCGGCCAGGGCTGAGGCTCCGGCTCAGGCCAGGGCACCGGCACCGGCTCGGGCGCCGGTCCGGGCACCGGTTCCGGCTCGGGCACCGGTTCCGGCTCAGGCAGGGGCACGGGCTCAGGCTGAGGCAGCGGTTGGGGCTGAGGCTCGGGCATCGGTGTCGGCTGGGGCTTCGGCGTCGGCTCAGGTTGGGGCTGGGGCTGAGGCTGGGGCTGGGGCTTCGGCGTCGGTTCAGGCTGGGGCTGAGGCCGGCGCTGAGGCTGAGGCTGAGACACCGGCGGCTCCGGCTCCGGCTCCGGCTGCCTCTCCGGCGCCCCCGGACCGTGAGCGCTCACCGCGCCGATCCCCCGGCCCGCCGCTGATACGAGCCCCGCCGCGACCCTCGGGTCGGGCTGAACGCGTACCCCGCCAGCGTCCGCACTCCGGACCGGTCCCCCCGCCGCAGCGCCCCGGGCAGCAGCGTGGCGGCGTGCAGCCGCGACGACAGGTGCAGCCGGGCCGCGCGCGCCGCCTTGCGCCAGCCCAGCTGGTCCAGCTTGGCGGCCTCGGCGAGGAAGAAGTCCCGTTCCTCGGCGAAGCGCGCGCCGCTGGAGGCGCGTTCGCTGGAGACGCTGACGGCGTGTCGCCGGTATTGGAAGCAGATGGTGTCGCCGACCACGATCTGGGCTCCGGCGCGGACCCATTCCATGGTCAGGGCCAGGTCCTGGACGACGCGCAGGGCCGGGTCGAAGCCGACCTCGGTGATGACGTCGGCGCGCCAGCAGATGGCGGGGAAGTACATCCAGTTGCCGCGCAGCAGGCTGACGGCCAGGCTCTCGCCGCCGAGGACCGCGACGCCGTGCACGCGGGGGGCGTAGACCAGGCGTTTGACCTTGTCGACCCAGGGTTCGACGACCTCGCCGTTCTCGTCGATGACCTCGACGCCGGGCTGGGCGAGGGAGACCTGGGGGAAGGCCTTCATCAGGGCGCGGACGGTGCCGACGTAGTCGGGCAGCATGCGGTCGTCGCTGCCGATCATGGTGACCAGCGGCTGGGTGACCAGGCTCAGGCATTTCTGGAAGTTCTCCGTGATGCCGAGGTTCTTCTCGTTGCGCAGGTAGTGGATCTTCTCGGGGCCGTGGTCGGCGATCAGGCCGGCGAACCATTCCGGGACGCCGGGCTCGGTGCCGTCGTCGACGACGGTGAGCCGCCAGTGCGGGTCGCGTTGGGCCAGGACGCTGCGGACGGCCTCCTGCATCATGCCGACGTCGCCGTAGTAGGGCATGAGGATGTCGAGGACCGGTTCCGGCGGTTTGGGGGCGGGGCGGCCGGCCAGGCTGTCCGTCAGGGGAAGGCCGGCCCGGACGCGGGCCCAGGTGAGGGCGTCGCGGATGCCTTCGGCGACGGTGAACTTCGGGGCCCAGCCGAGCAGTCTGCGGGCCTTGGCGGTGCCGGTGTAGGCGCCGATGACGTCGCCGGGGCGCCGCGGGGCGGTCTTGACCTCCAGCTCGCCGGGCACCACGTCCTGGAAGGCGTCGGCGAGCTCGCGGACCGTGGTGCCGTCGCCGGTGCCCAGGTTGATCACCTCATAGGGCACCTCGCCCGCGCTGTGCCGGGCGACGATGGCGTCGAAGTTCCGCAGCGCGGCCACGTGCGCCTCGGCGAGGTCCCAGACGTGGATGTAGTCGCGGATGGCGCTGCCGTCGCGGGTCGGCCAGTCGACGCCGGTGATGTGGAACGGTTCGTCGCTCTCGTAGGCGGTGATCATCTTGCCCAGGACGTGCGACGGGTTCGGGTTCGGGTTGCCGGTGCGGAACTCGGGGTCGGCGCCGATCGGGTTGAAGTAGCGCAGCGAGACAGCCCGCAGGTCGCCGGCCCGCGCCACGTCCTCCAGGACCCACTCCATGATGGCCTTGGTCCGCGCGTAGGGGCTGGCGGGCGCGATCGGCGTCTCCTCGTCGATCTCGCCGGCCTCGCTTCCGGCACCGGCGGCGTAGACGGAGGCCGAGGAGGAGAAGACCAGGCGGCGGCAGTCGTTGCGGACCAGGCCGTCGATCAGTTCCAGGGTCTTGGTGACGTTCTCCCGGTAGTAGCGGATCGGGTTGGCGACCGACTCCGGCACGATCGTCAGCGCGGCGCAGTGCACGGCCGCGGCCAGGCCCGGGTGCTCGGCGAAGATCTTGTCCAGCAGGGCGGCGTCGGCGATGTCGCCCTCGTAGAAGATCCGGCCGGCGGCGAACTCGCGGCGGCCCGTGGACAGGTTGTCCAGGATGACCGGGGTGAGGCCGGCGTCCAGGCAGGCCGAGGCGACGGTGGAGCCGATGAAGCCGGCGCCTCCGGTGATCAGGACCTTCTGCGGGGGATGCACACCCGCCTCCCGCGCCGCGCTCACCGCTGCCTCACCCCGAAGCGCTCGGCGTTCACCTCGGTGGCGTCCCGCACCGCGATGGCCCGGGCCAGTTCGGTGAACCGGGCCTCCTGGGTCTTGAGCCGGAAGTAGGTGTTCACCGAAACGAACACGAACGCGATGGCCAGTGCGTAGAGGACGAGGTCGGTGCCGCGGCCGACGCCCACCTTGTGCGCCAGCCAGTCCACCCAGTCCGGCCGCAGCACGGCGATCACCACGATGATGATGAAGCCCAGGAACGCCAGCCGCTTCAGCGCCCGGGTCTGCACCGAGTTCCAGTTCCGGATGAACAGGAGCAGCAGCACGGCCGCGACCGCCAGCAGGACGATCTGGATGATCATGACGGCCTCCGCGACCGCAGGGAGAGGTCGAACAGGATGTTGACGCCGTTGATCAGGGACTGGCCCTTGGCCTTGGAGTAGTCGGTGTAGAGGACGGTCACCGGCACCTCGGTGACCTCCAGCTCCGAGCGCGCCAGGTAGTCCACGATCTCCGAGGCGTGCGCCATCCCGTTCATGGTGATCTTCAGCTGGGAGGCGGCGGCCCGGTTCAGCACCCGCAGGCCGTTGTGGGCGTCCGTGAGCTGGAGGCGGCGGGCCGCCGGGCTGAGTGAGGCGACCGCCTTCAGGAGCACCCGCTTCAGCCACGGCACCTGCTCGGTGTCACCGAGGAACCGGGAGCCCAACGCCACATCGGCGTCGCCGTCCTTGACCGCGCGGACCAGTTCGGCGGCGTCCTCCACCCGGTGCTGTCCGTCGGCGTCGAAGGTGACGAAGTACTGCGCGTCCTCGTGCAGCAGCGCGTACTCCAGGCCGGTCTGCAGGGCGGCGCCCTGGCCCAGGTTCACCGGGTGCGAGACGAGATGGGCGCCGGTGTGGAAGATCCGGTCGGCGGAGTCGTCACGCGAGCCGTCGTCCACGCACACGACGTGCGGGAACGTCGGCAGGAGGCCGTCGACGACCCCGGCGATCACCGACGCCTCGTTGTAGACCGGGATGACGACCCAGACGTCGTCGAACTCCGAAGTCCCAGCCGCACCGGGAGGCTCCGCTGTTTGCACAGCTCCCAGACTGTGTCCTTATAGGACGAATCGCACGACAATTAGCCCTAAGGGGTAAATGTTGCCCCTTGGGAGAGCAACCGTCGACCTAACGGGTTTCAGCGTCGGCGGCCCGGGCCAGCACCCGGCGGATCGCCCCGTCCACGGCGTCCGGGTGCTCCAGCGGCAGCACGTGCCCGCCGTCGGGCACGATCTCCAGGCTGGCGCGATGCCGGGTGCCGTCCGGATGGGCGTCGGCGTTCGCGTCGATCTCGGCGGCCATCCGCTCGCTGTGGAAGGCCGGCGTCAGCAGGTCGTGGTCGCCGACGACGATCTCCACCGGCACGTGGCTCAGCGTGGACAGCGCCGCCGTCTTGTCGTGCGCGGAGAACGTCGGGAAGAAGTCGGCGATGACGTCCATCGGGGTGGAGGACAGCATCTCGTCGGTGAACCGCACCAGCGCCGGCGGCACGTCCGAGGCGAAGGCGTAGCGCTTGGTCAGCAGCTGCGCCAGGTCGGTCCCGGCCCGCCGGGTGCGGTCCACCAGCGTGTGGCCCCGGCCCAGCAGCACGAACACGCCGGGGGCGGTGCGCTGGAACAGCCGTGCGGCGCCGACCGGCAGGCCCAGGGTCATCTCGTTCCAGTGCCCGTCGGTGGTGGAGACCAGCACGACGCCGCGCACGCGCGCGTGGTCCGCGCCGTCTCCGGTCTCGGGCCCGGCGAACAGCTCCGGATGCTCGGCGGCCAGCGCCAGGATCGTCATGCCGCCCATCGAGTGGCCGACCAGGATCACGTCCCCGTCCGGGCACACCGCTTCCAGCACGGTGTACAGGTCGCGGCCGACCTGGTCGATGGTGTGCGAGGGCTGGGTGCCGCGCTCGGACCGGCCGTGGCCGCGCTGGTCCCAGAACACGCAGCGGTTGCCGGCCGCGAACTCGGCGCGCTGGTAGTGCCACGTGTCCTGGTGCAGGGCGTAGCCGTGGCAGAACACCAGCGTCGGACCGCCGGGGGCGCGGTCCGGGCGCTTGCGGGCCCAGCCGGCGCCGCTGTCGAACAGCTGCGGGCCGTCGACCTCCACGTACAGGCCGACGCCGTCCTCCGTCCGCACGGTCAGCGGCCGGCCGCGCAGGGTGCCGTAGGGTTCGGCGAGACGGCGGGGTTCGGCCAAACGGCGTACGGCACGCCCGATGGTGGCCCGCTCCAGAGCGAACCCGGCCGCCGCTCCGGCCGCGATCACCCCGACCGCGACCCCGGCTATGCCCGCCTTCTTCGCGGTGCTCGCTGCCATTGCGCCCCTTCCGCCGTAATACCCCTACGTCACGACTTCCCGACGTAGACCCTCGGGACACGCGGACCGATGCGCGTAACGATCTCGTAGTTCAAGGTTCCGGTGGCGCGCGCCCAGTCGTCGGCGGTCGGCTCGCCGTGGTCGCCGGGCCCGAAGACGACGACCTCGTCCCCGGCCCGGACGTCCGCGACGGCCGCCGGATCGCCGAGGTCGACGACGAAGTGGTCCATCGCCATGCGGCCGGCCACGCGCCGGCGGCGCCCGCCGACCAGGGCCTCGCCGATGTTGGAGGAGTTGCGGGGCAGGCCGTCGGCGTAGCCGAGCGGGATGAGGGCGAGGGCCGTGTCGCGCTCGGTGTGGTAGATGTGCCCATAGGATACGCCGTGCCCGGCCGGGACGCTCTTGACCAGGGCGATCCGGCCGCGCAGCGTCATCGCCGGACGCAGACCGAGGTCCGCGGGCGTGACGTCGGGCAGCGGCGACAGGCCGTAGAGCGCCAGCCCCGGGCGCACCATGTCGAAGTGGGCCTCGGGCAGGGTCAGGGTGGCCGGGCTGTTGGCCATGTGCCGCACCTCCGGCCGCAGGCCGGCCTGGTCGGCGACGGCGAGCGCCTGCCCGAACGCGTCCAGCTGGGCCCGGATCGAGGGGTGGCCGGGCTCGTCGGCGCAGGCGAAGTGCGACCACACACCGGTGATCTTCACGTGCCCCGCGGCCTCGGCCTTCGCGGCGAGTTCGACCAGTTCCAGCCAGTCGTGCGGCTGGGTGCCGCCCCGCCCGAGCCCGGTGTCCGCCTTGAGCTGCACCCGGGCCGGGGTCCCGAGCCGCTGGGCGGCCGCGGTGATCTCCTCCAGGGCCCACGGCGCGTAGGCGGTGACGTCGATGTCGGCGGCGATCAGCGCCTCCCACGGCCCGCCGACGGTGTGCAGCCAGGCCAGGATCGGCCCGGTGAGCCCGGCGGCCCGCAGCTCCAGCGCCTCCTCCGGCAGGGCCGTGCCGAGCCACGCGGCGCCGCCCTGTTGGGCGGCGCGGGCGCACTCCACGGCCCCGTGCCCGTAGGCGTCGGCCTTCACGACCGCCATCACCGCGGCCCCCGACGCGGCGGCGATCTCCCCGACGCGGGCGGCGTTCGCGCGCACCGCGTCCAGGTCGATCACCGCCTCGGCCCGGAGCGGGGCTCCGGGACCGGGCGTTAAATCATTGGCGGTCTGCTCAGTCATCGACGGTAGTCTGCCAGGCTGGCGCGACCGGGACGGAAACACCCACCCGTCGGCGCCCGCGTCGCCACGTCCTGGCACAGGTCCACGAGGGGGTTCTTGATTTTGGAAACACTGGAGTCGAAGGTCAACGGCTACCTGCACGCCAACGCCCGCCTGCGGAAGGTGAACGAGGCGTGTGGCCCGTTCCACATCGGCTTCGACGCCGGCAGCGACCACCCGTTCGCGAACTACGCGGTGCCCGAATCCGGCGCCAAGGTGACGGAGCAGGACATCGCGGCGCTGGTCGCGGCCTTCGAGCGGCGGGAGCGGACACCCCGGCTGGAGTTCGCCCCCGGCGGCGCCCCGGGCGTCGAGGAGGCGCTGCTCGCGGCCGGGTTCGAAGTCCAGCAGCGTCTGCCGTTCATGCTCGTCACCGCCGCCGACCTGGTGGGACCCGAGCCGGTCGACGGCGTCGAGGTCCGGATCCTGGACGCGTCGGCGAGCGACGAGGAGCTGCGCGGCGTGGCGCTGGCCCAGCGCGAGGCGTTCGGCGACTCCGACGAGCCGCAGGACGACGCCGACTTCACCGGCGACATCGCCGGCCTGCGCGAGGCGGCCGAGGCCGGCAAGTTCTCGGTCCTGGCCCGCGGCGCGGCGGGAACGGCCGAGGCCGGTATCGCGATGGGCGGCGGGGGCTGCGGCCTCGGCCTCGGCGGCACCACCGAGATCGGCGGCATCGCGACGCGTCCGGCGTTCCGCCGGCGGGGTGTCGGCGCCGCGGTGACGGCGGCGCTGTCGCGCCACCTGCTCGAGGTGTCGGGCCTGGACTGCGTGTGGCTGTCACCGGCCGGGCCGGACCAGGAGCGGCTGTACTCGACGGTCGGGTACCGGAGCCTGGGGGAGATGTTGTTCATCTGGAAGCCATAGCGATAGTGCGTGCCCCCGACCAGCGTGTATAGCTGATCGGGGGCACCGGTTAGGCCATTCGGGCCGTCTCTGGGCCGTCTCGGTATCTGCCAGCCTTCCGATACGCCTCGTCGACCGCGCCGCGCGTCCGAGACTCACTCGTCGGCATGAGGTGCGTATAGACCCGGAGAGTGAATCCGGGGTCGGAGTGACCCAGGTAGGCGCTGAGCGCCTTGATGTTCTCGCCCGCGTCCAGGAGCACCGAGGCGTAGTGGTGGCGAAGTGCGTGCATCCCGTCTTCCGGTGCCCGCGCGAACTTGCCCGGTTCTTCCGGAGGCGGGATCACCTCGGCCGCAACCAGCGCTGGCTTCCATATGCCCTCGAACGTCTGATGACGCAGCGGGTTACCGAAGCGGGTCGTGAAGTACAGACGACGCGTTACCTCAGGACCGTCAGGCCGGCCCCACGGCAGTGTCACCTCGACCGGAGGGAACTCCTTAGCGTGTTCTGCGAGCGCTGTCGCGACGCTGTCGGGCAGGGGAACGTCCCGGAATTTGCCGCCCTTCGGAGGCGCGAAGATGAGGCGCGAACCGACTTCCTTGACTTGCTGGACGACGTGGACCATCTGAGCGTCTACGTCGACCTCATCGACCGCCAGGCCGAAGATCTCCCCCCTGACGCAGTCCCAGCCCTCCCCCGACATCGACGAGTGCCCGATAGCGCGGTGACAGCGCGTCCTGAACCGCGAACAGCCGCTCTGAGGACCAGGGCTTGACTCGCGAAGGAGGCAGCTTGGGCCGACGTGCGGACGAGGTGCGGCAGGGGTTCCGCGGGATCCGTCCGTCATCGACCGCCGCCCCGAGGACCAGGGAAACCGTGTCGAAGATTCCGCGCCGGTAGTTGTCCGCCAGCCCCGCGCTCTCCAGGGTCGCGAGCCATGCGCGGATGTGCGACGGCTGGATGGCGATGAGCGGACGTGACCCCATGTACGGGAAGGTGTGGAGCCTCAGCCGCCGTTCGTGAACGATCCGACTCGCGAGGTCGGAGGTCTGAGCGTCGAGCCAATCTTTGGCGTAGGTCTGGAACGTCATGTTCCCAGCCCGTGGGTCGATGTACTGGCCGCGCGACATGTCGGCCTCGACGTTGGTCAGCCAGTCCTCTGCCTGCCGCTTCTGCCGGTCCGGGAAGGACTTGCTCTTCTCGGTACCATCCGGGCTGATGTAGCGAGCCCGGTAGCGCATGCCCTTGCCGTAGCGGTCGGTCTTGACCCGGATCTCTTTGCCGTCCGGTCCGGGCTCGGTCTTGTACCAGCGGTCTTGGATGTGTCCGGCCATGTCAGCGCCCCGCTTCCGTACGCTCATCCAGCCAGCACGCCAGCTTGGCCGAGTCGTAGCGGAGGTGACGGCCGACCCGCACGGCCGGCGGTCCGATGCGCTTGCGACGCCACTGGTACAGCGTCTCGACCGAGGGCAGTCGAAGCAGCCTCGCGACCTCGACCGGTGTCAGCATCTCGTCGAGTCCGCGTGTTTCGGCGCTACGGCGTTGTTCAGGACGCCTGGTCATTCGGCCCTCCCCGTGGTTGCCGAAATCTCTTGGTCGGTCGGTCCGTGGCGTGCGGCGTCGAGTTGTCTGCGCCATTCGATGCGCTCGGCGATGCGGTGCATAAGCCGCACCGTCAGCGGCTTGAGCTTGGCGTCATCGCGCGAGACGTACTCGAACGAGTAGCGACCCGGTGCTGGCTTCTGCGGCTCCACGCCGAGGACTTCGGTAACCCAGTTCTTGCGGTCCGTCTTGTGGTCGGTGAGCGTCTTTCCGGACCACTTGCGGGAGACCAGGACGCGACGGCCGCCGTAACCGAGGTGCGTCGGCTTGTGGGCCTTGCCACGACACGCACCTGGGGTGAGACCGGGCCGAACGTTCTTCGGCTGGACGCCGTAGCGCAGCCAGTTCGCGCATGTTGGCGAGCATGGTTCGTAACGAAGTGCTTCGACGAGCTGCGAGACGTGGTCGCGTTGATGATCGGTGCTTGCTTCATGGCACTGGTCGACGCTTTTGGTCAGGTATTTGGCGAGGTAGCCGATCGCTCGGTTCGCCTCTTTCGTGCCGGCCAGGACGCCTTGCGCGTCGAATTGCCTGCCGAAGCGGGCAACGTGCGACGGCTCGTCGTCGGGCTTGATCTCGTCGAGAGCCTGATCCCAGGTGGGCAGGACCTCGCCGGTGTCTGCGTCGACGTAGGCGCCGGTCCCGTCATGCCACACGGGCAACTGGTCGACGTATACCGGCTCATCCGTCGACGGCCACCACACTTGGTGGTAGGTCGCGGCGATGACTTCGCGGAGCTCGGCGCGGGAGATGGTGCCTCGGATCGCCATGTGCAGGTGGGGCGCCAACCGTCGCTGAGGTTCCACCGCCGCGAAGTACTGCACATCGAAACCGACGAAGCGGCGGAGGTTCTGAATGAAGCGATCGATCAGCCGCGCGAAGTGGATCGCGTCGCGAGCAGCTCGCTGGTAGTCGTAGGCGGCCGGCTGCACCGGCGTCCCGTCCTTGGTGACCTTGCCATAGCTGTCGAGCGTAAGCGTCAGGAACATAGACGGACGGAACTTCTTCCCGCTGGCCGCTTCGTAGACCTTGCCGATCGTCCGCGCACTCACGGGCCGCTTTGGGAGCTCGGACGCGTCCTGACGGCGCCGTGTGCTCCGGACACGCCGGGCCGCCCGCTCAACGCCCAGCTGGCCCCGGACTCCGGCCGCCGCGAGCTCTGCGTTGAGTTCGGCGATGGTCTCTTTCCACTCGGCCGCCTCCGAGCCGTCCGAGTTATCGAGGGACTTCTGCGCTTGCGAGCGGAGCTCGACGAGGAGACGCTGTTCCTCAGTCGCCGGATCAGGCGTGAAATCCGGCTCCTGCTCCAGGTGCCAGCCAGTGCGGCACTGGTCGATCCGAAGCTGACGCTTGGTCTCCGCACACGGCGGGCAGACGCTCGAAAGCGTTGCGCCGCATGGGATATCGATGATCTCTTCCGCGCCGGTCGCGAGGTCCACACGTCGCAGTGAGACGGGGCGGATACACACGCCGTGCTGAATTGCCGACTCTTCCAGGATCTTGCGCGCCAGCGGCATCCGAGCACGCCCCGCACGACTTCCACCGACCACGGCCTGTGCCTTGAGCTGTTCAGAAGTCACAGCGTGTCGACCCCTTTCCCGTCGAACTCGTCGGATCGCTGTATGGGGATCGCGTCCTGAAGCACCAGCGGCTTGAACCGCTCGACCATCGCCGCGATATCGCGATCGCTGTGATAGATCGCCCGCACCCGAACCGGCTCACGAACGCCAGCCATCGTCACGAAGCCGACGCCGGCCAACTGCGGATCGATCAGATCGCACGTCGCACCGCGGTCCCTGGCACCGTCGCCAAGCACCATGTCCACGTGCGACGCCTCAGTGACCCGCAGGCAGATCCGGACCGGAAACAGGTCGCGGAACGGAAGCACGTCCTTGCGCGGGTCTTGCAACGCGGCGACGACATGCACCGCAGCCGCGCGCCCCTTGGACAGCAGACGCGACAGGGCCGAAGCGATGCGCTGGCGGATGGCCCGATCCGGGCAGTACGCCGTCAGGTCCGCCATTTCGTCGACGACCACCAGGACCAAGGGCTCATCCGGCGTCGGGATGTGCTGACGTGCCACGCCACGGAGCCGACGCGTCCTCACGTCCATCAGGTCGGCCGCGTCTTCGAGCATCCGCGCCATGCCTTCATACGAATCGGCCTCGAACCGCCGGAACAGCGGCTCTCCGAACGAGAGCTCCATGCCGCCTTTCGGGTCGAGGACCCAGGGAGCCACGTAGCCAGCCCGGATGGCCGGTCCCAGCGCCCGCAGGAGCGCCCAGACAACCGAGCCCTTGCCCGCGTCCGAGGCGCCGGCAATCAGGACGTGCGTGGTCAGTCGCAGCGTCCACGGTTGACCGTCAGCGCAGACGCCGAGGGGAAGTGCACGCAGGTTGACCGGCATCCGATCCGCCGCGTGTGACTCGTCGTCACCGTCGAGCTGGTCAGCCTGGATCGTCGAGGTCAGCGGATCGGCGTGCATGAATTCAAGCGCGATCCGCCGGGGTTTCACCACTTGCACCCGACAGGACAGCGCGCCGAACGTGTGCGCCAGCGCCGGAGCCTGGTTCTCCCAC
Source organism: Catenulispora subtropica (assembly GCF_039531675.1). NCBI lineage: Bacteria > Bacillati > Actinomycetota > Actinomycetes > Catenulisporales > Catenulisporaceae > Catenulispora > Catenulispora subtropica. The sequence goes on from NZ_BAAAQM010000008.1 coordinate 65,476, forward strand.
TGCTCAGGAACCTGGCCCGACACCATGTCGACAGTCACCCGGTCGACGAACCGTGTCGAGCGGACCTGGCGCAGGCTCGGGACGTACTCCAGATCGCCATACAGCACGGCCAGGCCGCACACGGCCATGGTCGCGTGCCAGCGCCGCTCATAAACCCACCAACGCCGCCACGCGCTCACGATCGGGAAGCGGACCGCCCGCTCGAAGCTGGACCAGTGCAGGCCCGCCCAGCAGCACAGCGCAGTCAGCACGCCCACCAGGAGCCAGCCGAACGCCGACGACCCCAACGAGACGCGCAGAACGACGGCCAGCACGAGCAGTCCCGAGAACACCGGGTGCTTGATCGCCTTGCGTCCCAGGAGCCCGAAGGCCCCGAAGAAGCGCCGGATCGCCAGCCACCAGACCGGCACCTCGAACACCGGCTCGCGGACGTAGACGCCTCCGACCTTGCGCGTCGCCTTGTCCGCTGAGGAGGCATCCCCATGCACCGTGCGGAACATCAGCTGCACCCCCGCTCAGCCATCGCCCGCAGGTACTCGACCTGATCCCGCGAGGACTTCGCGGCCTCCTGCCGGTCCACGTTCTCCGGCTCCTCCGCAGCCAGCGCCTCGAACAACGCCGCCTTGCGCTCGTGGAACGCCAGCACCGCCGACGCCGGGGCGGTACGCGCGTGGATCAGGTCAGCCGCCGCCTGAATCAGTTCGCTGACCTCGGATATCTCGACCCGCGCCGCACCCGGCCCGGGGTTGTGCTGACGATCTCTCGTCTCGGCCATTAGCCTGGACTCCTCTTCTCGGATCGCACCCTGGAGAGACATAAGGGGAGGCCGGGGCCTAATCCGGCCTCCCCTGCTACGTGGTGGCGCTGTACCTCAGGAGGGCTTTCGCTCAGCCCTTGGAACCGTTCGCGGCCGCGGTCGGCTTCACCCCGGCACCCGGACCGCGCATCGCGGCGGCATTGAACGAGTACGCCAGCCGTCCCTGACCGTTGACGTACGGCCGCACCCGCAGCCCCTCGAACTCGACCGGCCGGAACGGAGTCCCCGCCATCAGTTCCGGCATGACCGGCTGCTGGTCAGCCGCGATCTTCACCTTCACCGACCGCTCCGCCGCCCGAGCCTCCGGGTCCGCGTCGAGCACCTCGACCGCCCAGACCAGCACGCCGGTTTCCTTGTCCCGGGCCTGGACCGTGTTCTCCCGCGTGGACTTGTCGAAGTCCCGCACCGGCTCCACCGCCACGGCGAACGCCCCGTGCGGGAACACGTCGCCGAACTGGACCCGGATCGCACCCTGGATCGCCACTCTCACTCCTCATCAACTTGTCGTGCTAGGTGTTGTTCACTTAGCCCTACAAGTTCGACTATGCGGGTAACGCAGAGGGCTGTCAAGCTGATTGAGGTGACGGGAGTGGCTCGGCCAGGCTTGCTCGTGACCTTCCGTCCGCCAGGCGTGGTCTGCCATGATCTGCCGATGTCCTCGAACATGCGCTTCCGACTGAAGCTGTCACCTCGCGGTTGGGTCAGCTCGGCTGTTTTCGCTGCCAGCCCAGTGATCATCCCTGGACTGGTCAGCCTCACCAAGCCTCGGCCCGTGCATTACAACGGCTTGGGCTACGGACTCTTCGCCGTTGCGGCAGCACTGATCGTCCTACGTCAGATCAGGGCGGCTACCGTGCTTGAAGCGGGAGGCATCAGGATGCACCGAACCTTTTCGAGCAGATACCTGCCGTGGAATGAGATCACCGGTGTCGAGGTCATTGCCCGAGCGAAGGTCCGTCTGGTGCATGTGCGGACTTCATCTGGACAGTTGGTTCGGCTGCCGGCCCCCATTGCTGGCGGAAGCTTTGAGGACACCCAGTTCGATGCTCAGGTCGCCGAGATCACCGCAGCGTGGAGCGCGGCAACGGCCTGACCCGACGCTCGGGATTCAGACCAACGGGTACGTGTCTTCGAGCTCGTGACGGTCGCCGGGTAAGACGAGTTCGGCGAGCTGAACCGGTCGACCCGACGCTTCGAACGCCGTGACAGTCACCGCGAGCACGGGTGTCCGCTTGCTTGGCAGCGCCAGCAGCAGCGCTTCCTCCCCGGAGGGCAGTCGAGCGGCGATCCGCTCCGTTACGTGGTCGTACCGGATCTTGTTTCGTGACTCGATCTGGCGCCGGGCGCCATCGGTCATGAGAGCCTCGCCGCCGAGCGCTGTACCGTGAGCCAGGTCCAGCGGGAAGTACGAGGTCACCAACTCGTCCGGCTCGTCGTCGCGGACGACTAGGCGACGCCTCATGAGCACCGCTTCGTTCTTCTTCAAGTTCAGCGCTGCGGCCACGGCATCGGGAGCAATGACGTGGCCGACGTCGACGAGCCGGCTACCGCTGGTCTCGCTTTGCTCCAGGGCGTTGCGGCTGGGCCGGAATCGCTGATCCATCGTGGATGGCCGGCCGCGGACGAACCGGCCCTTGCCCTGCTGCGACTCGATCCAGCCATCGCGGCTGAGGATCTGAAGGGCCCGAATGATGGTTGTCCGCGAGACGTCGAACTCGTTCACGAGTTGCTCTTCGCTGGGCAGCATCGCACCGGGCGCGTAAACGCCACCTTGGATCCGCTCTTGCAGCAGCGCGACGATGCGCGCGTACTTCGGTGGAGCCGATTCGAAAGGCATCACTTACCGCCTCAACACGTCATGACTTGACCCATCAAGCTACTCAGCTTGACCGCAGCGTAGCGCTCAGGCAGAGGTCGTGCCAGCGCTGCCAGGAGCCCCGGCGCCTCCACGCCAGGTGTCAGGCCCCGCAGTTCAATGTCGCGAACATCGCCCGGAAGTGAGTCCGGCCGTCGGATCGAGTCCGACCGTCAGGGCGACATCACCGCATCGCTTGCGAAGATCGGCACTTCATCGTTCACACCGAAGGAAGGCAGCGGGTAGCCATCCAGCGCGTTCGGATGCACCCGGTCTCCGGACGTCTCGACCGTGACCACCGGCACCCATGCCAATTGATCGTCTCCGCGGTAGACATAGGCGCGAGCAGGGATCTCACCAGCCCGGACCGTCCGAAAGTTCGCCGCGAGGTGCTCAGTCTCTTCGGAAGAGCGAGCGAAGTCCGCCCACACACTCCACCCGTGTTCGGGACTACCGATGACATCCCAGGACAGGGCTTGCTCATCGATGATCGCCAAGCCGCCCCGAGGTGCTCCGTTCTCGCCAGGTTCCAGAGGCGCCGGTTTCACATGGTCATCGTCGAGCCTGAACTGTGGGCCGTCATCGTCCACGCGGATCCGCATCCGATCCGGCAGCAGCGTCACGTGCATGTCGATCTCGTAGTGCCGGCTGTAGGTCTTGGCGTTGCCTACCAAGGTCACGGCAGCGTCTGCGACAACGTGCGAGCCGAGCGTCTCCATCACGAACATCCGGACGTCTCGTAGGTCGAAGACGTTCTGATCGAGTCGCCAGAACCAGTGAAACCGACGGTCATCGGCTCTGCTGCTGTCAGCGAGTCTTGCCTTGATGAGCTCTTCGAGCCGCGGGCGGAGCTCGTCGGCGACGTCTGTGCACGCCCTGCCCTTGTCGCAGCCGTAGACGTCCTGTTCCACGGTCGTCGGTTCCTCGACAACCTCGAACACGATGTCTTGGACCTTTACGAGCCAACCGCCATCTTGGATCTCGCACATTGCAGCCCAGGTGGCCTGTTGTGTCGCCTGATCGCGATACAGCGGGTCGATGAAGCGCCGGCCCAGTGCATTCAGGACGTCGTTTTGCGTTCCTCGGACGAACCCGGTCACCGTGTGATCCCTCTCCTGCTTACGCCTACTGCCACCACGCAAGCCATCAGAGTTCTCCGTCCGTGTCCTGACGCTCTTGCCGACCACGGCCGAGCTGCAACGTGGTCAAGCCCGGCAGGGCGAGGTGTCTGGCGGGCGGAGTGAACGACATCTCTTTGATCGTTCGGTAGGTGCCTGTCGCACCGTCATAGTCAATCACCGTGATCCTGATACCGATGTGTCCCGGCATCAGCGGACGGTCCGAGCCGTTGATCTCGTCGGACATCGCGTTACATTCCCTCCTCGGACGACGGGGCGACGGAGCCCTGTGCCCGACCGGTGCCGTTGCAGTGACGGCACGGCTCCTCGTCGGAGATTTCGGCGGTGTCGTCGATGGCCCCCGCCACGATTCCGAGACGTGAGGTGATGTGCTTCCAGCCACGTCCGCGGCACGAGGTACACGACCAGCCGTCGCTTCCGGCCGTTTTCCGCGGGTCCTTGGTGTGGTCGTGTTCGTTGCGGGGCACTGACGACATGGTGTGAACGTACGGTCACCGCCGAAGGGGAACCCGGAAAAACCTTCCGGGGTCCGGCGGGGGAGTGCGGTGAGGCTAGGGCTATGCGTGGAATGACTGAGACCCTGAGCATCGGTGAGCGCGTCGCCTGGTACCGGCGGCGCCGGGGCATGTCGCAAGAGGTGTTGGCCGGCCTGGTCGGGCGGACGGCCGATTGGCTCGGCAAGGTCGAGAACAACCGAGCCGACCTCGACCGGCTGTCGGTCATCAAGTCGCTGGCCGACGCCCTGGACGTGCAGCTCGGCGACCTCCTGGCCGAGCCGTCGCTGCTCGACTGGACCCAGGACGTGAAGGGCCGCACCGTCTCAGTACTGCGCGAAGCGCTCATGGACTACCGCCAGCTCTCCCCCTTGCTGAGCGGAGAGGCGAACGGCTTCCGCCCGGACCTCGAGGTGCTCAGGCAAGAAGTCGGAGACGCATGGACCGCGTACCAGGAAGGGCGATTCGCCCGCACGGCCCGCATGGTTCCGTCGGTGCTGTCCCTAGCGCAGGCTGCAACACGCTCATACAACGGAGACCAGCAGCTTGAGGCATGCAGGCTTCTCGCGATGGCGTACCAGAGCGCGGCTCAGGTGCTCACGAAGATTGGCGAGACCGAGCTTGCTTGGATCGCCTCTGATCGGGGGCTGAGCGCTGCGCAGGAGTCGGGCGATCCGGTCATCATCGGGTCCCTGTTCCGATCGGTCACCCACTGCCTACTGGCCAACGGACGATTCGACTCCGCGAAGCAGCTCACCGCCGACGCGGCGGGTTTCCTTCAGCCGCACGTGTCGAAGGCATCGCCCGAGTTCTTGTCGATCTACGGAACGCTGTTCCTCGCCGGATCGGTCGCAGCATCTCGATCCGAGGACCGTGCGACTACGCGGACGTTCCTAGCCGAGGCTGAAGAGTCGGCCCGCCGGCTGGGCCAGGACGCGAACCACATGTGGACCGCGTTCGGGCCGACCAACGTCGCGATTCACCGGGTCGGCGCAGCGATGGAGCTCGGCGACGTACAGCTTGCGCTCGACCAGGGGCCGCAACTCGACACGTCGCAGATGCCGACCGAACGCCGTGTCCGCCACGCCCTCGAGGTCGCCCGTGCGTTCTCCGCCCGGAACCAGACCGACGACGCGCTGTCCCTCATCCTGGACGCCGAGAAGCTCGCACCGGAGCAGGTCCGGTACCACTTCATCCCTCGCCAACTGGTCACTTCGTGGATCCGACGCCAGCACGGCAGGCCCAGCCTCGCTCTGGCCGATCTCGCCCAGCGGATTCACGTGATCGAGTCCCGCTGATCTGTTCGTGACGAGGGCTAGAGTCGACTCATGACCGAGCCGACCCCAGCCGAGTCGTTCGCCACCCCACGCGTTGCCGCAGGCGTCCTCTTCTTCGACGCCGAAGGCCGCATCCTGCTAGTTCGGCCCTCATACAAGCCTGGTTGGGATCTGCCAGGCGGTTACGTAGAGATCGGCGAAACTCCCACCCAGGCCGCCGCACGCGAGGTCCAGGAGGAGCTAGGCATCAAGCCGCCGATCGGCGCGCTGTTGGTCGCAGACTGGGCGCCAGCCACAGGCGAAGGCGACAAGCTGCTGTTCGTCTTCGACGGCGGCGAACTCGCAGCCGAGCACCTCGAGCGCATCGAGCTCGACCCTGCCGAAATCGCGGGCTACGCCTTCCATGACCCCGACCTGGTCGACACCCTGCTGATCCCACGCCTGGCCCGCCGCATCAAGGCCGCCATCGACGCCCGCTCGCAGGCCGCCACCCTGTACCTCGAACACGGCGACCCGTACCGCGGCGCGTTGCCGAATTGAGCTGTATCAGATCAAGGCGGCGCTGACGCGCCGCCGCCGGCCCGCCGCATCCCGGGCGTGCGGCCTGGCGGCCGGTCCCGGGCGCGGCGGCCGGCTCGGGGTGAAGGCCGCCTCTGGTAGCTATTGGCCTGCTGGGTCGACGCTGGACCTGTTGGCGTACCCCACTTGTGCGACCACCTTGCGTTCCGTACAGAAGGGGCAGCGTGGTTACCTCAGCCTGTGGTCGCCTTACGTCCCCGACTTAAGCAACAGCCGCGAGCTGTGAATGCCTCGCCCGCGTGTGGTCGCTCTTGCAAGCGCAGTCCCCGGTGATGCCTATTTAAAGGCTATGGCGCTGGCTGCGCCGGAATTCCTTGCCATTGCCCGAGCGCCGCGGCAGCGTGCAAGACAAGCGCCGCGTCCTGCTTCGAGACTTCCTGCATCAAACCGTGCAGCGCCTTGTTTCGAAGGTTGAGGCTAAGGGGCTCAGCGAGCATTAGCTGCAGGTAGCTGCGCTGCGGTTCCGGAGCGCGGCCTGCAAGCGCTCGCAGCAAGTCGCCTAGGCCCTTGAAACTACCGAGTTGGTTCGCTGCAGCGCCAGGCTCGATGTAGACAACAAGACCAATTGCCATAGACGCGGACCGCAAGGCAGCCTCCAGCCTCGGAATACAGCAGAGCATTGCTTCCTCGTACCGACCTGCGGCATAGTGCATAAAACTTCGCGCAATACCCTCGGATTGCGATTCATCAAACACGCTTTCCGAGAGGAATGTCGATATTTCTTGTTCTGTCATCCGCCCCGTTGCTGACATGCGGTCTAGGATTTCTGCCGCCAAATTACTCCAAAACACAATGTAAAAAGTGTCGTGATCGATCATCGCTTGGGCGAAGTGTTGTTCGTCACCAACGATTGTCTTGGTTGGGAGCCCCTGCGCGTTCACCAGAATCTTAGTTGTGAGATATTGGAATGGCGCCTGCTGCATCTTCTCGCGAACCTGTCTCGCAACAAGATCTCTGTCCTGCTGGACGGGGCAATATGAGGCGAACCGGCCGAGCCACCGCTGAGGATCGTCACCGTTCGTGAATTGCGCAATAAAGGCCTCGATTCTTTCGGCAGGAATGTTTACATCAACCGAGAACACTGAAAAGTTGTGTTCTTGGCGGCTAATCTCTTGCAAGCGAGTACGGAGCGCCGGAACCTCGTCACTCAGACCTTCGGATCGTGCGATGGAAAGTGCTTGCTCGATATGCCTTTGAGCAATTAGCGTTGGCGCGCCGTCGGCAGCCTTCTTCCATCGATTCACTATCTCCAGAGCCGTTGCTCGGCGTAGTTCAGGCTCAGGGCCAATCAAGTGGAGACGAATCTGCAGGATGGCCTCAAGTATAAACGGGTCTTCTCCGTAGGCATCGACTGCAGCTTGGACAAGTTCATCAAGGTCCGCCGGCCGATCGCGCTTTGGTAGTCTGGCCAAACGTTCAATCAGGCGCAGCGACACCCCGGGAACCCATTCCGGATTCTGGAGTGAAACCTTCGCGGCTGCAACGAGATCACTGACCGTTGGTGCGATTTCCTTCTTCATTCCCGCTTCGTGTGCGAGATCCAATGCTCGAACAAGATAATCGGCTCTGATAATATCGGGTATGTTCGGGTACGCCGACAAGGCCCGCAGTGACTTCTGGGCCTTCTGCGCGTAGAGATAGTTCTTTGTGCCGTACCGACGCAACCAGAGTAGATCGGCGAGCCTTGCGACGATCAAGGGAAAATTTTCAAAAATCTGTGTTGCCTCATCCCAGGCTTCGAGCGTTGCGTCCGTCGCCTCACCAACCCGCTCGGGGCGAGACTGGCCGTCCGCTAGTTCGATCATCGGCGCATAGACCCGGGACCCAGGATCGCTGAGATGTGGCCGAGGCGTTGGGTGATACAAGAGAGCACGAATCAAAGACGCCGCACGCTCATCTGGGCTCTCGCCGAGAGCAGCACTCATGCGAGTGGCAGTCTCGTAGTAGTCAAGTTGTTCATGCAAGATCGCATTGAACGACTCGATAACAGACTCATCCCAGTTATGTGTCACGGACATCTGCGGAACCTCGCTGCGGAAACAGGGAACGCCCATACTTGCCGTCAGATCGTACGCCGCCGAGGTCGGCGCCGATGGAAATTTTCGAAGCGTGGCACTGGCATGAGTTCGCGGAGCCCGTCCCCCAACCGATAGCGGGTGCGGTATGACCGGAGGCCGAACCAGCACGTTGCCGTCGGCTCCAGAGCTACTATGCCTCCCCGCGTCAGCGAGTGTTCGTACGTGCCCACTGCGTGCCCGTATGGAGCCGATCTCGCGGTTACGGGCGGACACTCACGGACATCGCAACGCCGGGGAGCAGGTCAGCGGGTCGCATGCTCGGCGAGTTGATCTACTGGAGCATAGTCAGGGCTTTGCAAGCAGCGCGTCGGCTATGCGTCCAGACCGGGCACGGAACTTGGCCATCTATACAGCCTCAGTCGCCCCCTCCCCCGGGCCGTCCCTGGGCCGTGGAACGTCGCTCGATCATGACCGACGATGACAGTCACCCACCGCTCAAGAGCACGTCACCCACATGGGCTCACACAAGCGTGCTGGTGGCCACCCCGACCGGCAGAACGTTGTTCATCTGGAAGCCGAAGCCGGCCGCTGAGGCCTGAGGCAGTCTGAGCGGAACGCCTGGGCGGGACGTCGGCAGGAGCCGGAGTCCAGCCCGGGCGTTTCTGTCTCCGGATACAGAAGGAGCCTTGCAGAAGGTTTCTTCTTATGCGGTCGGCGCAGCCCGCAACGCCTGGACCAGGTCCCCGGCGATGACCTGCTGTCCGGGACACTCGCCCAGCCGGTCCCGGGCGGCCTGCCCGTGCAGCCACGCCGCGACCGACGCGGCGTCATACGGCGAGCGGCCCGTCGCCAGCAGCCCGCCGGCCAGGCCCGACAACACGTCCCCCGAACCCGCCGTGGCCAGCGCGGGGGTTCCCGTGGGGTTGACCCGCACCGTCGGATTCCCCGGCTCCGCGATCAGCGTGGTCGACCCCTTCAGCAGCACGGTGCATCCCGTCCGGGCGACGAGCTCCCGGACGGCTCCCAGCCGGGCCTCCTCGACCCGCTCGGGCGTCCAGGAGTCCCCCAGCAGCCGGGCGGCCTCGCCGGCGTGCGGCGTGATCAGCGTCGGGTGCGCCCGGTGGACCGGCCGTGGCAGGGCCGCCAGCCCGTCGGCGTCGACGAGCACCGGCACCTGCTCCGCCAGCGCGGTCGCGACCCGGTCGCCGTCATCCAGTCCGATGCCGGGTCCGACGACCCACGCCTGCACCCGTCCGGGCCCGACCAGCACCTCCGGGTAGTCGGCCAGGACTCCTCGGCCGACCTCGTCCTCGCCTACGAACCGCACCGCTCCGGCACCGCTGCGCAGAGCCGCTCCCGTGCAGAGCACCGCAGCGCCCGGATACCGCGGCGACCCCGCCGCGATGCCGACGACGCCTCGCCGGTACTTGTTGCTCTCAGCAGACGTCGTCGGCAGCAGAGCACGGACATCGGCTGCCTCCAGCGCCTCCAGCACCGGCGCGCCCTCCAGAAAAGGTTCCAGGCCGATGTCGACGAACTCCAGCGTGCCGACATACTCCGCACCGGGCGAAATGAGCAGGCCCGGCTTGTAGGTACCGAAGGTCACGGTCGTATCCGCGCGGACCGCGACACCGGCGACTTCCCCGGTGTCGCTGTCCACACCGCTCGGGACGTCGACCGCGACCACGATCGCCGCGCTCCGCATCGCCTCGACCCGGTCGAACACCGCGGCGGCCGCTTCGCGCAACCCGCCTCGCCCGCCGATCCCGACCACGCCGTCCAGCACGAGATCCGCCCCGCGGGGCGTCCACTCCCCCGCCCGCACGGGCCGTCCCCCGGACGCCCACACCGCGGCCAGCCCTCCGGCGTGCGCCCGGGCCTCGTCCAGCAGCACCGCCTCGACGACCGCTCCACGCCGCGCCAGGCGGGCCCCGGCGTACAACGCGTCCCCTCCGTTGTCACCGCTCCCCGCCACGACCACGACACGCTTGCCGTAGACCCGACCGCCGAGCAGCCGCGCGCAGTGCGACGCGAGCCCCGCGACCGCACGCTGCATCAGCTCACCTTCGGGCAGCCGCGCCATCAGCGCCGCTTCCGCGCGCCGCACCTGGTCGACCGAGAACGCCGTCCGCATGGTCCCACCCTGGCCCGCCGCCCGCGGGTACGCCACCCGCAGCGCCCGTCCCAGGTCTCAGCGTCCTCCCGTCGCGCGCTCCGACGTCTTGCCCGCAGGGCTCCCAATCCCCCTATTCGCTGTCCGCCAGTTCCCTGTCTCGCTAGGATCACCGGCATGCCTGGCGAGCTGGAACCGACGTCGCGTGCCGAACTGCGCGCGTCCCACGAAGACCGCGACATCGTCGTCGACCAGCTCCGCGTCGCGGCCGGGGACGGGCGGATCGACGCCGAGGAGCTTGACCAGCGCATCGAGGCGGCGCTGAGCGCCCGCACCTACGGCGAGCTGGACACGCTGATCAAGGATCTGCCGGCGTCCGCCCAGGGGGCCTCCGCCGCGCGGCGGACCGAGGCGCAGGAGTCGCAGAGCATCACCATCGCGCACGGCAACAGCCACAAGCGCGGGGCCTGGCTGGTGCCGCGCAAGCTGCTGGTCACGGTGCGGCACGGCAACGTCGTGCTCGACTTCACCGAAGCGGTGTTCGCCGGGCCGCGGGAGGTGGAGGTGGTGCTGGACGTGCGGCACGGGAACGTGCGGATGTTCGTGCCGGACGGTTCGCTCGCCGACACGTCGCAGGTGGCCGCGCGGCACGCCAACATCGCGCAGCGCGACCTCGGCGCCCCCGGCCCGGAGTCGGTGCGGCTGCTGCTCACCGGTCAGGTCCACCACGCCAACGTGCGGGTGCGGACGCTGACCGGGTTCATGCGGCGGCGCCGGGCCCGGCGCATCGCGGCCGGAACGCAGCGGGCCCTGCCGTGATCCGGCCTCGCGCCCGCTGAGAACCAGGTCCGGGCGGTCGCCGCTGGAGCCGGGCCACGAGATCGCGGCCGAGCCGCACGTCGACGAGCACAGCGCACGCTGAGGGCGACGGTTGGCCGAGAGCGGCGCCCAGCTCGACGACTTCACAATCGAGCGGACCGCCGGGCCGGGAAGCACCGGCCCCGGCCCCGAAGACGGCGGAAGGACGCGTCCGGCTGCCGCGCGCCGGTCTCAGGCCTCGGCGATCACGACGGCCGAGGCGATCCCGGCGTCGTGCGACAAGGACACGTGGAACGTCCGGATCCCCCGCTCCGCCGCCAGCGCCGCCACCGTCCCGGAAACCCGCAGCTCCGGGCGGCCGTCCGGCAGCGTCACCACCTCGCCGTCGTGCCAGCGCAGGCCGCGGGGCGCGCCGAGGGCCTTGGCCAGCGCCTCCTTCGCCGCGAAGCGCGCGGCCAGGGACGCGGTGCCGCGCTCGCGCTCCGCGGGGGTGAACAGCTTCTCGCGCAGTGCCGGAGTGCGGGCGATCGACGCCGCGAACCGTTCGACGTCGACGACGTCGATGCCCACACCCAGGATCATGCGCGAGTCCTCACTGCCCTTACTCCACCGTGACCGACTTCGCCAGGTTACGCGGCTGGTCGACGTCGTAGCCGAGGGCGTCGGCCAGCTCCGCGGCGAACACCTGGAGCGGGACGGTGGCCACCAGCGGCTGGAGCAGGATCGGCAGCTCGGGGACGTGGAACAGGAAGTCCGCGTACGGGGCCACGGCCTCGTCGCCGTCCTCGGCGATCACGATGGTCTTGGCGCCGCGGGCCCGGATCTCCTGGATGTTGGAGACGATCTTGTCGTGCAGCAGCGGCCGCTTCGGCGAGGGCACCACGACCACCACCGGCAGGTCCTGCTCGATCAGCGCGATCGGGCCGTGCTTGAGCTCGCCGGCGGCGAAGCCCTCGGCGTGGATGTAGGCCAGCTCCTTGAGCTTGAGCGCGCCCTCCAGCGCCATCGGGTAGCCGACGTGGCGGCCCAGGAACAGCACGGTGCGGGCGCCGACCATGGAGCGGGCCAGCTTGCGCACCGGGTCCATCCGCTTCAGCGTCTCGGCGATCGCCGCCGGCGACTCCGACAGCTGGGTCAGCACCTCGGCGACCTCGTCGTTGAACTTCACCCCGCGCACCTGCGCCAGGTAGAGGCCGACGATGTAGCAGGCGGTGAGCTGGGTCAGGAACGCCTTCGTGGACGCCACGCCGATCTCCGGGCCGCCGTGGGTGTAGACCACGGCGTCGGACTCGCGCGGAATGGTGGAGCCGTTGGTGTTGCAGATCGCCAGCACCCGGGAGTGCTGCTCGCGGGCGTGCCGGATGGCCATCAGGGTGTCCATGGTCTCGCCGGACTGCGAGATCGCTATCACCAGCGTGTCCCGGGTCAGGATCGGGTCGCGGTAGCGGAACTCGCTGGCCAGCTCGACCTCGACCGGGATCCGGGTCCAGTGCTCGATCGCGTACTTGGCGATCAGGCCGGCGTGGTAGGCGGTGCCGCAGGCGACCACGATGATCTTGGTGATCGCGCGCAGCTCCTCCTCGGACAGCCGCATCTCGTCCAGCACCAGCCTGCCGTCGCCGTTCACCCGGCCCAGCAGGGTGTCGGCGACCGCCTGCGGCTGCTCGGCGATCTCCTTCTGCATGAACCAGTCGTAGCCGCCCTTCTCGGCGGCCGAGGCGTCCCAGGAGACGTGGAACCGCTTGCCCTCGACCGGCACGCCGTCGAAGGTGGTGAGCTTCACCGAGCCGTCCCGGAAGACCTCGGCGACCTGGTCCTGGCCCATCTCGATGGCCTCGCGGGTGTGCGCGATGAACGCCGAGACGTCGGAGGCGAGGAACGCCTCGCCCTCGCCGACGCCGATCACCAGCGGCGAGTTGCGGCGCGCGCCGACCACCACGTCCGGGGCCTCGGCGTGCACGGCCACCAGGGTGAAGGCGCCCTGCAGGCGGTTCACGACGCGGCGCATGGCGGCGCCCAGGTCGCCGTCGCCGGCCGCGGCGAAGTCGCGGGCCAGCAGGTGCGCGACCACCTCGGTGTCGGTCTCGCTGAGGAACTCCACGCCGTCGGCGGCCAGCTCCGCCTTCAGGCGCGCGAAGTTCTCGATGATGCCGTTGTGGATGACCGCGACCTTGCCGGTGGTGTCCGTGTAGACACCCTCGGCGGGGGCGCTGAAGTGCGGGTGGGCGTTGCCGTCGGTCGGCCCGCCGTGGGTGGCCCACCGCGTGTGGCCCAGGCCGGTCGTCGACGCCGGGAGGGGCCGGGCGTCGAGCTCCTTCTCCAGGTTCGCCAGCTTCCCGGCCTTCTTGGCACCGGCCAGCCGCGCCTCGCCGGCGGACCGGTCGACCACGGCGATGCCCGCCGAGTCGTAGCCCCGGTACTCCATCCGGCGCAGACCTTCCACCACGATGCCAAGGGCTTGCTGGGAGCCCACGTAACCCACGATTCCGCACATGGGGAGGAGCATAGTGGTATGCCCGCTGACCTGGATTGGTACAGACCAATTAGGCCCGACCGAGCCGCGACTACCAGTCGGTAGGGTAGGGCCGTGACCAGTGTTCAGGCCGCACCTCCCGCGCCCAACCCGTTCCTGGAGTTCAGCCGGAACGAGTGGGCAGCCCTGAGGGACCGGACCCCGCTGCCGCTGACCGAGCCGGAGATCGAGCGGCTGCGCGGACTCCTCGACGTGACCGACATCGACGAGGTCCGCGACGTCTATCTCCCGCTGACCCAGCTGCTCAGCCTCTACGTACGCTCCACCGCCAACCTGCGCGGCACCATCGCTTCCTTCGCGGCCGGCGCCGGCGGCGGCGACCGGCAGGGGCAGTGGACGCCGCAGACCGCGCCGCCGTTCGTGATCGGCATCGCCGGCTCGGTGTCGGTGGGCAAGTCCACGTTCTCCCGGACGCTGCGCGAGCTGCTGGCCCGCAGCCCCGAGCACCCCGAGGTGGGCCTGATCACCACCGACGGGTTCCTGTATCCGAACGCCGTGCTGGAGAAGCGCGGCCTGATGGGCCGCAAGGGCTTCCCGGAGTCCTACGACCAGCGCGCCTTCCTGCGCTTCCTGTCGGCGGTGAAGTCCGGCCAGGCCGCGGTCGAGGCCCCGGTGTACTCGCACCTGGTCTACGACATCGTGCCGGGCGCCTGCGTGCAGGTGAAGCGCCCGGACATCCTGCTGGTCGAGGGCTTGAACCTACTCCAGCCGGCCCGCACCCGCGCCGACGGCCGCACCTCGCTGGCGGCGTCGGACTTCCTGGACTTCTCCGTCTACCTCGACGCCCGCCGCTCGGACCTGAAGCAGTGGTACACCGATCGTTTCCTGGCCCTGCGCTCCACGGCGTTCAGCGACCCGCAGTCGTACTTCCACCGCTTCGCCTCGCTGTCCGACGACGCCGCGCGCGGCCTGGCCGAGGAGATCTGGACGTCGATCAACGAGCGGAACCTGATGGACAACATCCTGCCCACGCGGGGCCGGGCGCGGCTGGTGCTGCGCAAGAGCGCCGACCATCGGGTGGAGCGGGTGCAGCTGCGCAAGCCGTGAGACGGGAGCCCGGGCCGGGCGGCCGTCAGGCCGCCCCTCGCTGCTTCAGCTCGGCGGCCTGCTGGTCCCAGCCCTTCAGCTGGTCGAGCACGTACTGGAACGTCGGCTGGTCGGCCAGCACGGCGAACCAGTTCGGGCTCAACAGCGGGCCGGTCTGGCTGAACCCCATGAGCTCCCGGAGGCGGGCGTTGTCGCGGGGATCGCTCTTCCAGGAGATGTCCTGAACCAGTTGGCTCTGCATCATGCGGTAGCCGGCGGACGAGGCGCTGGGCTTGTACGTGTACTGCGCCTTGACGTAGACGATCTGGTGCGGATCAGCCAGGAGGTCCGAGCCGTAGAGGACTTGGGCCTCGTCATCGGTCATCCACACGGTGACCGTTCCGTGCTCGACCCGGAACGGTCCGGACGTCAGAGGGATCGCGTCGGTCCGCTGGTGGTCGTGCTCGCCGGGGTCCGAAGGAGGGGCCGCCTGGAACAGGTCGGTTCCCGTGCCCCACTCCACGAGGCTGGTCCCCTGCGGCCCGGAGAGCGTGACGTGTGCCAGGCAGGGCAGGTCGGAGCAGCTGAACCGGTAGCCCTCGGGGAGGTAGGTCCCCAGCGAGTCCAGGAGGCCCTGCTCCTGGCCGAGGATGTCACGCAGCCCCATGGCGGAGCGGCCGGAAGGGGTGTGCGTCGGGGGCGCCCCGGCCGGCCCGGCTCCGCCGCCCCGGCCGCTCCCCGAGCCGCCGCCCGGCGCCAGGGCGACCGCCCCGGCGGCCACGGCCACGACCAGGCTCGCCGCCGCGCCGACCGTCAGCCACCGGTCGCGGCGCCGCCGCCGGCCGCCCCAGGCCACCGCCGGCCCGACCAGGTCGCGGGACCCCGGAGCGTCTCCGATGGTCACGCCGTCGAACAGGACCCTGAGGTCCTCGGTGTCGTGCTCGCTCATGGAACCCCTCCGTTCAGTCTTGACGGCTGTCGCTCAACAGGCCGGAGATCCGGACGCGCAGCAGCTCCAGCGCGCGGGACGTCTGGCTCTTCACGGTGCCCTGCGATACGCCGAGCGCGTCGGCGGTCTGCGCCACCGAGTAGTCCTCCCAGTACCGCAGGACCACCACCGCCCTGGCCCGCTCCGGCAGCCCGGAGAGCGCCTCCAGCAGGGCGCTCAGGCGGCCGTCGTCGACTTGCGCGGCGGCTGCGGCGGCGGGCTCGGGGACCGAGTCGATCGGCACCGTCGCGAAGCCCTTCCTCCGTCTGGACGCCAGGAAGCAGCGGTACAGCACCTGTTTGGCGTAAGCGTCCCGATACTCGACACGGCTCACCCGGCGCCAGTGGCGGTACAGCAGCCCGAACGCGGTCTGCACAAGATCCTCCGCGCTGTGCCAGTCCCCGCTCAAGAGATAGGCGCTGCGCAGCAGCTGTTTCTGGCGGCTCGCGGCGAACTGCCGGAACTCGTCCTCGTCGGTCATCCGCGCCTCCCCGGTGTCACCCTTTCCACCAGTACTCAATGCCGGGTACGGGCCTTCGGGTTGGAACGCCTGACCTGCCCGTCTCCCTTTCTTACAAGACACCGCCGCCGCGCTCTGGCCATCTTGAAGGGCACGCCGGCCCGCCCCTCAGCGGGGGGACGGCACCGGAGCACGGTGGAAAGCGGGGGTTCCGGTGTCGTCGCGCGGGCCGGACCCGATGCCGGGGCGGCTGGGAGGAGAGCCGGAGCTGCGAGGGGCCGGTGCGAGGTCTGGTGTGGACGACCGGGCATCGGCCGGACGGGGGCGCGCGGCTTCGGCGTCAGCCGAGGAGCACGCTGGTCACCCGTCCGGGCAACCGGTCGAGCGCGGACCCCGGTGGGGCTCCGTGCCGCAGCTCCGCCAGCCGTCCCGGCGTCAGGCCGGTCATCGCCCGGACCTCGTGGCTCAGGTGGGCCTGGTCGTGGAACCGGGCCAGCGCCGCGGCCTGGGCCCAGGTCCGCCCGGCGAGCCGGGCCCGCAACGCGGTCTGCAGGCGCAGCACCCGCGCCACCGCCTTCGGCGGCATCCCCACCTGCTCCAGGAACCGGGTCCGCAGGTGCCGCGCGCTCCAGCCGACGTCCCGCTGCACGTCGCGCAGCGGCCGGCCGGCCGCGACCAGGCGCAGGGCCCGGGTCACCTGCCAGGACGGCGTCACCGGCGAGTCGGCGGCGCGCGCCCGCAGGTACGCCTCGACGCGGGCGAAGCGCTCCTCCCACGTCGGCAGCCCCGCCACCTGTTCCACGAGCAGGTCGCCCTCCCGGCCCAGGACCTCCGACACGGTCGGCAGCCCGTTCGCCAGGTGCACCATCGGCGTGCCGAACAGCTGGTGCGCGCCGGTGTGGCTGAGCGTGATCTCGAGCCCGTGGATGCGGCCCCGGTGCCGGCCGATCGAAGCCGTGGACCGGCCCGCCGTCAGGAAGGAGGTGCGCTGCAGCGTCGGCACCGCGGGATCGTCGTCGACCGGGCCGATCCGGATCGGCTCGCCGAAGGCCAGCAGCAGAGTGACCGCGCCGGAGGGGATCTCCAGGCGCGATCGCTCGGGGCCGTCCGGCATCCGGAAGCCGTGGTAGGAGTGCACGAGGCGGTGCAGTCCCGGGTCGGGCTCGCGGCGCACGCTTTCCATGGCCGTCAGGCTATTGTCAGGCGGCCTCCCCCGAAACCCTGAACGACCGCAGACGCCGGGTGCCGTAGACCAGGGCGAAGAGCGTGAACGCCGCCGACATCACCACCGAGGTGCCCATCGTCAGGTGCGCGTCGAGGTTCGGCAGGTGCCCGATGTGGTCGGCCAGGCCCAGCTCGTACTGGCCGATGGAGAGCAGCCGGAGCCCGCTCACCTGGCGGGTGAGCAGGCTCTCCCAGACCAGGATGTAGATCAGGGTCACCGCCACGGACCGCTTGGTCACCACCGACAGGAACAGGAAGAACGCGCTGTAGACGAGGGCCCCGACCGCGGCGGCCACGACGACCCCGACCGCCTCGGTGGCGTCGCCCTTCACCGGGGTGAACGTCATGTCCAGCGGCCCCGGGCTGTCGACGTAGCCGGACGTGGCGACGAACGCCGCCACGCCGAGCGGCACCACGGCGAACACCAGCGTCGCGGCCGACGCCACGATCCACTTGGTGGTCATCACGGTGGCCCGGCTGACCGGGGTGGCCAGCAGGTGCAGGATCGAGGAATCGTCGACCTCGGTGCCGAGCACCGAGGTGCCGATGATCATCGCGGTC
Source organism: Catenulispora subtropica (assembly GCF_039531675.1). Classification (NCBI taxonomy): domain Bacteria; kingdom Bacillati; phylum Actinomycetota; class Actinomycetes; order Catenulisporales; family Catenulisporaceae; genus Catenulispora; species Catenulispora subtropica. The sequence continues at coordinate 83,379 of NZ_BAAAQM010000008.1, forward strand.
AGCGGCAGCAGGGTGACCAGGCCGATCTGCCCGAGTACCACGCCGGGCCAGCCGAAGTCGTGCGAACTGTTGATGTCGGTGGTCAGGCGCAGGCCGATGCTGAGCGCCAGCAGCAGCGCGGGTGGCAGCGCGATCAGCAGCGAGCGGCGGCGGCCCAGCAGGCCGCGCAGGGTGATGGCGGCGATCGTGGGGTTGAAGACGGTCGACATGGGTGTCAATCTCCTTACGACGCCACCAGATAGGCGAACACGGACTCCAGCGACTCGTCGGCGGGCAGCACCGTGCGCAGCCGCACCCCCCGCTCGCGCGCCACGGCGGCCAGCTCCCGGCTGAACGCGCCGTAGTCGCCGGCCCGCACCTCCAGCCCGCCGCCGGGGGTGAGCTCGACACCGTTCACCGACTCCCGGCCGATCAGCGCGGCGGCCAGCGCCCGGTCGTCGCTGGAGGCGACCTGGAAGACGTGCGGGCGGGAGGTCATCAGGCGGCGGATGGTGCGGTAGTCGCCGGAAGCCGCCAGCCGGCCGGCGACGATCACCTGCACCGTGCCGGACAGCCGCTCGACCTCCTCCAGGATGTGCGAGGAGAACACGATGGTGTGGCCGCTGTCGCCGAGCCGGTGCAGCAGGTCCATCATGTGCATGCGCTGGCGCGGGTCCATGCCGTTGAACGGCTCGTCCAGCAGCAGCACCCGGGGCTCGTGGACCAGCGCCGCGGCCACCTTGATGCGCTGGCGCATGCCCTTGGAGTAGGTGTCGATGCGGCGGTCGGCGGCCTCGGTGTCCATCTCCACCATGCGCAGCGCGCGGGCCACGGCAACATCGGTGTCCGGCAGCTTGTGCAGCTTCGCGGTCGCCGCGACGAACTGGCGGCCGGTGAGGAAGGCGTAGACCGAGTCCCGCTCGGGGACGAGGCCGATCACCTTGTAGATGCCGGGGTTGTGCCACGTGCTCTGGCCCGCCACGGTCACGCTGCCGCGCGACGGCGACAGGAAGCCGGAGACCAGGTGCAGCAGCGTGGACTTGCCGGCGCCGTTCGGGCCGAGCAGGCCGGTCACGCCGGGGCCGATGGTCATCGTGATGTCGTTGACCGCGACCACGTTGCCGTACCAGTGGGTCACGGTGTCGAGCACGATCTCGGCCGGGCCGCCGCGGGGTGCGGAGGGGACCGCGGGGACGCCCGGGTCCGCCTGGGGCGCCTCGTCCCGCTGGGCGGGGATGTCGTCGATGGTCACAGCAGGCTCGCCTTCTGGTAGCGGCGCATCAGCAGGAGGACGGCCAGGGCGCACAGGGCCACGAGCACGGCCAGGTACACGGCGCCGAAGCTGCCGGGGTAGGGCACGTCGGCGTTGTCCGGCGCCCGGCCCACGATCCACTCCTTCAGGCCTTCCAGGAGGTTCGCGGGGTTGAGGAGCCCGGAGACCTTCGGGCCGATGCCGGGGCTGTCGGGGTTCACGAAGTAGCCGGTGCCGTCGGCGCGGTGGTGGTAGTGCGGCCGGAAGCCGGTCAGGTGGACCAGCGCGGAGGACACGACCCAGGTGCCGAAGAAGAACACCGCGACGGCGCCGGTGGCGAAGGCGCGGCGGCCGGTGTAGCAGGACAGCAGCGCGGCCAGGACGCCGAAGACCACCGAGTACAGCAGGGCCAGTTCCAGGCCGGGGAAGAACGCGCGGGTCTCGTGCCAGACCTCGGAGCCGCCGTGCCGGGAGCCCACGGTGCCGATGTACAGCAGGAGCTGGGGCACCGCGGTGAGCCCGAGCATCGCCGTGATCAGGGCGCTGATCTTGGCCAGCGGATAGTCGGTGCGCCGCAGCGGCCGCGAGAAGTAGAGCGGGAGCGTGCGGTTGCGGATGTCGCGGGAGATCAGCTCCGGCGTGACCGCGGCCAGGTACAGGACCAGGACGAGCTGGAAGGAGTGCATGTACTCGTCGTAGTTGACGGCCCGGATACCGGTGCGCGAGACCGAGAAGGCGTTGGCGACCGCCGGCAGGCACATGATCACCAGGGCCATGAACGGGACGATCTTGGCCTTCGGTCCGCGGCCCAGGCCCCAGGCGGAGCGCAGGCTGTGCCAGTAGAGGGCCCGGACGACGCCGAACCGGCCGACGCGCTCGCCGGTGTAGGTGCGGTAGCCGATGTCGTGGATGACGCCGGCCGGGGTGGCGGACTCAGTGGTCATCGGCGGACTCCTTCCCGGGAGCGGGCGCGGGGGCGGACGCGCCGCCGGGGTCGGTCGCGGGCGGGGTGGCGGGCGGGGTGGCGGACGGGGTCGCGGCGCGGGGTCCGGCCGGGACCGAGTCCCCGGCGTCGCCGGCCCGCTCGAACTCGTCGTCGAGGCTCGCGTCCGCGAACAGCTCCTCGACCCGGTGCCGCCGCCGCTCCAGCCGGTTCAGCGGCAGGCCCAGCTCGGCCACCGTGTCGCGGATCGCGTCGTACACCCGGTCGGACTCGTCCTCGGTGGTGCCGAGCTTCACCAGCAGCGCCCGGCCGTCCCGGCGCGGGTCCAGCCCGGCGGCCCGGAGCGCCGCGCCGAGCTGCGCGGAGCCCTCGTCGACCTCGACCGCCAGCACCGCGCTGGCCTTGGTGAAGGCCGCCATGGAGGCGGCGCGCAGCAGCTTGCCGGAGTCGATGGCGACCAGCGAGTCGCAGATCTGCTCGATCTCGCCCAGCAGGTGCGAGGCCACCAGGATGGAGATGCCGAACTCGGATCCGATCCGCTCGATCAGGTCCAGCATGGCCTCCCGGCCGGCCGGGTCCAGACCGTTGGTGGGCTCGTCCAGCAGCATCAGCCGGGGGTCCCCGACCAGCGCCTGGGCCAGCTTCACGCGCTGCTTCATGCCGGTGGAGTAGGTGCCGATCAGGCGGTACCGCTCCTCGTGCAGGCCGACGTGCCGCAGCGACTCCGCGGCCCGCTCCTTGGCGGCGGTGGGCGGCAGCCCGTCCATCCGGCCCATGTGCGTGACGAACTCGGTGGCGGTCACGTCCGGCGGCAGGCAGTCGTGCTCCGGCATGTAGCCGACCAGGGTCCTGATCCGCTCGGCCTGGTCGACGACGTCGTAGCCGAGCACCGAGGCCGAGCCCGAGGTGGGCGCCAGCAGGCCCAGCAGGATCTTGATCAACGTCGACTTGCCGGCGCCGTTGGCCCCGACCAGCCCGATGACGCCGGGCGGGACCGCGAGGGTCAGGCCGTCCAGGGCGGTCACCGGGCCGCGGGAGGCGCCGTGGTAGCGCTTGGTGAGGCCCGACGCCTCGATCACGGCGGCGGTGCCCGCCGCCGGCACGGCCGGGCCGGCCGGACCGGCCGTCGGTGTCGTGGCTGTGGTCATAGGGTCACCGTAAAGAACGCGGGGCCGGCACCGCTTCAGCTTGAAGTGGGGGGTTGGTGTAGGCCGCGAGGATGACGCTGTAGGCCCCTGGGAGTAGGCGCGTGCTCCCCGAGGTGTCCCCCGGCTGGTCCCGGCCGGTCTCCAGGCTGCTCCGAGGCCGTTTCCAGCGGCGGGCCGGATGGTGGACCGGCAAGCGGTGGAACTCCGGAATCTTGTTACGGTGAACCCATGAACACGGCCGATCTGCTCACCATCACCTCCGATGATCTGGCCATCACGCGCCTGGGCGAGCGCACGGTCGACACCCCGCTGAAGGAGCTCCTCGGCGAGCGCCAGGAGACGATGCACTACGTCACCGAGACCGACCGGGTCCTGCTCGACGTCGTGCAGGGCATAGCGAAGAAGCGGGGCGTGGACGTCGCGGGCCTGCCGGCCTTCAACCCCGGTGGCCCGCGCGAGAAGCTGTTCTTCGAGCCGGGCGAGGTGACGGCGGGGATCGTCACGTGCGGCGGTCTGTGCCCCGGGCTGAACAACGTGATCCGCGGCCTGGTGCTGCACCTGGGACGGGCCTACGGGGTCCGCAAGGTGCTGGGCTTCCGGAACGGCTTCAAGGGCCTGGCCGACGGCTCGGAGCCGCTGCGGCTGACCGAGGCGGCGGTCGCCGACATCAACAACCGGGGCGGCACGATCCTCGGCACGTCCCGCGGCAACCAGGATCCCGCCGTCGCGGTGGACACGCTGGTCCGGCTCGGGGTGAACATCCTGTTCGTGATCGGCGGCGACGGCAGTCTGCGCGGGGCGCAGAAGCTCGCGGACGAGGCGCTGCGGCGCGGGGAGCGGATCGCCGTGGTGGGGATCCCGAAGACGATCGACAACGACATCCCGTGGATCGACCGGTCCTTCGGCTTCCAGACGGCGTTCACGCAGGCCGCGGAGTCGATACGGGCCGCGCACGTGGAGGCGTTCTCCACGGAGAACGGCGTGGGCCTGGTGAAGCTGATGGGCCGGCACAGCGGGTTCATCGCCAGCCACGCCACCCTGGCCAGCCACGACGTCGACTTCACGCTGATCCCCGAGGTCCCGTTCGACATCGACGTCTTCCTGTCCTGCCTGAAGAAGAAGGTCGAGCAGCAGGGGCACGCGGTCGTCGTGGTCGCCGAGGGCGCGGGGCAGGAGCACTTCCCGGCCTCGGACCAGACCGACGCCTCGGGCAACGCCAAGCTGAACGACATCGGCGGCCTGCTGAAGAAGCGGATCATCGACTGGTTCGGCGACGCGCCGCTCTCGGTCCGGTACGTGGATCCCGGCTACGAGATCCGCTCGGTCCCGGCCAACGCCGCCGACGCGGTGTACTGCACCCGGCTCGCGCAGGCCGCCACCCACGCCGGGATGGCCGGGTTCACCTCGATGGTGGTCGGGCAGTGGCACGGCCGGATGGTGCACCTGCCGATCACGCTGGCGACGGCGAGCCGGAGCGTGGTCGACCCCTACGGCCAGCTCTGGATGAACGTCCTGGAGACCACCGGGCAGCCGAAGAAACTGCACTGAGGCTCCCCGCCCCGTTCTTCTCACACAGACGTCACGGCCGCCGGTTCGCACCGGCGGCCGTGTCCGTCCGCTCGCAGGACACTAGCCCAGCGCGGTCTTGACCACGCCGGCCAGCTGCTCGGCCAGGCGGCGGGCCAGCTGGGCGTCCTCGGCCTCGACCATCACCCGCACCAGCGGCTCGGTGCCGCTGGGGCGCAGCAGCACGCGGCCGCTGTCGCCGAGCTCCGCCTCGGCCTCCTTGACCGCCATGGCCAGTTCGGCGCTGGAGGAGGCGCGGGCCTTGTCGACATCCTTGACGTTGATCATGACCTGCGGGAGCTTGGTCATCACCGCGGCCAACTCGGCCAGCGGGCGGCCGGTGGCGGCGACGCGGGCCAGCAGCTGCAGCGCGGTCAGGGTGCCGTCGCCGGTGGTGGCGTGGTCGGTGAGGATCACGTGGCCGGACTGCTCGCCGCCGAGGACGTAGCCGCCGGCGCGCATGGCCTCCAGCACGTAGCGGTCGCCGACCGCGGTCTCGACGAAGGTCAGGCCCTCGCGGAGCATCGCCTGCTTGAAGCCGAAGTTCGCCATCACGGTGCCGACCACGGTGCCGCCGGTCAGGGTGCCCGCGTCGCGCATGGCCAGGGCCAGGACCGCCAGGATCTGGTCGCCGTCGACCTCGTTGCCGTCGGCGTCGACCGCCAGGCAGCGGTCGGCGTCGCCGTCGTGCGCGATGCCGGCGTGCGCGCCGTGCGCGACCACGGCCGCCTTCAGCTGGTCCAGGTGGGTCGAACCGCACCCGTCGTTGATGTTCAGGCCGTCGGGCTGCACGTGGGTGGCCACGACCTCGGCGCCGGCCCGGCGCAGGGCCTCCGGCGAGACCCGGAAGGCGGCGCCGTTCGCCTCGTCGACGACCACCTTCAGGCCGTCGAGGCGGTTGGGGAGCGTGGAGAGCAGGTGCTCGATGTACCGGTCGCCGCCCTCGGGGTAGTCGCTGACGCGGCCGATCTTGGCGCCGACCGGACGGGTCCACTCCTCGTTCATCCGGCGCTCGATGGCGTCCTCGAGGGCGTCGTCCAGCTTGACGCCGCCGCGGGCCAGGAACTTGATGCCGTTGTCCGGGGCCGGGTTGTGCGAGGCGGACAGCACGACGCCGAGGTCGGCGCCGAGGACCTCGGTGAGGTAGGCGACGGCCGGGGTGGGCAGGACGCCCAGCCGGAGCACGTCGACGCCGGCCGAGGCCAGGCCGGCGACCACCGCCCCCTCCAGGAACTCGCCGGAGGCCCGCGGGTCACGGCCGACGACGGCCTTGGGGCGGTGCCCCTCGAAGGCGCCGACCTCGCCGAGGACGTGCGCGGCGGCCACCGACAGGTCCAGCGCCAACTCGGCGGTCAGTTCCCGGTTGGCCATGCCGCGTACGCCGTCGGTGCCGAAAAGCCTGGTCATATGCGCGCTCTCCTCGAGGGGGCAGGAGGGTGGAATCCTAGGGGACGGTATTCCCGGGAAAACATCGTACGAACGCCCCGGGAAGCGGAACCTCCCGGGGCGTTCGTTTCGGCGTGTCCGCGAAATTCCCTCTCGCGGGAGGCCGAGGTTTAGCGCTTGCTGTACTGCGGGGCCTTGCGGGCCTTCTTCAGACCGGCCTTCTTGCGCTCGGTGGCGCGCGCGTCCCGGGTGAGGAAGCCGGCCTTCTTCAGCGTCGGCCGGTTGTTCTCGGCGTCCGCCGCGTTCAGCGCGCGGGCCACGCCCAGGCGCAGCGCGCCGGCCTGGCCGGAGATGCCGCCGCCGTCGATGCGGGCGACGACGTCGTAGGCGCCGTCCAGCTCCAGGATCTTGAACGGGTCGTTCACCAGCTGCTGGTGGACCTTGTTCGGGAAGTAGGCGTCCAGAGTGCGGCCGTTGATCTTCCACACGCCGGTGCCCGGCACGATGCGGACGCGGGCGATGGCCTCCTTGCGGCGGCCCAGGCCCTGCCCGGAAGTGGTGGCGGAGCGGCGCACGACCGGCGCGGCCGCGGCCGCGGGGGTCTCGGAGGTGTACTCGGTGAGCTCCTCCTCGCCGTCGCCGGCGGCGAACTCGTCAACGTACTCGGTGGTGGTGTCGACCTCGGTCACAGCCACAGTTCCTTTCTGGGAAATCTAAGAAGAGTGGAGTGGCCGGGACTACTGCGCGACCTGGGAGATGACGAACGGCTCCGGCTTCTGGGCCGCGTGCGGGTGCTCCTCGCCGCGGTACACCTTCAGCTTCGACAGCATCTGGCGGCCGAGGGAGTTCTTCGGCAGCATGCCGCGAACGGCCTTCTCGATGGCCTTGCGCGGGTCCTTGTCGATCAGGTCGCCGTACTTGACGGAACGCAGACCACCCGGGTAGCCGGAGTGGCGGTAGGCGAGCTTGTCCTCGCGCTTGTTGCCGGACAGGTGCACCTTGTCGGCGTTGATGATGATCACGAAGTCGCCGGTGTCGACGTGCGGGGCGAAGATCGGCTTGTGCTTGCCGCGAAGCAGGTTCGCGGTGTGGGAAGCGAGCCGGCCGAGCACGATGTCACGGGCGTCGATGACGTGCCACTGACGCTGCACGTCACCGGGCTTAGGGCTGTACGTACGCACGGAAATGCTCCTGGCGTGTGTCGTAGACGTTTACGCGGTGAAGAAGCACGCCGTCGTCGTGAGTACAAGGCATGCCTAAAGGCGCGTGTTCCCTCGCCGTACTTCCCGTTTCCCCGGATGCAACGCCAGGGCAACGGTCTCGTACGAACACGGGACGGACGCACCGAAGCACCAGCTTACCCGATGAGCGGGGGTGCTCAGGACGGTGCTCAGGACTTCGCTCCCGCCTTCACCGGCCGGCGGTCCGGACGGCGTTCGTCCCACACCGGTTCCGGCGCCTCGTAGACCCGGCCGTCGGTGCCGAACACCAGGTAGCGGTCGAAGCCGCGGGCGAACCACCGGTCGTGCGTGACGGCGATCACCGTGCCCTCGTATCCCTGCAGACCGATCTCCAGGGCGTCGGCGGACATCAGGTCGAGGTTGTCGGTCGGCTCGTCGAGCAGCAGCATCGTCGACCCGGTGAGCTCCAGGCGCAGGATCTGGAACCGTGCCTGCTGTCCGCCGGAGAGTTGGCCGAAGCGCTGCTCGGCCTGTTCGTTCAAGGCGTAGCGGGACAGGGCCGGGGAAGCGTTGTCGCGCTGGAAGGAGAACTCCTCCCAGAGGATCTCCAGGAGCGTCTTCTGCTCCAGATGCGGTTGGCGATGCGTCTGCCGGAAGTGTCCCGGGACGACGCGTGCGCCGAGCTTGAACGTTCCGGTGTGAGCCACGTCATCGCCGCCGGCGAGCAGGCGGAGGAAATGGGACTTGCCTGACCCGTTCCCTCCGAGGACCGCCACGCGTTCTCCGTAGAAGATCTCTGTAGAGAACGGCTTCATAAGGCCGGTCAGCTCCAGGTTCACACACTCGAAAGCGCGGACTCCTGTGCGACCGCCCTTAAGGCGCATCTTCACCTGTTGCTCGCGCGGGGGCGCCGGCGGCGGGCCGGCCTTCTCGAACCTCTCCAGACGAGTACACATGGCGTTGTACTTGGCGGCCATGGACTCGTAGTACTTCGCCTGCTGGCGGAGCTCGTTGACGAGGTCCTTGAGACGACGGTGCTCTTCTTCCCAGCGGCGCAGCATCTCTTCGAAGCGGTCGAAGCGGGCCTTGCGGGCTTCGTGGTAGGTGGAGAAGCCCCCGCCATGGATCCAGACGGTACCCCCGGCGCTGCCACCGGAGCCGAGCTCGACGGTGACGATCTTCTTAGCCGTGCCCGCGAGGAGTTCGCGGTCGTGAGTGATGAACAGGATGGTCTTGGGCGTCTCGTTGATGGCCGCTTCCAGCCAGCGCTTGCCGGGGACGTCGAGGAAGTTGTCCGGCTCGTCGAGGAGGAGTACTTGCTCCGGGCCGCGCAGAAGAGCTTCCAGAACAAGGCGCTTCTGCTCTCCGCCGGAGAGAGTGGAGGCCGGACGGAACTGGGCCTGAATGTAGGGAACGTCCAGAGCGATGGTGCAACAGGTGTCCCACAGCGTCTCCGCCTCATAGCCGCCCGCGTCGCCCCAGTCGACAAGCGCCTGCGCATAGCGGAGCTGGGTCGGCTCGGAGTCGTCCTCCATCATCGCCAGCTCGGCCGCGTCCAACTCCGCAGCGGCTTTCTGGAGCATCGGCGGAGCTACCGACAGCAGAAGCGTGCGGACGGTCGGGGGCTCCTCCCCCTCCTCCACTTTGCGGTCGACGAACTGCCGCATCACCCCGAGGCCGCCGGAACGCACCACGGCCCCGCTCGTGGCCTCGATGTCGCCGGCGATGAGCCGGAGGAGCGTGGTCTTGCCGGCGCCGTTCACGCCGACCAGGGCCGCCTTGTCGCCGTCGCCGATCCGGAACGTGACGTCCTGGAGCAGGATCCGGCCGTCCGGAAGGTGGTACTGGAGGCTGTTGACGTCGATATGGCCCATGGCGTGCAGTGTCGCTCAGGGCGGCTTAGTGGCGCGAATGGTTATAGCGTCGCTCACATGGTTGAGGTGTTACTGCTGTGCGGATCGGTGCGTAAAGGATCCTCCAACGAGGCCATGCTGCGGCTGGTGGAGGACGTAGCTGGAGCTACGTACAGCACGGTCTTCTATGAAGGACTCGGGGGTCTCCCCCACTTCAACCCCGATCTGGACGCCGATCCGCTGCCCGAGCCCGTCGCCGCCTTGCGCGCCGCCATCGCGCACGCGGACGCGCTCCTGGTGTGCACGCCGGAGTACGCGGGGACGCTGCCGGGATCGTTCAAGAACCTGCTGGACTGGACGGTCGGCGGGACCGAGATCGGCGAGAAGCCCACGGGCTGGATCAACGCGGCGAACCCCGGCCGCGGCGAGGGCGCCGTCGCGACGCTGCGGACGGTGTTGGAGTACACCGGCGCCGCGATCGTGGAGGAGGCGTGCGTCCGGATCGGCCTGGCCGACGCCGACGCGCGCGCACGGGTCAGCGCCGTGCTGGGAGCGTTGGGAAACGCCGCTTCACAGGCGCCGGCAGTGCGGTAGAACGAACGGATGCGACCGGATCCAGGCCAGGTACTGCACTTCTCCGAAGACCCGACCATCACCCGCTTCGCACCCCACGTCGCCGCCACGGCCCAGCAGCCCGAGGCGTACGTGTGGGCCGTCGACTACGACCGCAGCCCCGACTACTGGTTCCCGCGCCAGTGCCCCCGGGCGATGGCGTGGGTGCGGCCGGATACCACGCCGGAGGACCGCGACCGCGTCATCGGGCCCGGCGGCGGCCTGCGCGTGCACGCGGTGGAGTACGGCTGGCTGGAGCGGATGCGCACGGTCGAGCTGTACGCGTACCGCTTCGACGCCCGGGAGTTCCACCCGTTCGGCGACCCGGCGAACGCGCACGTCGCCGAGCAGGAGGTGCGGCCACTGGGGCCGCCGGAACGCGTCCAGGACTTGTTCGAGCTCCATGAGGAGGCCGACATCCAGCTCAGGGTCCTGCCGACACTGCTGCCGTTCTGGGACCAGGTGATCACCTCGACACTGGGCTTCAGCGGCATCCGCCTCAGGAACGCCCGCTCTCCTCAGCCTCGGACTCCAGCACCCTGACACGCCGCGTCCTGACCTGCTGAGCCGCCAACTCCTCATCCGCCGGATACACGACTTCCTCCAGCGTCAGCCCCTGCGGCGGCGCCACCTTCACCTCCGGCGACCGCACGCGCTCGGCGAGGATGCGACCGGGATCGCTGGTCGGCCGCCGACCCTCCCCGACGGCCAGCAGCGCCCCGACCAGGCTGCGCACCATGGAGTGGCAGAAGGCGTCGGCGCGTACGTCGGCGACGAGCAGCCCGGTCGGAGTGAGCGAGGTCGGCGCCTCACGGGTCCACTCCAGGTGGGTCAGGCAGCGGATCGTCGTGGCGCCTTCACGTTTCTTGCAGAAGGAGGCGAAGTCGTGCTCGCCGAGGAGCGCAGCCGCGGCCTCGTTCATGAGCTGGGGATCCAGCTCCCGCGGATGCCACAGGACATCGTGCCGGCGCAGCGGGTGCGGGCCATAGGGGGCGTCGGTGACGCGGTAGGCGTAGCGGCGGCCGACGGCGGCGAAGCGAGCGTCGAAGCCCGCCGGCGCGACAGCGGCCGACCAGACGCGCACGTCGGCCGGCAGCACGGCGGCCAGCCGCCGCAGCAGCCGCTCCTCGTGCTCAGCCCACAGCACAGCCGGCACGTCGAGATGCGCGACCTGCCCGCTGGCGTGCACCCCGGCATCGGTGCGCCCGGCCACCACGAGCGTGACGTCCCGCCGCAGCACGGTGCTCAGCGCGGCCGTCAGCTCTCCGCACACCGTCCGCCGCTTCGGCTGCACGGCCCAGCCGGAGAAGGCGGTGCCGTCGTAGGCCAGGTCGAGGCGGATGCGGACGTCTCCGGGGGCGGGCTCGGTGCTCACCGGTCCATTGTCGCGTGTCGGCGCGGTTGCCGAACGCCCGGGATCGGCACAATAACCTCCACTGCGGCGAAGGGAGTCGATCATGTCGATCACCGCATCCGAGGCTCGCAAGCGGCTGTTCCCGCTGATAGAGAAGGTCAATGACGATCACCTCCCCATAGTGATCACCTCTCGGCACGGCAACGCCGTTCTCATCGCCCAGCGCGACTATGACGCGATGGAGGAAACCGCCTACCTGCTTCGGTCGCCGGAGAACGCCCGCCGCCTCATGGAGGGCTTGGAGCAGGCGCGTCGCGGTGAGTACGAAGAGCACCAACTGCTCGAATGAGAGCAGTCTTCACCGCCACCGGCTGGTCGGACTACACGTACTGGCAACAGGTGGACCGAGCCCAGCTCGAGCGCATCAACAAGCTCATCGAGGCAATCCTCCGCGATCCCTTCGATGGGATCGGCAAACCCGAACAGCTCCGGCACGGACTATCAGGCGCGTGGTCTAGGCGGATCAGCGAAGAACGTCGCCTCGTCTACGTAGTCAAAGGCGACGATGTAATCATCTTCCAGGCCCGCTACCACTACGAGAAGTAGCGAAAGCCCGCCGTCTCCGAAGAGAACGGCGGGCTTCCGTGAACTCAGAAGGACTTACTCCTTCTCAGCGGCCTCAGCCTCGGTGGCCTCAGCGGCCTCGACCTCGGCGGCCGGAGCCTCCTCGGTCACGGCCTCGGCGGCGGCCGGGGCCTCCGCCTTCGCGGCCTTCTCCTTCACCGAGCGCTTGGTGGCGGCCTCGGCCTCGCGGACCGCGGTCTGCTGCACGGTGAGGGCCTCGACCAGCTCGATCACGGCCATGGGGGCGTTGTCGCCCTTGCGGTTGCCGGCCTTGATGATGCGGGTGTAGCCGCCGGGGCGGTTGGTGTAGTTCGGCGCGATCTCGTCGAACAGGCGGAAGACGATGTCCTTGTCGCGGAGCACGGCCAGGACCTGGCGACGGTTGTGCAGGTCGCCCTTCTTGGCCTTGGTGATCAGCCGCTCGGCGTAGGGGCGCAGCAGGCGCGCCTTGGCCTCGGTGGTGGTGATCTTGTCGTGCTCGAAGAGCGACTTGGCGAGGTTCGCCAGCATCAGCTTCTGGTGCGCCGGGGAGCCGCCGAGGCGGGCGCCCTTCTTCGGCTGGGGCATTTCTTCTCCTTGGTGTCTCGGGCCGTGTCAGGTACCCGGGATCAGAACCGCCGGCGAGCGGGCGCCCGCCGGCGGGGTGAGGGCCTTACAGCTCCTCGGTCTCCGCGTACGCGGCGTCCAGGTCCTCGTCCTCGTCGAACTGGTTGTCGACGACGAGCGAGGGGTCGAATCCGGGCGGGGAGTCCTTCAGCGCCAGGCCCATGCTCATCAGCTTGACCTTGACCTCGTCGATGGACTTCGCCCCGAAGTTGCGGATGTCCAGCAGGTCGGCCTCGCTGCGCGCGACCAGCTCGCCCACGGTGTGGATGCCCTCGCGCTTGAGGCAGTTGTACGAGCGGACCGTCAGCTCCAGGTCCTCGATCGGCAGCGCCAGGTCGGCGGCCAGGGCGGCGTCCGTCGGGGACGGGCCCATGTCGATGCCCTCGGCCTCGATGTTCAGCTCGCGGGCCAGGCCGAACAGCTCCACCAGGGTCTTACCGGCGGAGGCGACGGCGTCGCGCGGGCGCATCGACTGCTTGGTCTCCACGTCCAGCACCAGGCGGTCGAAGTCGGTCCGCTGCTCGACGCGGGTGGCCTCGACGTCGTACTTGACCTTCAGCACCGGCGAGTAGATCGAGTCGATCGGGATGCGCCCGATCTCCTGGCCCGCCTGCTTGTTCTGCACCGCGGAGACGTAGCCGCGGCCACGCTCGACGGTGAGCTCCATCTCGAGCTTGCCCTTGCCGTTGAGCGTGGCGATGATCAGCTCGGGGTTGTGGACCTCGACGCCGGCCGGCGGGGCGATGTCGGCGGCGGTGACGGTGCCCGGGCCCTGCTTGCGCAGGTACATGGTCACCGGCTCGTCGATCTCCGAGGAGACGACCAGCTGCTTGATGTTCAGGATGAGGTCGGTGACGTCCTCCTTCACACCCGGGATCGTGGTGAACTCGTGGAGCACGCCGTCGATCCGGATGGACGTCACCGCCGCGCCGGGGATGGACGACAGGAGCGTCCGGCGCAGCGAGTTGCCGAGGGTGTAGCCGAAGCCCGGCTCCAGCGGCTCGATGAGGAACCGCGAGCGGTACTCATCGATGATCTCCTCGGTGAGAGTGGGGCGCTGTGCGATAAGCACGCTTTCAACCTCCAGTGCCTGGGCCGGCCGCTATATACCGGCCACGGGGGTGGTGCGTCCGCCGGGAGCCCTTCGGAAAGGGCTCCCCGCGGGGTTCGAGCCGCTACTTGGAGTAGAGCTCGACGATCAGCTGCTCCTGGACCTGCGTGTCGATGACCGCGCGCTCCGGGAGGGCGTGCACGAGGATCCGCATCTTCGACGGGATGACCTCGATCCAGGCCGGGACCTGGCGCTCGCCGGCCTCGGCCCGGGCCACCACGAACGGGGTGAGCTCCAGGCTCTCCTTGCGCACCTCGACGATGTCGCTGGGCGACACGCGCATCGAGGGGATGTTCGCCTTGTGGCCGTTCAGCAGGATGTGGCCGTGGCGCACCAGCTGGCGCGCGTGGTCACGGGACTTCGCGAAGCCCGCGCGGTAGACCACGTTGTCCAGGCGGGACTCGAGGATGCGGAGCAGGTTCTCACCCGTCTTGCCACCCTTGCGGTTGGCCTCCTCGTAGTAACCGCGGAACTGCTTCTCCAGAACGCCGTAGATACGGGCGGTCTTCTGCTTCTCGCGAAGCTGGAGCAGGTACTCGTTCTCCTTGGTGCGACCGCGGCCGTGCTCACCCGGGGGGTAGGGACGGATCTCGATCGGGCACTTCGGGCCATCGCACTTGCTGCCCTTGAGGAAGAGCTTGGTCTTCTCGCGGCGGCAGCGCTTGCAGTCGGGGCCGGTGTAACGGGCCATGGTTCTTCTACTCTCCTAGCTCAGACGCGCCGGCGCTTCGGCGGACGGCAGCCGTTGTGCGGCGAAGGGGTGACGTCGTTGATGGATCCGACCTCCAGGCCGGTCTGCTGCAGCGACCGGATGGCGGTCTCACGGCCGGAGCCGGGACCCTTGACGAACACGTCGACCTTCTTCATGCCGTGCTCCATGGCGCGGCGGGCGGCGGCCTCGGCGGTCATCTGAGCGGCGAACGGGGTCGACTTGCGCGAGCCCTTGAAGCCCACCTGACCCGAGCTCGCCCACGCGATCACGTTCCCCTGCGGGTCGGTGATCGAGACGATCGTGTTGTTGAACGTGCTCTTGATGTGAGCGTGCCCGTGGGCGACGTTCTTCTTTTCCTTACGGCGCAGCTTGGGAGCCTTGGCGCCGGCCTTACGGCTCTGGGGAGGCATTGTGCTGGGTTCTCCTGATTGAGGTGATCGGTCCGGGCCACTGACAACCAGCTCATCCGGTCCGTGGCTGGACTACTTCCGGCCGGCCTTCTTCTTACCGGCGATGGCCTTGCGCGGGCCCTTGCGCGTACGCGCGTTGGTGTGGGTGCGCTGGCCGTGGACGGGCAGACCCTTGCGGTGCCGCACGCCCTGGTAGCAGCCGATCTCGATCTTGCGGCGGATGTCCGCCTGGACCTCACGGCGCAGGTCGCCCTCGACGCGGTAGTTCGTGTCGATCCACTGGCGGAGCTTGACGAGGTCGTCCTCCGTCAGGTCCTTCACGCGCGTGTTCGGGTTGATGCCGGTCTCCGCGCACGTAGCCTGCGCGCGGGTACGGCCGATGCCGTAGATGTAGGTGAGGGCGATCTCCAGACGCTTCTCGCGCGGGATGTCCACACCAGAGAGACGTGCCATCAGGCAGGCTCCTGTTTCTGTTTCGTTCCGGAGGTGTCGGTGCAGCGCCGGTCCTGGTGCCTGACCAGGTCTCCGGCCTCCGGGCCGGGGGTGACGTCCGCGAGCCTCATGGCGAAGGCCCGCGGGGACGGGACGCTGCGAGTACTTCAGTCGAGTGACGACGGGACGGGCCCGTCGCACCTCAGCCCTGACGCTGCTTGTGGCGCAGGTTCTCGCAGATGACCATGACGCGGCCGTGGCGACGGATCACCTTGCACTTGTCACAGATCTTCTTGACGCTGGGCTTGACCTTCATGGCGGTTCCTTAACTGGTATCGGTCGTCCGATGCGCGTAGACGCACCGAAAGGCAGCTCACCGCTCTTCTCCGCGGTGAGCCTCGATGGGTGTGAGCAGCAGGAACTCCCCCGTCGAGGGAGGAGTCCTCCAGGTCACTTGTAGCGGTAGACGATGCGCCCGCGGGTCAGGTCGTACGGGCTGAGCTCGACGACGACCCGGTCGTCCGGGAGGATCCGGATGTAGTGCATCCGCATCTTGCCGGAGATGTGCGCGAGGACCTTGTGGCCGTTCGCCAGCTCAACGCGGAACATCGCGTTGGGCAGGGACTCGATGATGGTGCCCTCGATCTCGATGGCGCCTTCTTTTTTGGCCAAGTTCCTTCAATCTCCTTCAGAAGGGTGTCTACTGC
Organism: Catenulispora subtropica; assembly: GCF_039531675.1. NCBI lineage: Bacteria > Bacillati > Actinomycetota > Actinomycetes > Catenulisporales > Catenulisporaceae > Catenulispora > Catenulispora subtropica. Next base: position 99,255 of record NZ_BAAAQM010000008.1, read on the forward strand.
AGTGCCGGCTTCCGTAGCCAGGAGCAAGTGGTGGTTCAGCGCTGGTGCGCTCATTGACCCAGCCGCGGGGGCGCACCTGAACCACTCCATACGGAGCCGACACGCCAGTGTACGCCGAACACTTGCAGAACGCGAAACCGGAGATTATTACCCGGTTCGCACACTGCGTGAAACCCGCGCGGGGTGGCGAACATTCCCGTCCCGTTCGTCCCCCGGCCACCGGACACGCCGAATCGCCGCGGCCGGCACTCCGGCCGCGGCTGTCGCGGCGGGCTTCGGCGGTCGCGGCGCTCCCGCGAGCGGGTCAGCCCCGCCGGTTGATGGTCTTGGCCAGCATCAGCGCGCCGGTGATGCCGATCGGCCAGGCCGGCCAGAAGTTGCCCCAGTCGCCGCCGCCGGTGATGTTGCTGATCAGCCAGATCGTGGTGAGCAGCAGGGACAGCGACAGCCAGCCGCCCAGGCCCCAGCCGCCCCAGCCGTGGCCGCGCCGGGCCGCGCGTGCGTCCCAGCGCTGCTGGTGCCGCTCCATGCGCTCCTGGTGCCGGGCCTGGTGCCGCTCCATGTGCTGGTTGATCCGGTCCTGGATCGCCTGGTTGTCGATGTTGATCTGCATCCGCCCGGCGCCGTCCCGGCGGACCTCGACCGGCCGGCCCGGCGCGGCGGTGCGCTGCTGCGCCTGCTGCAGGTTCAGCTGCGCGAGGTCGATCGGCAGGTCGCGGGTGAGGGTCCGCAGCTCGCCGTAGGTCTTGGCGGAATAGGCCTGGGCCATCCGCTCCTCGAACTCGTCCAGCGTCAGGCGCCCGGCGGCGTGGTGCTCGCGCAGCTGCTCCACCAGGCGTTCGCGGTCGGCGTCGCCGGCGCGCATCTCGGGTTCGAAGGCGGCCCCACCCTGCGTCATCTGCGTGACTCCCCAACTGACTCGCGACATATCTCGACTGTACCTCAGGACACCGTCCCCAGGATCCCCCCACAGAGGGAGGTGCGGCTACTCCCGGCGGAGGATGATCTATCACGTGCTGAGTACGGCCGCCTCCCGGATCCGCGGATTCCGCCTCCGCCCGCCCCGCCGCGCGGACGTGCTGCTCACCCTGATCATCCTCGGCCTGAACACCGGCGGCTACCTGCTGCCCGGGGTGATTCCCTTCGGGCCGTGGCGGTTGGCGCTGGAGGCCTCGGCGATCCTGCCGCTGCTGTGGCGGGAGACCTATCCGGTGCTGTCCGCGCTGGTCGTCGGGGGAATGACACTGCTGGTCACCTCGATCGTGCATCCGGCCCAGCCGTTCCCCTACTCGGTCCTGGTCACCCAGTACACGATCGGGTCGGTGCTGCGGGCGCGGACCCGGGTGGTGATGGTCGGCCTGTTCACGGCCGGGAACATCCTGGCCGAGATCCTGCACAAGCAGACGGGGAACCCCGAGGACTTCTTCGTCACGTTCACCCTCAGCCTCACCTCGATCTCCCTCGGGCTGCTCACCCAGTCCGAGCGCGACTCCGCCGAGGTGCTGGCCGATCGGGCCGCGGCCGCCGAGCGGGCCCGGATCGCCCGGGACATGCACGACGTGGTCGGGCACGCGGTGGCCCTGATGGTGGTGCAGGCCGAGGCCGGGCCCTTGTTCGTGCGGAGCGACCCGGAGCGCGCGGAGACGGCGTTCGACGCCATCTCGGCCGCCGGCCGGGACGCGATGACGCAGCTGCGGGCCCTGCTCGGGGTCCTGCAGCGGGACGACGCCGACCGCCGTGATCCGGTGCCGACCCTGGCCGGGCTCGACGATCTGGTCCGGCGGGTCCGCGCGGCCGGGCTGCCGGTGGCGTTGGAGGCGACCGGGACGCCGTCGGCGCTGTCGCCGGGCGCCGAGGCCGCCGCGTACCGCGTGGTGCAGGAGGCGCTCACCAACACCCTGAAACACGCCCGGGCCTCCCGCGCCGACGTCCTGCTGGCCTGGTCGCCGGAGGCCCTGGAGATCACGGTGGCCGACGATGGCCGGGGCCCGGCGCACGGCGGCGCCGGCAACAGCCACGGCGGCCACGGCGGCCACGGCCTGAACGGCCTCCGCGAGCGCCTGGCCCCGGTCGGCGGCCGGCTGAGCTGGAGCTCGCCGCCGGACGCCGGCGGGTTCGCGCTGACCGCCTACATCCCGTCGGAGAGCTGACCGGTCGCCGCCGGCGGGCCGCCGTCCGGTCGGGGGCAGACGCCGGTCGCCACCGGCTGATAGAAAACGGTCGTGGCGATTCGCGTGGTGGTGGCCGACGACCAGGAGCTGGTGCGCAGCGGCTTCGCGATGATCCTGGAGGCGCAGCCGGACATCGAGGTCGTCGGCGAGGCCGGGAACGGCGCCGAGGCGGTGGAGCTGGCCCGCGCGCTGGCGCCGGACGTGCTGCTGCTCGACGTGCGGATGCCGGTGATGGACGGGATCGAGGCCGCGCGCCTGGTGACCGCCGAGGGCGGCGCCCGGATCCTCATGCTCACCACGTTCGACCTCGACGAGTACGTCTACGACGCGCTCTACGCCGGCGCCTCCGGCTTCCTGCTCAAGGACGTGCGCCGCGACGACCTGGTGCACGCGGTCCGGGTGGTCGCCTCCGGCGACTCGCTCCTCGCCCCGTCGGTCACCCGGCGGCTGATCGCCGACTTCACCGCGCGGCGCCCGGCGCGGGGCGGCTCCGGCGGCACGCCGTCCGAGCGGCTCGACGTCCTCACCCCGCGCGAGCGCGAGACGCTGGTCCAGATCGCGCGCGGCGCGTCCAACGCGGAGATCGCGGCGGCGCTGTTCGTCTCCGAGCACACGGTGAAGACCCACGTCAGCAACATCCTGATGAAGCTCGGCCTGCGCGACCGCGTGCACGCGGTGATCTTCGCCTACGAGAGCGCTCTGGTGACTCCCTCCACGGAGGGATGACTCCCCCACCCGAATGAGGGGGACGCTCCCCTCGCCCGGGGGATCTCAAGACATAGCGTGATGCCGCACGGTGGTGGCATGTTGAGACGCGCTGCAGAACTCGCCATCCGCCGCCCCCGGACCGTCGTCGCGGTCTGGCTCGTGGTGCTCGCGGTGGGCATGGGGATCGGCGGCGCGGTCTTCGGCAAACTCGGGGGGCTGGGCGCGGCGGTGCCCGGCAGCGAGTCCCGGGTGACCGCGGACCGCGTGGACAATCTGGACCCGAGACCGGACACCATCGGCGCGATGGTGACCGCCACGGCCGCCGGCCGGACGATCGCCGGCGACGCCGGACTCAGGGGGCGGATCACCGCCGCCGTCGCGGACCTGCGTGGGATCCCCGGTGTGACGCAGGTGCCGGACCCTTATCAGACGCCGGGCATGACCGGCGACGGGCAGGCGATCGCGGTCACGGTGACCTTCGCCGGCGGCCTCGGCTCCGACGCCGAGGACAAGGCGCTGGACGCCGCCCAGACGCGGCTCCGGGCGATCGGCACCCCGGACTTCCAGGTCCGGGTCAGCGGCGGCCCGCTGCTCGACGACGCCCTGAACAAGACCGCGCAGAACGACGCGAGCAAGGCCGAGACGCTCTCGCTGCCGATCGTGCTGGTGCTGCTGGTCGTGGTGTTCGGCGGGCTGCTGGCCGCGGCGCTGCCGCTGCTGCTGGCGCTGTGCGGGGTGGCGTCGACGCTGCTGGTGCTGTTCGCCTTCAGCTTCGTCACCGATCTGTCGGTGTACTCGGTGCAGATCACGACGATGCTCGGGCTCGGACTCGGTGTGGACTACGCCCTGCTGATGGTGACCCGGTTCAGGCAGGAGCGCCTCGTCACCGCCGACGTCGCCGAGTGCGTGCGCGCCACGGTCGCGGCCGCGGGCCGCACGGTCTTCTTCTCCGGGCTGACGGTCGCGGTGAGCCTGGCGGGGATCGTGGTGTACCCGGCGCCGTTCCTGCGCAGCATGGGTCTGGCCTCGTGCGCGGTGGTGGCCGTCGACATGCTGGCGGCGGTGACCCTGTTGCCGGCGCTGCTGGCGAAGTACGGGCACCGGATCAAGCCGGCGAGCACGCGGCGGCGGCAGGGACGCTGGTTCGGGACGTTCGCGGCCGGCGTGGTGCGGCGTCCCGTGCCGGTGCTGCTGGTGATCGGCGCGGCGCTGGTGACCGCGGCGGTGCCGGTGAAGGGCATGGCGCTGACGCCCGGCGACGCTCGCGAACTGCCGGCCACCTCCGAGGCTCGGCAGGTGTACGACCTGGCGCTGGCACACTTCCCGGGACACAGCAACGCCGACGCCGTCACCGTGCTGGTCGAGGACGGGGCCGCGCGGCCGGACTACCTGAAGCACCTGCGGTCGCTGCCGGGCGTCGTGGACTCGTCACAGAAGACGTATCCGGACGGCAGCGCGATCGTCAGCCTCACGCCCTCGGGCACCGACGACGGCGCGGTCGCGACCGGCCTGGTGAAGACCATCCGCGGCGAGCACCAGCGGGCGTTCGTCACCGGGGCCAGCGCGCACCTCGTGGACTTCCGGCAGATGCTGGTCGACCGGCTCCCGGTAGCGGTCGGCGTGGTGCTGGTGTCTGTCTTCGTGCTCTTGTTCCTGTTCACCGGCTCGGTGCTGATCCCGCTCAAGGCGGTGCTGACCAACCTGCTGAGCATCGGCGCCGCGCTCGGGGCGGTGGTGTGGGTGTTCCAGGACGGCCACAGCGCGGCCGGCTTCGGCGGCGGGGTGAAGGGCGGGCTGGGCGCCCTCGACGTCACCGTGCCGCCGCTGATGATCGCGGTCGCCTTCGGGCTGTCGATGGACTATGAGATCTTCATCCTGGGCCGGATCCGCGAGGCCCGGCTGCACGGCGAGGACGCGCGCACCGCGGTGGTCACCGGGATCCGGCACACCGGCCGCGTGGTGACCTGCGCCGCGGCGCTGCTGGTGATCGTGTTCGCGTGCTTCATGACCGGCGGCGCCGCGCCGATCCTGGAGTTCGGGCTGGGACTGACGCTGGCCGTGCTGATCGACGCCACGCTGGTCCGGATGATGCTGGTGCCGGCGGTGCTGGCGCTGCTCGGCGAGCACGGATGGTGGGCGCCGCGGACGCTGCGCGGCGTCCACCGGCGGTTCGGGGTGAGCGAGGCGGCCGAACCGGTGCGCGGCGAGGTGCTCCAGCGGGTGTGACGGTCCGCGGGCCAGGAGGGAAGACGCCGGGTACGGCCGCGCAGGTGGCCCTACCCGGCGTCGGCGTGTCCCGGCCCTCCCCGTCCTGTGCCCCGGGTGTCCTACGCGCCCGGGCCGCTCGGCGTGCCGGCCGCTTGCAGCTTCGCCACAGCCCGCTTCACGACGTCCTGCGTCAGCCCGGCGTCCGTGTCGCCGAGGCCGGTGTTCGCGACGTACAGCAGAGTGCTGCCGACACGCACGAGGACGATGTCGATCTGCGCCGGGTAGCCGCCGATGTCGGCCGACATCCGGATGGCGCCGACCGCGTCGCCGGTCTTCGGGGACTCCAACGGGGCGACAGCGAAGTCGTAGCTGGTGCCGTCCTTGTCGGTCTCGGTGAGCTCGGTGCAGGCCCGCATCGCCTTCGTCACGGAGTCCATGAGCTTCTGGGCGTCCTGCGTCGAGGGGAAGCTCGCGAGCCCGGTGGCGATGTTCGGGCCGAGTTCCGAGCGGGTGAACGAGGTGTCGGCGTCGGCGACCGCCCCGGACGGTTTGCCGTCGCTGTTCATCAGGTCGACCAGCGGCCGGCAGCGGGGGTCGGTCGCGCTGATCGTCCCGTTGGCGTCGGCGTTGTCGCTGTCGACGGAGAAGCCGCTCGGCAGGTCGGCGACGGTCAGCAGGCGCGCTTCGAGGTCGTCGGCGCTGAGCGCGGTGGCCGAAGGACTCGGACCGGAGGTCGCGGGAGAGGACGCGGTACCGGCCGTCGGGGTGGAGGCGGAGGTCGCGGTCGGCTTCGGCGCGCTCTTGGAACTCCCGCACCCGGCGGCGGTGCCGAGGGACAGGAGGAGCGCCGACGTCAGCGCGGCAGCACGAGCCATGACTCTATGTTCTGACGTTTCGGGCCCCGGTGCACGCCCGGCCCCGCCGCGCGGTCACCCCTTGTGGGCACCTCGGATCACTCTTCCGGAGCAGTGGTGACCACGACGCCGTCCGGCGTCAGGGCGACGGTGTGCTCCCAGTGCGCGGCGTAGGAGCCGTCCTTGGAGACCACGGTCCAGTCGTCGGCCAGCACCCGGGTCTTGTTCTTGCCCAGGGTCAGCATGGGCTCGATGGCGATCGCCATACCGGTGGTGAGGACGAGGCGCTCCCCGCGGACCGGGTAGTTGTAGACCATCGGGGCCATGTGCATCGACGAGCCGATGCCGTGGCCGCCGTAGTCGCGGATGATGCCGTAGCGGCGCGGCTGGGAGCGGGTGAAGCCGTCGATCGCGGTGGAGACGTCGTTCAGCGCGACGCCCTCCTTCACCGCGTCGATCCCGGCCCACATCGCTTGTTCGGTGACCCGGGACAGCTCGGCCAGTTCCGGCGCGATCTCGCCCACGCCCACGGTCACGGCCGCGTCGGCGTGCCAGCCCCGGGTGTTCCAGCGGCCGGTGGCCACCAGGGTCACGTCGTCGGGGATGATCGCGCCGCAGTCGATGGAGATCAGGTCGCCCTCGCGCAGCACGCGGGCGCCGGGGATGCCGTGCACGATCTCGTCGTTGACCGAGGCGCAGATCGAGCCGGGGAAGTCGCCGTAGCCGAGGAAGGACGGGACGGCGCCCTGCGAACGGATGGACTCCTCGGCGATCCGGTCCAGCTCACCGGTGGTGATGCCCGGCCGGACCGCCGAGCGCAACAGCGCCAGCGTGCGGGAGACGACCTTGCCGGCCTGCTTCATGGCCTCGAACTGCTCGGGGGTCTTCAGCTCGATCGTGCCGTCGTCGTCGCCGTGGGCGTGCATGGGTGCGGGGCTTCCTTCGGGGGACTGCTCGGGGGCGTGCGGCTCAGCCGCGGGCGGCGACCTGGTCGACGGCGGCGATCGCGCGCTCGGTGATGACGTGCACCTGACCGGCGGCCTCGATCGTGGTCAGCACGCCCTGCTCGCGGTAGTAGTCGATGATCGGGGCGGTCTCGGCCGCGTACACCTCCAGGCGCTTGCGGACGACCTCCTCCTTGTCGTCCGAGCGCTGGTAGAGCTCGCCGCCGCAGACGTCGCACTTGTCGCCGGCCTGGGACGGGCTGTAGTCGACGTGGAAGATGTGGCCGGAGTCGTTGCGGCACAGCCGGCGGCCGGAGATCCGCTTGATGACCTCGTCGTTGTCCACCTCGAGGTCCAGCACGATGTCCAGGTAGGCCTTGCCGACGCTGGGCGAGACGCCGTTGTCGGCGAGGATCTCGTCCAGCTCCTCGGCCTGCGCCACGTTCCGCGGGAACCCGTCGAGCAGGAACCCGCCGGCCGCGTCCGGCTGCGAGAGCCGGTCGCGGACGATGTCTATGGTGAGCTCGTCCGGGACCAGGTGGCCGGCGTCCAGGTACTCCTTGGCCTTCACGCCCAGCGGGGTGCCCTGGGAGATGTTCGCCCGGAAGATGTCCCCGGTGCTGATCTTCGGGACGCCCAGGTGCGAGGCGATGAACGAGGCCTGCGTGCCCTTGCCCGCGCCCGGCGGACCGACGAGAACGATACGCACTAGTGGAGGAACCCTTCGGCGTCGATGGGACGGACGGCGGTGTGCCGTCCGCGGTGGGTGAGGCGCGTCGACGCCGTTGTCACAGCCGTCACCTCAGGAAGCCTTCGTAGTTGTGCTGCTGGAGCTGCGACTCGATCTGCTTCACGGTCTCCAGGCCCACGCCCACCATGATCAGGATAGTAGTGCCGCCGAACGGGAACTTCCCGCTGGCGTGCAGCTCGGCCAGGGCGATCATCGGGATGATGGCGATCACCGACAGGTACAGGGCACCGGGCCAGGTGACGCGCGTGGAGACGTACTGCAGATACTCGGCCGTCGGCTTGCCGGCCCGGATGCCGGGGATGAAGCCGCCGTACTTCTTCATGTTGTCGGCGATCTCGTCCGGCACGAACGTGATCGACACGTAGAAGAAGGCGAAGCCGAGGATCAGCAGGAAGTAGGTGATCGAGTAGGCCAGCGAGTAGCCGTTGGTGCTGAACCCGAACTCCTTGTTGATCCAGTGCGCCCAGCCCTTCTGGGCGTTCGGGTGCGTGAAGTTCGCGACCATCAGCGGCAGCTGCAGCAGCGACGAGGCGAAGATGACGGGGATGACACCCGCCTGGTTCACCTTCATCGGGATGTAGGTCGACGACCCGCCGTACATCCGCCGCCCCACCATGCGCTTGGCGTACTGCACCGGGATGCGCCGTTGCCCCTGCTCGACGAACACCACCGCGCCGACCATGACCATGCCCATCAGCAGCACGCCGAAGAACACCGGCCAGCCGTCCATGGTCTTGCCGGCCTGCTTGATGGCCCACAGCGACTGCGGGAAGTTCGCGGTGATCGACGTGAAGATCAGCAGCGACATGCCGTTGCCGATGCCGCGGTCGGTGATCAGCTCGCCGAGCCACATGATCAGCGTGGTGCCGGCGGTCAGCGTGATGACCATGACCGCCATGCCGGTCCAGTCGATCTTGGTGTAGATGACGTTCTGCCCGGCGCACCCGCTGCCCAGCAGGGCACTCGGGTTGTTCTTCATCAGCGTGAGCATCGTCGTCGACTGCAGCACGGCCAGGCCGATGGTCAGGTACCGGGTGTACTGCGTGATCTTCGTCTGCCCGGCCTGCCCCTCCTTCTTGAGGGCCTCCAGCCGCGGGATCACCACGGTCAGCAGCTGCAGGATGATCGACGCGGTGATGTAGGGCATGATCCCCAGCGCGAAGATCGACAGCTGCAGCAGCGCCCCGCCCGAGAACAGGTTGATCAGCCCCAGGGCCGAGTTGTTGTTCCCGCTCTGCGACTTCGTCAGGTTCAGACACTGACTGAGCGTGTGGGTGTCGACACCCGGCGCCGGAATGTGCGCGCCCAAGCGGAACAGCGCCATGATGCCCAGCGTGAAGAGCAGCTTCTTGCGCAGGTCGGGCGTACGGAACGCCCGAGCGAATGCGGTGAGCATGGTCCTCCTGCGCCTTGCGAGACGAGAGTTAGAGGGTCCTGATTCCCTCGCGCCTTCGGCTTCACGCTGCTGCGCGGCGCTTTCGGGCACGCGGGGTCAAGTCGGGGTGATGGCCGACCTGCGCCATCTTACGCATAGCAGGAAGCCTATGGCGACCCTCACCCGGGGGGAGTTGTGGGCGATGTACTGGGAGTGAGGGTGGGGAGGCTGTCCAGGACGCGACACGGTCCGGGCAGGAGGCCGAGGGGGATCGGTGGACGGGCTCCGACCTGCGACGATGCGGCGGAGATCGCTGAGGCCTGACGAGGCCTGCGGCAGCCGCCGGATCCCGGGCGAACCCGGACAGCCGAGCGCCTTGTGCGCAGGCTCACGGCCGGAGGGCCCGGGCGGAACGGAACGGAAAGGGCGCCACCCCGAGTCTCCCCGAGGCAGCGCCCCTTCCTTGCCGTCTACAGCGACGAGCTCACCGCGTCAGCGGCTCAGACTTCCTCAGCCGAGCCGCCGGCCGCGGCCAGCTTCTCCTTCGCGCTGGCCGAGAAGGCGTGCGCCTTCACCTGCAGCGCGACCGAGACCTCGCCGGTGCCGAGCACCTTGACGAGCTCGTTGTCGCGGACCGCGCCCTTGGCGACGAGGTCCTCGACGGTGACCTCGCCGCCGGCCGGGTACAGGGCCGACAGCTTGTCCAGGTTCACGACCTGGAACGTCACCTTGAACGGGTTCTTGAACCCGCGGGCCTTCGGCAGGCGCATGTGCAGCGGCATCTGGCCGCCCTCGAAACGCGCCGAGACCTGGTAGCGGGCCTTCGTACCCTTGGTACCGCGACCCGCCGTCTTGCCCTTGGAGCCCTCACCGCGACCCACGCGGGTCTTCGGCGTCTTGGCGCCCGGGGCCGGGCGGAGGTGGTGGACCTTCAGCGTCATGTCAGTCGACCTCCTCGACCTTGACCAGGTGGCGAACGGTGTGGACCATGCCGCGGAACTGCGGGAGGTCCTCCTTCACCACGGTGTCGTTGATCCGCTTCAGGCCGAGCGACCGGAGGGTGTCCCGGTGGTTCTGCTTCGTCCCGATCTGGGAGCGGGTCTGCGTGATCTTCAAACGGGCCATGTCTCTCAGCTCCCCACACCGGCGCGGGCGCGCAGGAGGGCGGCCGGGGCCACGTCCTCCAGCGGCAGCCCGCGGCGAGCGGCGACTTCCTCCGGACGCACGAGGTCCTTCAGGGCCGCCACGGTCGCGTGGACGATGTTGATCGGGTTGTCCGAGCCGAGCGACTTGCTCAGCACGTCGTGGACGCCCGCGCACTCCAGCACGGCGCGCACCGGGCCGCCGGCGATGACACCGGTACCGGGGGCGGCCGGCTTGAGCAGAACGACGCCGGCGGCGCGCTCGCCCGTGACCGGGTGCGGGATGGTGCCCTGGATGCGCGGGACCTTGAAGAAGTTCTTCTTGGCCTCCTCGACACCCTTGGCGATCGCGTCCCGGACTTCCTTCGCCTTGCCGTAGCCCACGCCCACGGTGCCCTCGCCGTCGCCGACGATCACCAGGGCGGTGAAGCTGAAGCGGCGGCCACCGCGCACGACCTTGGCCACGCGGTTGATGGTGACGACGCGCTCGATGTGCGCCGACTTCTCCACCGGGGCCTGGTCGCCGCGACGGTCACGGCGCTCGCGGCGGTTGTTGCCGCCCTCGCCGCCGCCCTGGTTCTGCCCACCGAAGCCGCCTCCGCGGCGCTGCGGTCCAGCCATCAGAGGCTCCTTCCCTTCGAGTAGTTAGTGCTCACAGCTCCAGCCCCGCTTCCCGGGCGCCGTCGGCCACCGCGGCCACGCGGCCGTGGTACTTGTTGCCGCCGCGGTCGAAGACGACCGTGCCGACACCCTTGGCCTTGGCCCGCTCGGCGACGAGCTTGCCGACTTCCTTCGCCTTGGCGGTCTTGTCGCCCTCCGAGGTGCGCAGGCCGGCCTCCATGGTGGAGGCGGAGGCCAGCGTCACGCGGGTGACGTCGTCCACGACCTGCGCCACCATGTGGCGCGCGGAGCGGGTGACGACCAGGCGCGGACGCAGCGCGGTGCCGGACACCTTCTTGCGCACCCGCAGGTGGCGGCGCTTGACGGCGTTGCGCTTCTTCGCCGGTCCCTTGCCGATCTTGACTGCGAAAGCCATTACTTCTTCCCAGCCTTTCCGGCCTTGCGGCGGATGACCTCGCCGGCGAACTTGATGCCCTTGCCCTTGTAGGGGTCGATCTTGCGCAGCTTCTTGATGTAGGCGCAGGTCTCGCCCACCAGCTGCTTGTCGATCCCGGACACGGAGAACTTGGTCGGGCTCTCGACGGCGAACGTGATGCCGTCGGGGGCCGGGACCGGGACCGGGTGGCTGTAGCCGAGGGCGAACTCGAGGTCCTTGCCCTTGGCGGTCACGCGGTAACCGACACCGGAGATCTCCAGGTTCTTGGTGTAGCCCTGGGTCACGCCGATGATCATGTTGTTGACCAGGGTGCGCGACAGACCGTGGCGCTCCTTGGAGACCCGCTCGTCGTTCGGGCGGGAGACGACCAGATTGCCGTCCTCGCCCTTGGCGATCGTGATCGGGGCGACGACGGTGTGCGACAGCGAGCCCTTGGGCCCCTTGACGGTCACGTCCTGGCCGTTGATGGTGACGTCGACGCCGGCGGGAACCGGGATCGGCAGCCGTCCAATACGAGACATTGCTTCTCCTCCTTCCCTTACCAGACGTAGGCGAGGACTTCGCCGCCGACGCCCTTGCGGGCGGCCTGGCGGTCGGTCAGCAGACCGGTCGAAGTCGAGATGATGGCGACGCCGAGTCCGCCCAGAACCTTCGGCAGGCTCGTGGACTTCGCGTAGACGCGCAGACCCGGCTTGGAGATCCGCTTGATCCCCGCGATGGAGCGCTCCCGGTTCGGGCCGAACTTCAGCTCGATGGTGAGCGTCTTGCCCACCTCCGCGTCCTCCACCTTCCAGGCGGCGATGTAGCCCTCCTGCTTGAGGATCTCGCAGATGTGGGTCTTGATCTTGCTCGACGGCATGGACACCTGGTCGTGGTACGCCGAGTTGGCGTTCCGCAGCCGGGTGAGCATGTCCGCGATCGGGTCGGTCATGGTCATGTTTGGCCTGAGGCCTTCCTCGCCGTGGTATCCGCGCGCTGCTCACACTCTCCGATAGGAGTGCACATACGCGCGGACCTGCGGCGTGTAGTAGTTACCAGGAGCTCTTGGTCACGCCCGGCAGCTCGCCGGCGTGCGCCATCTCGCGCAGGCAAACCCGGCACAGGCCGAACTTGCGGTAGACCGAGTGCGGGCGGCCGCACTTGGAGCAGCGGGTGTAGCCGCGCACCTTGAACTTCGGCTTCGCGAGCGCCTTGTTGATCAGGGCCTTCTTCGCCATTGGCTCACGCCTCCTTGAAGGGGAATCCGAGGAGACGCAGCAGGGCGCGACCCTCATCGTCGTTGCGAGCGGTCGTCACGACGGTGATGTCCATGCCGCGCACGCGGTCGATCCGGTCCTGGTCGATCTCGTGGAACATCGACTGCTCGTTCAGACCGAAGGTGTAGTTGCCCTTGCCGTCGAACTGCTTCGGCGACAGACCGCGGAAGTCGCGGATCCGGGGCAGCGCGATCGACACCAGCCGGTCGCAGAACTCCCACATCCGGTCGCCGCGCAGCGTGACGTGCGCGCCGATCGGCTGGCCCTCGCGCAGCTTGAACTGCGCGATGGACTTGCGGGCCTTGGTCACGGTCGGCTTCTGGCCGGTGATCGCCGCGAGGTCGCGGACGGCGCCGTCCATCAGCTTGCTGTCCCGGGCGGCGTCGCCGACGCCCATGTTGACCACGATCTTGGTCAGCGACGGGATCAGCATGACGTTCTCGAAGGCGAACTGCTCCTTGAGCGCCGGGGCGATCTCGGACCGGTAGCGCAGCTTCAGGCGCGGCGCCACGGTCTCAGTCTCAGTCACGGTCATGTCAGATGTCCTTACCGGTGCGCTTGGCGTAGCGGACGCTGCGCGTGACGGTCTTCTTCGTCCCGTCGGCGAGCGTGCGCTCCTCCTCCACGCGGCGGTAGCCCACCCGCGTGACGACCTTGGCGCCCTCGTGCTCGACGACCAGCATCACGTTGGAGACGTGGACCGGGGCCTCGACGGTGATGATGCCGCCGGTCTTGCTCCCGCGGACGGACTGGCCGACCTTGGTGTGCTTCTTGACCCGGTTGACACCCTCGACCAGGACCTTCTGGGTCTCCGGGAAGGCCTGGATGACCTTGCCCTGCAGACCCTTGTCCTTGCCGGTGATGACCTGGACCAGGTCACCCTTCTTGATGTTCATGCTCGGCATGGCTTACAGCACCTCCGGGGCGAGCGAGACGATGCGCATGTAGCGCTTCTCGCGCAGCTCGCGGCCCACCGGGCCGAAGATGCGGGTGCCGCGCGGGTCCCCGCCGTCCTTGATCAGGACGGCCGCGTTCTCGTCGAAGCGGATGTACGAGCCGTCCGGACGCCGGCGCTCCTTGACGGTGCGCACGATGACGGCCTTGACGACGTCGCCCTTCTTGACGCCCGCACCGGGCAGGGCGTCCTTCACGGTGGCGACGATGACGTCGCCGATTCCGGCGTAGCGGCGGCTGGAGCCACCGAGCACGCGGATGCAGAGGATTTCCTTCGCACCGGTGTTGTCGGCGACCCGGAGCCGCGACTCCTGCTGGATCACTTGTTATCTCCTTCGTCGTGCCGGTTCACCGGGGGCCGCGCATCGCTGCGCGGCCTGGTCCCGGTGCCTGGCCGAACGGACTGGTTACTTGGCCTTCTCGAGGATCTCGACCAGGCGCCAGCGCTTGGTCGCCGAGAGCGGCCGGGTCTCCATGAGCAGGACGCGGTCGCCGATGCCGGCGCTGTTCTGCTCGTCGTGGGCCTTCAGCTTGGCGGTGCTGCGCACGACCTTGCCGTACTTGGGGTGCTTCTTGCGGTCCTCGACCTCGACGACGATGGTCTTGTCCATCTTGTCGCTGACGACGTACCCCTCGCGCACCTTGCGGCGCCCGCGCTCCTCGGTCGTGGCCTGCGCCACGGTGGTCTCGCTCACTTCGCCTCCTCAGTTCCGATGCCGAGCTCCCGCTCCGTCATCAGGGTGTAGATGCGAGCGATGTCCTTCTTGACGGCGCGCATGCGGCCGTGGTTCTCAAGCTGGCCGGTGGCCTGCTGGAAGCGGAGGTTGAACAGCTCCTCCTTGCTCTCACGGAGCTTCTCCAGCAGTTCGGCGTCGCCGAGCTCGCGCAGTTCGCGCGCGGTGGTCCCGGTCGCCATCAGATGTCACCTGCCTCACGCTTGATGATCCGGCACTTGAGCGGGAGCTTGTGCGTCGCGCGAAGCAGGGCCTCGCGAGCGCGCTCCTCGTTCGGGTACGAGAGCTCGAAGAGCACCCGGCCGGGCTTGACGTTCGCGACCCACCACTCGGGCGAGCCCTTACCGGAACCCATGCGGGTCTCGGCGGGCTTCTTGGTCAGCGGACGGTCCGGGTAGATGTTGATCCACACCTTGCCACCACGGCGGATGTGCCGGTTGATGGCGATACGGGCGGACTCGATCTGCCGGTTGGTCACGTACGCCGGGGTCAGCGCCTGGATGCCGTACTCGCCGAACGCCAGGTTGTTGCCGCCCTTGGAAGCGCCGGAGCGACCGGGGTGGTGCTGCTTGCGGTGCTTGACCCGCCGCGGGATCAGCATGGGGTCACGCCTCCTTGTTCTCGGTCGCGGCCGGAGCCGGGGCCTCAGCCGGAGCCGACGCCGAGGCCGGAGCCTGGGACTGCTGGCCGCCGCCACCGCCCTCGCGGCGCGGACCGCGGCCACCGCCGCCGTCGCGGCGCGGACCACGGCCGCCGTCACGGCCGCCGGCACGGCCACCGCCGCGGCGGTCGCCGTCGCGGGACGGACGCCCGGCGCGGGCCTCGGCCGCGTTCAGCGCGCGCTGCGCCGACAGCGAGGTGACATCGCCCTTGTAGATCCAGACCTTCACGCCGATCCGGCCGAAGGTGGTCTTGGCCTCGTAGAAGCCGTAGTCGATGTTCGCCCGCAGCGTGTGCAGGGGCACGCGGCCCTCGCGGTACTGCTCCGAGCGGCTCATCTCGGCGCCGCCCAGACGACCGGAGACCTGCACCTTGATGCCCTTGACGCCGGCCTTCATCGAAGACTGGATCGCCTTGCGCATCGCGCGGCGGAACGCCACGCGCTGGGCCAGCTGCTCCGCGATGCCCTGCGCGACCAGCTGAGCGTCGCTCTCGGGGTTGCGCACCTCGAGGATGTTCAGCTGGACCTGCTTGGCGGTCAGCTTCTCGAGCTTGCCGCGGATGCGGTCGGCCTCGGCGCCGCGGCGGCCGATGACGATGCCCGGACGCGCGGTGTGGATGTCGACGCGGACGCGGTCGCGGGTGCGCTCGATCTCCACCTTGCTGATGCCCGCGCGGTCCATGCCGTCGGTCATCAGGCGGCGGATCGCGACGTCTTCCTTGACGTAGTCCTTGTACAGCTTGTCGGCGTACCACCGGGACTTGAAGTCCGTGGTGATGCCGAGGCGGAACCCATGCGGGTTAACCTTCTGGCCCACTATCGGGTCCTGCCCTTCTGCGCGACGCCCGCGGTCTCCTGGACCACGATCGTGATGTGCGAGGTCCGCTTGCGGATGCGGTAGGCGCGGCCCTGGGCGCGCGGCCGGAACCGCTTCAGGGTCGGGCCCTCGTCCACGTAGGCCTCGCTGATCACCAGCTGGCCACGGAGCTGCTTGTTGTTGCGCGCGTTGGCGGCGGCCGACGCGACGCACTTGAAGACCGGCTCGGCGGCGGCGTACGGCGCGAAGCGCAGGGTGTCGAGAGCCTTCTCGACATCCTGGCCGCGGACCATGTCCACGACCCGGCGCACCTTCATGGCGGTCATGCGGATGTTCTTCGCCTGGGCAATGGCCTCATTGCCCGCGAGGTCCTTGGCCTTGTTCTCAGCCACGGCGCGACCTCCGATCGTCCTTCACGTGACCCTTGAACGTGCGGGTCGGGCTGAACTCGCCCAGCTTGTGGCCGACCATCGCCTCGGTGATGAACACCGGGACGTGCTTGCGGCCGTCGTGGACGGCGATGGTGTGGCCCAGCATGTCCGGCACGATCATGGAACGCCGGGACCAGGTCTTGATGACGTTCTTGGTGTTCTTCGCGTTCTGGGCGTCCACCTTCTTCATCAGGTGGCCGTCCACGAAGGGACCCTTCTTGAGACTGCGCGGCATCGTTAAACCTCCTCCTAGCGCTTCTTGTTGGTCTTGCGACGGCGGACGATGTACTTGTCGGAGGCCTTGCCCGGCTTGCGGGTGCGGCCTTCCTTCTGACCCCACGGGGACACCGGGTGGCGGCCACCGGAGGTCTTGCCCTCACCACCACCGTGCGGGTGGTCGATCGGGTTCATCGCGACACCGCGGACGGTCGGGCGCTTGCCCTTCCACCGCATGCGGCCGGCCTTGCCCCAGTTGATGTTCGACTGCTCGGCGTTGCCGACCTCGCCGACCGTGGCGCGGCAGCGCAGGTCGACGTTCCGGATCTCGCCGGAGGGCATGCGCAGCTGCGCGAACGGGCCGTCCTTGGCGACGAGCTGGACGCTCGCCCCCGCGGAGCGGGCGATCTTCGCGCCGCCGCCCGGACGGAGCTCGATCGCGTGGATCGTGGTACCGGTCGGGATGTTGCGCAGCGGCAGGTTGTTGCCGGGCTTGATGTCCGCGCCGGGGCCGTTCTCGATCCGGTCGCCCTGCGCCAGGTTCTTCGGCGCCAGGATGTACCGCTTCTCGCCGTCCGCGTAGTGCAGCAGCGCGATGCGCGCGGTGCGGTTCGGGTCGTACTCGATGTGCGCGACCTTGGCCGGCACGCCGTCCTTGTCGTGGCGGCGGAAGTCGATCACGCGGTACGCGCGCTTGTGGCCGCCACCCTGGTGGCGGACGGTCACGCGACCGGTGCTGTTACGGCCACCCTTGCTGTGGATGGGGCGGACCAGCGACTTCTCCGGGGTGCTCCGGGTGATCTCGACGAAGTCGGCGACCGAGGAGCCGCGGCGGCCCGGGGTCGTCGGCTTGTACTTGCGGATGCCCATTAGGAAACCGGCCCTCCAAACAGCTCGATGCGGCCCTTCTTGCCGCCACCGGGGTTCGGGTCCACGGTCACGATCGCGCGCTTGGTGTCCTTGCGCTTGCCGATGCCGTAGCGGGTCCGCTTGCGCTTGCCCTGGCGGTTGATGGTGTTCACCGACAGGACCTTGACGTCGAAGATCTCCTCGACGGCCTCGCGGATCTGGATCTTGTTCGTGTCCGGGTGGACCACGAAGGTGTAGGTGTTCTGGTCCAGAAGGGCGTAGCTCTTCTCCGACACCACCGGCTTGATGATGATGTCGCGGGCCAGAACCGCGCGGTCAGCGAACTTGCTCACGCGGCGCTCCCCTCAACTTCGAGGGAGCTCGCCACGGCGGTGGCCGACTTCCCCTTGGCGGGACCGGCGACGAACTGGTCGTACGCGCCCTGCGTGAACACGACGGCGTCGTTGACGAGCACGTCGTAGGTGTTCAGCTGGCCGACGTCGATCAGGTGCACGGTCGGGACGTTGCGGAGGCTCTTGTAGGAGACCTCGTCGGTGCGCTGCAGGACGACCAGCACGTGCTTGTGCTCGGTCACGCCCTTCAGCAGCGCCACGGCGGACTTGGTGTTCGGGACGTCGCCCTCCACCAGCCGGTCCACCACGATCACGCGGCCGTCGCGCGCCCGGTCGGAGAGGGCACCGCGCAGCGCGGCGGCCTTCATCTTCTTCGGGGTGCGCTGGGCGTAGTCGCGCGGCACCGGGCCGTGGACGACGCCACCGCCGGTGAACTGCGGCGCACGGGTCGAACCCTGACGGGCGCGGCCGGTGCCCTTCTGGCGGTACGGCTTCTTGCCGCCGCCGGAGACCTCGCCGCGGGTCTTGGTCTTGTGCGTGCCCTGGCGGGCCGCGGCCAGCTGGGCCACCACGACCTGGTGGATCAGCGGGATGTTGGTCTGGACGTCGAAGATCTCGCCGGGGAGGTCGACGTTGACAACCTGCGTCATGGTCAGGCTCCCTTCTTGGCCGAGGTCTTGACCAGGACCAGACCGCCGTTGGGGCCGGGAACGGCACCCTTGAGCAGGATCAGGCCCTTCTCCGCGTCCACGGCCTGGACGGTGAGGTTCTGGACGGTCACGCGCACCGAGCCCATGCGGCCGGCCATGCGCACGCCCTTGAACACGCGACCGGGGGTCGCGCAGGCGCCGATGGAACCGGGCGAGCGGTGCTTGCGCTGCACGCCGTGGCCGGCGCCGAGGCCCCGGAAGTTGTGGCGCTTCATGACACCGGCGAAACCGTGGCCCTTGGAGGTGCCCGAGACGTCGACCAGCTGGCCGGCGCCGAAGGTCTCGGCGGTGATCTCCTGGCCGAGCTGGTACTCGGCGGCGTCGGTGGTCCGGATCTCCACGAGGTAGCGGCGCGGCGTGACGCCGGCCTTCTCGAAGTGCCCGGCCTCCGGCTTGTTGACCTTGGTGGGCTTCACGGCCCCGTAGGCGATCTGCACGGCCTCGTAGCCGTCGACCTCCTGCTTGCGGATCTGCGTCACCACGCACGGCCCGGCCTTGACGACGGTCACCGGGACGACCCGGTTGTTCTCGTCCCAGACCTGGGTCATGCCGAGCTTCTCGCCCAGGACGCCCTTAATCTGCTTACCCATGTGCCGGCCGCCCTCAGAGCTTGATCTCGATGTCGACGCCCGCCGGCAGGTCGAGACGCATCAGCGAGTCCACCGTCTTGGGGGTCGGGTCGAGAATGTCGATCAGACGCTTGTGCGTACGCATCTCGAAGTGCTCGCGCGAGTCCTTGTACTTGTGCGGCGAGCGGATGACGCAGTACACGTTCTTCTCGGTCGGCAGCGGCACCGGGCCGGCGACCTGCGCACCAGTGCGGATCACGGTCTCGACGATCTTCTTCGCCGAGGAGTCGATCACCTCGTGGTCGTAGGCCTTGAGCCTGATGCGGATCTTCTGTCCCGCCATGGCTGCTTGGTTCCTTATCCTTCAGTCTTTCTTGGACCTGTTGTCCGGCGTCTGCGTCGGCCGCCCCCGAACGATGCCGGGGACTGCTCGCATCAACGCGCCCGGCCGTCGGCGGTTGTGGACCCACCTGACCACCGGGTTCGCCGCGTTCCACAACCTGTGTGTCCCGCGAAGCTTGTCCTGCTTGTCCCGCCTCCTCCGGTCCACGCGTTCGGGCGTGTCGCCCGCACCGGCGTGCGGATCCCGTGGGCGCGACTCATCGCCTCGCCTGCGAAATCCGGATTCCGCGAAACATGCCCCACCAGCGCCCCACAGCCCTCGCGTACCAGCCGCGATGCGGCTTACTCACGCGATGTGCGTGTGGGCCCAGTGCCCGCGCCGAACACGGCCAGGCACTCCGGGCGCCCGAAAACGGGCGCGCATGGTCGAGCAACCTCAACAGTATGGCCCAGTGCTGGGGGTTTTGGGAAATCGAGGCGCGGGGATACTCCGTGTTCATTTTGAGATGTGATATAGGGCACTACCCTCGACCGTCCAGCAGGGGCTGCCGCGGGTCCCACTTCCCGCCACCCACTCCCCCGCGCGCATCCGCCCTCCGCCGCGCCATCGCCGACAACGCTTCGAGGATCACGCGGTTACCGAGCGCGGCGGTGATGTCGGCGTGGTCGTAGGGCGGCGCGACCTCCACCACTTCCACTCCGACCACCGGGAGCTCGTAACAGATCCTCCGGACCGAATCCAAGAGCTGCCTTCCGGTCAGCCCGCCCGGCTCCGGCGTCCCGGTACCCGGCGCGTGGCCCGGGTCCGCGACGTCGATGTCCACCGACAGGTAGACGCCCTCGCACTCGTCGACCGCGATCCCGGAGGCCTCGGCCAGGCACTCCTCCAGGCCCCGCGCGACGATCTCGGTCATCTCGTACGACCGCATCCGCTGGTCCGCCATCCACCCGAGGATCTCCGGCCCCGGCCAGTACCCGCGCAGCCCGATCTGCAGGAACCGGTCGCCGCGGATCGCCCCGGACTCGATCAGCCGGCGCATCGGCTGCCCGTGGCCGTGCAGGTGCCCGAACTCGATCTCGCCGGTGTCCGCGTGCGCGTCGAAGTGCAGCATCGACACCCGGCCGAAGCCGTGGTGCCTGGCCACGCCCCGGGCGTCCGGCAGCGCGATCGTGTGGTCTCCGCCGATCACGACGGGGATCGCGCCGGCCGAGGCGATCTTGTAGACCGCCTCCTCGATGTTCTTCAGGGCGGTCTCGATGTCCCCCGCGTAGGTCTCCACGTCGCCGGCGTCCCGCACCACCAGATCCGTGAGTCCGTCCACACGCATCGCCAGGCTCGGCCGCGACCCGTCGTGGCCCAGGTAGCACGCCTGCCGCACCGCCTGCGGGCCGAAGCGGGCGCCGGGGCGATGCGACGTGCCGCCGTCGAACGGCGCGCCGAGGATCACCACGTCGGCGCCCCGGTAGGTCTCCGGATCGTCGAGATCGCACCGCTCGACGCCGAGGAAGGTGATGTCGGGGCCGAACATGGCGCCGTACCTGGTCATGGAGCCGCCTCCGGGCTGGGGGATACCTGCGTGGCCAACCTGTATCGCTAACCGGTATGACCATACGGTACGGCGATACCAAACCGCTAGACTCGCCTCGTGACCCCCGCCGATCGCCGTCCCACCCGCCCTCGCCGGGCCGGCCGCGACAAGACCGAGGTGCTGGAGGCCGCGATCCGCGTCATCGTCGACCGCGGCGCCGACGCCACCCGCTTCCAGGACGTCGCCTCCGCCAGCGGCGTGCCGGTCAGCACGCTCCAGTACTACTTCGGCTCCCGCGAGGACCTCCTCCTCGCCGCCTTCCGCCACGCCTCCGAGACCGAGATCGCCGCCCTGGACGCCAAACTCGCGGCGTCCCCCGACCCCTGGCAGCGCCTGACCGGCATCACCGACGCCACCCTCGGCGACTTCCCCGCGTTCGGCGACGGCTCCGGCCGTCTGTGGATCGAGGCCTGGCGCTTCGCCCTCCGCGACGACGAGCTGCGCGTCGACGTCCTCGCCGACTACGCCGCCTGGCGCCGCCTCATCGCGGCAGCCGTCCGCGACGGGATCGACGCCGGACTCTTCACCCCCACCGAAAGCCCCGACCGGGTGGCCACCCTCTACCTCTCGCTGCTCGACGGACTCGGCATGCCGCTCTCGCTCGGCGACCCGGCCATCACGGTCGACGCGGCACGCGATTCCGCGCTCTCCACCCTCGCCGCGATCCTCGGCTATAGCGGCAAGCGGGCCGGCGAGAGGTAGCACCTCTCACCGACCCGCATCCGCATCCGCATCCGCATCCGCAGTTCGACCGGCAACGCCAGCCGATCGCCCGGATTCACCGCCCGACGGCAACCCACTCTCCAGCGCCGACCGGCTCAGCCACGCCAGCGCCGGCGCTCCGGTACTCCCGGAACTCCACGGCATTGGCCGCCCGCGCCGTCATCCGGTTGAAGACCCCTGCGACGAACCGGTGCGTCAGCATCTTGTAGGCCCTGTTCCGCCCCTTGATCTTCTTCTCGTCCACCGGCGCCAAGAACGGCCCCGCGCCCTTCCCCTGCTTCTGCCCGATCTTCGCCGCCGGGCGCAACGCCTTCTCGTACGCCGCGAACGCGGCCTCGTGGTCCCCGCCGGCCAGCGCCAGCTCACCCGCCAGCACGTTCGCGCCCATCATCGCCATGCCCGTCCCGCTCCCGCCCGGGCCCGCGCACCACGCCGCGTCGCCCAGCAGCACCACGCGGCCGCTGGACCACCGCTCCATGTGGATCTGGCTGAGCGTGTCGAAGTACAGGTCCTGCGCCTCCCACATCCGCTCCACCAGGCGCGCGGTCTGCCATCCGGCGCCGGCGAAGGTCTTCGCCACCAGGTCCTTCTGCTGGGCCGCGTCGTGCCGGTCGTACTCCAACTCCGGCGCGTGGAACACGAACCCGACGCCCGCCCGGTCCGCGTGCCGTGCACTCGACACCATCACGCCGCGCCCCGGCACGTTGTAGATCAGCCCTCGGCGGTCCAGTCCCAGATCGTTCGGCGCGGTGAAGCCGGCGATCGCGAAGCCCATGTCGCGGCGGAACGCCGTCTCCTCGCCGAAGGCCAGCCTCCGTATCCCCGAGTGCAGACCGTCCGCGCCGACCACCAGGTCGTACGTCCGCGCCGTCCCGCTGGCGAACGTCACCTCCACACCGTCGTCCCGCTGCTCCAGTCCGACGACCCAGTCTCCGAACACGTACTCCGCGTCGTCCCGCGTCGCTTCGTAGAGGATCCGAGCCAGGTCGCCCCGCTCGATCTCCACCTCTCCGCTGAAGAACGACGACGGGAACGCGATGATCTCCCGCCCCTCCGCGTCGACCACGACCTCGTCCCCCATGGCGGTCTCGTTCGCCTTGACCGCGTCGAAGACGCCCATCGCCTTCAGCAGCTTCACCTGCTCGCCGCGGAAGTCAACGGCGCCGCCGCTGTCCCGCAGGAACCCCGACCGCTCGACCACGGTGACCTCGAAGCCGTGGCGCCGCAGCCAGTAGGCCAGCGTCGGGCCCGCGATGCCCGCGCCCGAGATGAGGATGTTCGTGTTCTTCATGGCTTGCCCCTTGGTCTCGTCATCCGTCCCGCCGTGCTCACTGAGACAACTGTACAAACATCTAAGACGTTTGTGCAAGACGTTTGTTCAAGTCGCGTGTCGGTCCCTCCAACCCCCGCACCACGGAGCTACGGTCACGCCATGGAAGCCAGGTACACCCTCGACGACGCCCGCACCCTGTTCCCCGACCTCGTCGAGGAAGCCCGCGTCACCCACCGCCCCGTCTACATCACCGACGACGCCGGCGAACCGGTCGTCGCCGTCGTCGGCCTGCGGTGGCTGGAGGAGTGCGAGAAGCTGATGGCCGACCGCGCACCGGCCTGAAAGCCGCCCGGAGACACCGAAGGCCCCCGGAGCCGAAGCTCCGGGGGCCTTCGCGAGGCCTCAGCGGTCTGCCGACCGCGGAGAACTTACTTCGTGATCTTCACCACGCGACCGGCGCCCACGGTGCGGCCACCCTCACGGATGGCGAAGCGCAGGCCCTCCTCCATGGCGATCGGCTGGATCAGCTCGACGGCCATCTCGGTGTTGTCGCCCGGCATGACCATCTCGGTGCCCTCGGGGAGGGTCACGACGCCGGTCACGTCGGTCGTCCGGAAGTAGAACTGCGGACGGTAGTTGTTGAAGAACGGCGTGTGGCGGCCACCCTCGTCCTTGGACAGGATGTACACGTTCGCGTCGAAGTTGGTGTGCGGGGTGGTCGTGCCCGGCTTGATCACGACCTGGCCGCGCTCGACGTCGTCGCGCTTGATGCCACGGAGCAGCAGACCGACGTTCTCACCGGCCTGGCCCTCGTCGAGCAGCTTGCGGAACATCTCGACACCGGTGACCGTGGTGGTCTGCTTCTCGTTGCGGATGCCGATGATGTCGACGGTCTCGTTGACCTTGATGATGCCGCGCTCGATACGACCGGTGACCACGGTGCCGCGGCCGGTGATCGTGAACACGTCCTCGATCGGCATCAGGAACGGCTTGTCGACCTCGCGCTCGGGCTGCGGGATCGCGGTGTCGACCGCCTCCATCAGCTCCAGCAGCTTGGCGGTCCACTCCGCGTCGCCCTCGAGCGCCTTCAGCGCCGAGACCCGCACGACCGGCAGGTCGTCACCCGGGAACTCGTACTCCGAGAGCAGCTCGCGGACCTCGAGCTCGACGAGCTCCAGGATCTCCTCGTCGTCCACCATGTCCGACTTGTTCAGCGCGACCACGATGTAGGGGACGCCGACCTGGCGGGCCAGGAGCACGTGCTCCTTGGTCTGCGGCATCGGGCCGTCGGTGGCGGCCACGACCAGGATCGCGCCGTCCATCTGGGCCGCGCCGGTGATCATGTTCTTGATGTAGTCCGCGTGACCGGGGCAGTCGACGTGCGCGTAGTGGCGCTTGTCGGTCTGGTACTCGACGTGCGCGATCGAGATGGTGATACCGCGCTGGCGCTCTTCGGGCGCCTTGTCGATCTGGTCGAACGGGGTGTAGGGGTTCAGGTCCGGGTGAGCGTCGTGCAGAACCTTGGTGATGGCCGCGGTCAGCGTCGTCTTGCCGTGGTCGATGTGACCGATGGTGCCGATGTTGACGTGCGGCTTGTTCCGCTCGAACTTCGCCTTCGCCACGTTGTCCTCCTGTGGACTTTGGTGAGGTGCCGCCGGGGATGGATTCTCCGACGGCGTTTCTACGGATTCTCAGGACGGCCCGGTGTCGCCCGTGCCGTCCCGACGGCTTGGGCTACTCGCCGCGCGCCTTCTTGACGATCTCCTCCGCCACGTTCCGGGGAACCTCGGCGTAGGAGTCGAACTGCATGCTGTACGAGGCCCGGCCGGAGGTCTTCGACCGCAGGTCGCCGACGTAGCCGAACATCTCGCTCAGCGGAACCAGGGCCTTCACGACCCGGGAGCCGAACCGCTCGTCCATGGCCTGGATCTGGCCACGACGGGAGTTCAGGTCGCCGATCACGTCGCCCATGTAGTCCTCGGGCGTGGTGACCTCGACCGCCATCATCGGCTCGAGCAGCGCCGGGTCGGCCTTGCGGGCCGCCTCCTTGAACGCCATCGAACCGGCGACCTTGAACGCCATCTCCGAGGAGTCGACCTCGTGGTACTTGCCGTCGAGCAGCGTCACCTTCACGCCGGTCAGCGGGAAGCCGGCGAGCACGCCGAACTCCATCGCGTCCTGGCAGCCGGCGTCGACCGAGGGGATGTACTCCTTCGGGATGCGGCCACCGGTGACGGCGTTGACGAACTCGTAGCCCTCGGCACCCGGCTCGCCGTCGGCCAGCGGCTCGAGCGAGATGATGACGGAGGCGTACTGGCCGGAACCACCGGTCTGCTTCTTGTGCGTGTACTCGACCTTCTCCACCGGGCGGCGGATGGTCTCGCGGTACGCCACCTGCGGCTTGCCGACGTTCGCCTCGACCTTGAACTCGCGGCGCATGCGGTCCACCAGGATCTCCAGGTGGAGCTCGCCCATGCCGGAGATGACGGTCTGGCCGGTCTCCTCGTCCGTGCGGACCTGGAAGGACGGGTCCTCCTCGGCCAGGCGCTGGATCGCGGTGCCCAGCTTCTCCTGGTCGGACTTGGTCTTCGGCTCGATGGCGACGTGGATCACCGGCGCCGGGAAGGTCATCGACTCCAGGATGATCGGGTTCGCGGGGTCCGCGAGCGTCTCACCCGTGGTGGTGTCCTTCAGGCCCATGACGGCGACGATGTCGCCGGCGCCCACCGACTCGATCTCCTCACGCTTGTTCGCGTGCATGCGGTAGATCTTGCCGATGCGCTCCTTGCGGCCCTTCACCGGGTTCTGGTACGTGCCGCCGGACTCCATGACGCCGGAGTAGACCCGGACGAACGTGAGCTTGCCCAGGTGCGGGTCGCTCATGATCTTGAAGGCCAGGGCCGACATCGGCTCGTCGTTGGACGGCTTGCGGTGCAGGACCGTCTCCTCGTCGCCGACCTTGTGGCCGTCGATCGCCTCGACGTCCAGCGGCGAGGGCAGGTAGCGGACGATCGCGTCGAGCAGGGGCTGCACGCCCTTGTTCTTGAACGCGGTGCCGCAGAACACCGGGGTCAGCGCGGAGGCGAGGGTGGCGCGGCGGATGGCCGCGTACAGCTGCTCCGTGGTGGGCTCCTGGCCCTCCAGGTACAGCTCCATCATCTCCTCGTCGGCCTCGGCGATGGTCTCCAGCAGGCGACCGCGCCACTCGTCGGCGGCCTCGGTGTGCGTGGCGGGGATGTCGACCTCGTCGTACATCTCGCCCAGCTTCGCCTCGGCGTTCCAGACCAGGGCCTTCATCTTCACCAGGTCGATGACGCCCTTGAAGTCCGCCTCGGCGCCGATCGGCAGCTGCATGACCAGCGGGGTGGCCTGCAGGCGGGTGACGATCATGTCGACGCAGCGGTGGAACTCCGCGCCGGTGCGGTCCAGCTTGTTGATGAAGCAGATCCGCGGGACGCCGTACCGGTCGGCCTGCCGCCACACGGTCTCGGACTGCGGTTCCACGCCGGCCACACCGTCGAACACCGCGACCGCGCCGTCGAGCACGCGCAGCGAGCGCTCCACCTCGACGGTGAAGTCGACGTGCCCGGGGGTGTCGATGATGTTGATGGTGTTGTCGACGCCTTCCACCTGCCAGTGACAGGTCACAGCAGCGGAGGTGATCGTGATGCCACGCTCCTGCTCCTGCTCCATCCAGTCGGTGGTGGCAGCGCCGTCGTGGACCTCGCCGATCTTGTAGCTCATGCCCGTGTAGTACAGGATGCGCTCGGTCGTCGTGGTCTTGCCCGCGTCGATGTGGGCCATGATCCCGATGTTGCGGACCTTGGCCAGGTCAACGGCGTTGGGGGCCATTTCGCTCAGCTACTTTCGGGGTCTCGTCTACCGGGTTACCAGCGGTAGTGCGCGAACGCCTTGTTGGCGTCGGCCATCTTGTGCGTGTCCTCGCGGCGCTTGACGGAGGCACCCAGGCCGTTGGAGGCGTCCAGGAGCTCGTTCATCAGGCGCTCGGTCATGGTCTTCTCGCGGCGCTGCCGGGAGTAGCCGACGATCCAGCGCAGGGCCAGCGTGGTGCTGCGGCCGGCGCGGACCTCGATCGGGACCTGGTAGGTCGCACCACCGACGCGGCGGGACTTGACTTCCAGGGTCGGCTTGACGTTGTCCAGGGCGCGCTTGAGCGTGATCACCGGGTCGGTGCCGGTCTTCTCGCGGCAGCCCTCCAGGGCGCCGTAGACGATGCGCTCGGCGGTGGAGCGCTTGCCGTCCAGCAGGACCTTGTTCACCAGCGAGGTGACCAGGGGCGAGTTGTAGACCGGGTCGATGACGACCGGGTGCTTCGGGGCAGGACCCTTACGAGGCATTAGGACTTCTCCTTCTTCGCGCCGTAGCGGCTGCGGGCCTGCTTGCGGTTCTTCACGCCCTGCGTGTCCAGGGAGCCACGGACGATCTTGTACCGAACGCCCGGCAGGTCCTTCACACGGCCGCCGCGCACCAGCACGATGGAGTGCTCCTGCAGGTTGTGGCCGACGCCCGGGATGTAGGCCGTGACCTCGATGCCGGAGGAGAGCTTCACACGGGCCACCTTGCGCAGCGCCGAGTTCGGCTTCTTGGGCGTGGTGGTGTACACGCGGGTGCAGACGCCGCGGCGCTGCGGAGATCCCTTGAGGGCAGGAGTGTTGTTCTTCACAACCTTGTCCTGCCGGCCCTTGCGGACCAACTGCTGAATGGTAGGCACTAGGTCTTGGCCTTCCCTTTCTTTCTACGTCTCCACGTGGGCGACCCCGGGCGTGGAGTGCTACTACCTCTCGGTTTCGCGTCGAGTTCCTGCTTGTCCACTTGTCGCGCACCGCGCCGCTCCGTGACCCGGTGTCACACGTGTCCGGGTATCACCCGGGACGTCCGGTCCACGAGGTCGGGCGTGTCGCGACCCACAGACCCCTGCTGTCTTCCCGGTGAGCCTGGCGGCGAGGCCGCCGCTCACCCGGACGGTGCGCAGGCAGGAGGAGCCGGGGGGACACCCCTGGCACGGCGACGAGCCTACCCAGGGCATGCCGGTGAGGTCAAAACGGGGGGAGGGACCTTAGCACCGGACCGGTCCGCCATCAAGGCGGCAGGTCCGCGCCTCGAACACTTCCCGTCCGCCTCCCGGTCCACGGCTGCCCCGAACCCACCCATTCTCGCACGGCGCCAGCCGTGCGGAAGCCGATTAACGAGGCGGCGGCGCTGAACCGACGCCATGGTCAACAGCTGGGGCCCGGGAGATGTTCCCCCGCCTCAGAAGCGTTCGCCCGTCACGTCAGCAACAAGGTCAGCACGCCCTTCACCCCGGCGTGCGCGATGAAGTAGTAGTGGAAGAGCAGATAGGCCAGGATCGCCAGATCGGCCAGCCCCAGCAGCCGCGCGATGTCCGCGAGCCCGGCCCCGGACCGGGCACCGTCGGCGGCGAGGATGTTCCGCTTGGCCTGCGCCCCCCACTTCGCGGCGAACCCCGCGGCGACCAGCGCGACGACGATCGGCAGGTTGTAGAACGGCGTCCACGACGACCACGCCAGCACCGCGGCCGCCATCGCGAACACCGCACGCAGCTCCAGCCGGGCGCCCTCCTCGGGAACGTACCCGCCCTGGCGCTGCGGCACGGCGCCCGGATTCGGACGGGAGCCGCCGGCGCTGTAGTTCGGACGCCCGAGCTCGGGCTGGTCGTTCATCGGCCATCAGCCTTTCGAGTCGCGGCGACATGCTTAGGGTACCCACGAGGGAACCTCCGTCACGTCCCGCGCATCAAAGCTCTGAAGAGAGACCCACGCGACGGGGGAGCCATGGATTTCCAGGAGCAGTTCGAGACGTTCGACGCGAAGACACGCGCCGCGCTGGTGTTCAGATACCGCGAGGAGCTCTCGTCGGCGCACGTGGCGCAGCTGGTGGGCGAGCGGCCCGAGCAGGTGGAGCTGCGCCTCGGACGGGCGCTGGCCCGGCTGCGGGACCGTGGTGCCCTGACCCGGCCCCTCGGCGAGGACGAGCTGTACCAGTGGCTCGACAAGCTGCGGGACGAGCCCGGGTTCTCGTCGTTCAGCCTGGTGCTGGCCGTGCGGCGGGAACGCGGACGGCGCCGCCGCTTCGGGCGGCGCGCCTCCTGAACGCCGAGGGGCGGCCGCCTCCCGTAGGAGACGACCGCCCTCTCAGTGCTCTACGAGCTCAGCCCGGCCTCAGCCGCTGTACCCGCCGAAGTCGTACTCCTCCAGCGGGACCGCCTGGCCCGAGCCGCTGCCGAAGCTGTACGACGAGTAGTCGTCGTCGTAGCCCACCAGCGTGTACATCTGGGCCTTCGCCTCCTCCGTCGGCTCGACCTTGATGTTCCGGTACCGGGGCATGCCGGTGCCGGCCGGGATCAGCTTGCCGATGATCACGTTCTCCTTCAGGCCGAGCAGCGAGTCGGACTTGCCGTTGATCGCCGCGTCGGTCAGGACCCGGGTGGTCTCCTGGAAGGAGGCCGCCGAGAGCCAGGAGTCGGTGGCCAGCGAGGCCTTGGTGATCCCCATCAGCTGCGGACGGCCGGAGGCCGGCTGCCCACCCTCGGAGACCACCTTGCGGTTCTCGACCTCGAAGCGGCCGCGCTCCACCAGCTCGCCGGGCAGCAGCTCGGCGTCGCCGGCCTCGATGATCGTCACCCGGCGCAGCATCTGCCGGACGATGATCTCGATGTGCTTGTCGTGGATCGGCACACCCTGGCTGCGGTACACCTTCTGGACCTCGGCCACCAGGTGGATCTGCACCTGGCGCTGGCCCAGGATGCGCAGCACGTCGTGCGGGTTGACGGTGCCCTTGGTGAGCTCCTGCCCGACCTCGACGTGGGTGTCGTCGCCGACCAGCAGCATGGTGCGCTTGCTGACCGGGTACGCCACCTCCTCCGAGCCGTCGTCCGGCACGATGACGATCTTGCGGGTCTTGTCGGTGTCCTCGATCCGGACCCGGCCGGCCGCCTCGGCGATCGGCGCCACGCCCTTGGGCGTGCGGGCCTCGAACAGCTCGATGACACGCGGCAGACCCTGCGTGATGTCGTCACCGGCCACACCGCCGGTGTGGAAGGTGCGCATGGTCAGCTGGGTGCCGGGCTCGCCGATGGACTGCGCGGCGATGATGCCCACCGCCTCGCCGACGTCCACCAGCTTGCCGGTGGCCAGCGACCGGCCGTAGCACATCGCGCAGGTCCCGACCTTGGACTCGCAGGTCAGCACCGAGCGCACCTTGACCTCGGAGACGCCGTGCTCGACCAGCTTGTCGATGGCGACGTCGCCCAGGTCCACGCCGGCCTCGAGGATCGTCTTCTTGTCGACGACGACCTTCTCGGCGGTGTTGCGCGCGTAGACCGAGTTCTCGACGTTCTCGTCCTTGATCAGCCGGCCGTCGGAGCCCTTGGCCGCGATCGGCATCATGATGCCGCGCTCGGTGCCGCAGTCCTCCTCGCGGATGATCACGTCCTGCGACACGTCCACCAGACGCCGGGTGAGGTACCCGGAGTCGGCGGTCCGCAGCGCGGTGTCGGCCAGACCCTTGCGGGCGCCGTGGGTCGAGATGAAGTACTCGACCACCGACAGGCCCTCGCGGAACGAGGCCTTGATCGGACGCGGGATGGTCTCGTTCTTGGCGTTCGACACCAGACCGCGCATACCGGCGATCTGCCGCATCTGCATGAAGTTACCGCGCGCGCCGGAGTCGACCATCATGAAGATCGGGTTGGTCTTCGAGAAGTTCGCCTGCATCGCGTCGGCGACCTCGTTGGTCGCCTTGGTCCAGATCGAGATCAGCTCCTGGTTCCGCTCCTCCTTGGTGACCAGGCCGCGCTCGTACTGCTTCTGGATCTTGGCGGCCTGGGCCTCGTAGCCCTCGAGGATCTCGCCCTTCTTCGGCGGCACGACGATGTCCTCGACGGACACCGTGACGCCGGAGCGGGTGGCCCAGTAGAAGCCCGCGGACTTCAGGTTGTCCAGGGTCGCCGCGACCGTGACCTTCGGGTAGCGCTCGGCCAGGTCGTTGACGATCGCCGAGAGCTGCTTCTTGGCCACCTCGCGGTTCTCGTACGGGTAGTCCAGCGGCAGCAGCTCGTTGAACAGCGCCCGGCCCAGCGTGGTCTTCAGGCGGAACGGCTGACCGGTCTCCCAGCCCTCCGGCGCCTCCCAGCCGCGCGGCGGCACGGCCTCGGAGATCCGCAGCTCGACCGGCGCCTGCAGGTCCAGCTCACGGTTGTCGAAGGCCATCATGGCCTCGGCGATCGAGCCGAACGCCCGGCCCTCGCCCTTCATCCCGTCCCGGTCCATGGTCAGGAAGAACAGGCCCAGCACCATGTCCTGGGTCGGCGAGGTGATCGGCCGGCCGTGCGCCGGGGACAGGATGTTGTTCGAGGACAGCATCAGGACCCGGGCCTCGGCCTGCGCCTCGGCGGACAGCGGCAGGTGCACCGCCATCTGGTCGCCGTCGAAGTCCGCGTTGAACGCGGTGCAGACCAGCGGGTGGATCTGGATCGCCTTGCCCTCGACCAGCTGCGGCTCGAAGGCCTGGATGCCCAGGCGGTGCAGGGTGGGCGCGCGGTTCAGCAGAACCGGGTGCTCACCGATGACCTCCTCCAGGACGTCCCACACGACCGGCCGCGCGCGCTCCACCATCCGCTTGGCGGACTTGATGTTCTGCGCGTGGTTCAGGTCCACGAGGCGCTTCATGACGAACGGCTTGAACAGCTCCAGCGCCATCTGCTTGGGCAGACCGCACTGGTGCAGCTTGAGCTGCGGGCCGACGACGATGACCGAACGGGCCGAGTAGTCGACGCGCTTGCCCAGCAGGTTCTGGCGGAACCGGCCCTGCTTGCCCTTGAGCATGTCGCTCAGGGACTTCAGGGGACGGTTGCCCGGGCCGGTGACCGGACGGCCGCGGCGGCCGTTGTCGAACAGCGAGTCCACGGCCTCCTGGAGCATCCGCTTCTCGTTGTTGACGATGATCTCCGGCGCGCCCAGGTCCAGCAGCCGCTTGAGGCGGTTGTTGCGGTTGATCACGCGGCGGTACAGGTCGTTCAGGTCGGAGGTGGCGAACCGGCCACCGTCCAGCTGCACCATCGGACGCAGGTCCGGCGGGATCACCGGGACGCAGTCCAGCACCATGCCGGACGGCGAGTTGTTGGTGGCGCGGAAGGCCTCGACGACCTTCAGCCGCTTCAGCGCGCGGGTCTTCTTCTGGCCCTTGCCGGTGCGGATGGTGTCGCGCAGCGACTCCGCCTCGGCGTCCAGGTCGAAGTTCTCCAGGCGCTTCTGCAGCGCGGCGGCGCCCATCGAGCCGGAGAAGTAGGTGCCGTAGCGGTCCCGCATCTCGCGGTACAGGATCTCGTCGCCCTCCAGGTCCTGGACCTTGAGCGACTTGAACCGGCTCCAGACCTCGTCCAGGCGGTCGATCTCGCGCTGCGCGCGGTCGCGCAGCTGCTTCATCTCCCGCTCGCCGCCCTCGCGCACCTTGCGGCGCTGGTCGGCCTTGGCCCCCTCGGCCTCCAGGGCCGCGAGGTCCTCCTCGAGCTTCTTCTGCCGGGCCTCGATGTCGGCGTCGCGCCGGTTCTCGACCTGCTGGCGCTCGACCGAGACCTTGGCCTCCAGCGAGGGCAGGTCGCGGGTGCGGCGCTCGTCGTCGACCTCGGTGATCATGTAGGCCGCGAAGTAGATGACCTTCTCCAGGTCCTTCGGCGCCAGGTCCAGCAGGTAGCCCAGCCGGGACGGTACGCCCTTGAAGTACCAGATGTGGGTCACCGGAGCGGCCAGCTCGATGTGGCCCATCCGCTCGCGGCGCACCTTGGCGCGGGTCACCTCGACGCCGCAGCGCTCACAGATGATGCCCTTGAAGCGGACGCGCTTGTACTTGCCGCAGTAGCACTCCCAGTCCCGGGTGGGGCCGAAGATCTTCTCGCAGAAGAGCCCGTCCTTCTCCGGCTTCAGGGTGCGGTAGTTGATGGTCTCCGGCTTCTTCACCTCGCCGTAGGACCAGGTGCGGATGTCGTCGGCGGTGGCCAGACCGATACGGAGCTCGTCGAAGAAATTGACGTCAAGCATGTGGTTTCTATCCTCCTCGATGAGTCGTTCGATCAGACTTCCTCGACGCTGCTCGGCTCACGCCGGGACAGGTCGATGCCGAGTTCCTCGGCCGCCCGGAAGACGTCCTCGTCGGTGTCCCTCAGTTCGATCATGGTGCCGTCCTTGCTGAGCACCTCGACGTTGAGGCACAGGGACTGCATTTCCTTGATCAACACCTTGAAGGACTCGGGGATGCCCGGCTCCGGGATGTTGTCGCCCTTGACGATGGCCTCGTAGACCTTCACGCGGCCGAGCACGTCGTCGGACTTGATGGTGAGCAGCTCCTGCAGCGCGTACGCGGCGCCGTAGGCCTCCAGGGCCCACACCTCCATCTCGCCGAACCGCTGGCCGCCGAACTGGGCCTTACCGCCCAGCGGCTGCTGCGTGATCATCGAGTAGGGGCCGGTGCTGCGCGCGTGCAGCTTGTCGTCCACCAGGTGGTGCAGCTTCAGGATGTACATGTAGCCGACCGAGATCGGGTACGGGAACGGCTCGCCGGAGCGGCCGTCGAACAGCCGGGCCTTGCCGGTGCCGTCCACCAGGCGCACGCCGTCGCGGGTCTTCAGGGTGTTCTCCAGCAGGCCGGAGATCTCGTCCTCGCGGGCGCCGTCGAAGACCGGGGTCGCCACCTTGGTGTGCGGCTCGGCGGTGTCGGCGCCGATCGAGCGCAGGCGCTCCTGCCACTCGGCCTGACCCTCGCCGATGTCCCAGCCGGTGGCGGCGATCCACCCGAGGTGGGTCTCCAGCACCTGGCCCGGGTTCATCCGGGAGGGCACGCCCAGCGGGTTCAGGACGATGTCGACCGGGGTCCCGTCCTCGAGGAACGGCATGTCCTCGACCGGCAGGATCTTGGCGATGACGCCCTTGTTGCCGTGGCGGCCGGCCAGCTTGTCACCGTGGGTGATCTTGCGCTTCTGCGCCACGTACACCCGGACCAGCTGGTTCACGCCCGGGGGCAGCTCGTCGCCGCTGTCCCGGTCGAAGATCCGGACACCGATGATCTTGCCCTGCTCGCCGTGCGGCACCTTCAGCGAGGTGTCGCGCACCTCGCGCGCCTTCTCGCCGAAGATCGCGCGCAGCAGCCGCTCCTCCGGGGTCAGCTCGGTCTCGCCCTTCGGGGTGACCTTGCCGACCAGGATGTCGCCGGGGACGACGTCCGCGCCGATCCGGATGATGCCGCGCTCGTCGAGGTCGGCCAGGACCTCCTCGGAGACGTTCGGGATGTCCCGGGTGATCTCCTCCGGGCCCAGCTTGGTGTCCCGGGCGTCGACCTCGTGCTCCTCGATGTGGATCGAGGACAGGACGTCGTCCTGCACGAGGCGCTGCGACAAGATGATCGCGTCCTCGTAGTTGTGGCCCTCCCACGGCATGAACGCCACGAGCAGGTTCTTGCCCAGCGCCATCTCGCCGTCCTGGGTGCACGGACCGTCGGCGAGCACGGAGCCCACCTCGACCCGGTCGCCCTCGGAGACGATGACCTTCTGGTTGAAGGACGTGCCCTGGTTGGAGCGGCGGAACTTGGCGATCCGGTAGACGTTGGTGGTCGCGTCGTCGTTGGCGACGGTCACCAGGTCGGCGGACACCTCGGTCACCACACCGGCCTTGTCGGCCAGCACCACGTCGGCGGCGTCGACCGCGGCGCGGAACTCCATGCCGGTGCCGACGTACGGCGAGTCCGACTGCAGCAGCGGCACGGCCTGGCGCATCATGTTCGCGCCCATCAGGGCGCGGTTGGCGTCGTCGTGCTCCAGGAACGGGATCATCGCGGTCGCGACCGACACCATCTGGCGCGGGGAGACGTCCATGTAGTCGATGTCGGCCGGCGCGATCATCTCGATCTCGCCGCCCTTGCGGCGGCACAGCACCCGGTCCTCGACGTAGGAGCCGTCCGCGGTCACCGGGGCGTTGGCCTGGGCGACGACGAAGCGGTCCTCCTCGTCGGCGGTCAGGTAGTCGATCTGGTCGGTGACCCGGCCGTCCTCGACCTTCCGGTACGGGGTCTCGATGAACCCGAAGGCGTTGATCCGGCCGTAGGAGGCCAGCGAGCCGATCAGGCCGATGTTCGGGCCTTCCGGCGTCTCGATCGGGCACATCCGGCCGTAGTGCGACGGGTGCACGTCGCGGACCTCGAAGCCGGCCCGCTCCCGGGACAGACCGCCGGGACCCAGCGCGTTCAGGCGGCGCTTGTGCGTCAGCCCGGACAGCGGGTTGGTCTGGTCCATGAACTGGGACAGCTGGCTGGTGCCGAAGAACTCCTTGATGGAGGCCACGACCGGCCGGATGTTGATCAGGGTCTGCGGCGTGATGGCCTCGACGTCCTGGGTGGTCATGCGCTCGCGGACCACCCGCTCCATGCGGGCCAGACCGGTGCGGACCTGGTTCTGGATCAGCTCGCCGACGCTGCGCAGGCGGCGGTTGCCGAAGTGGTCGATGTCGTCCTCCTCGACGACGACCATCGGCGCGCCCTCGGCCTGCGGGTCCATCTCGGTCTCGCCGGCGTGCAGCTTCACCAGGAACTTGATCGTGGCGACGATGTCGTCCTCGGTCAGCACCGTGTTGTCGATGCCGCTGGCCAGGCCCAGCTTCTTGTCGATCTTGTAGCGGCCGACCTTGGCCAGGTCGTAGCGCTTGGGGTTGAAGTAGAGGTTGTCCAGCAGGGTCTGGGCGGCCTCGCGGGTCGGCGGCTCGCCCGGACGCAGCTTGCGGTAGATGTCCAGCAGCGCCTCGTCCTGGCCGGCGGTGTGGTCCTTCTCCAGGGTCTGCCGCATCGACTCGTACTCGCCGAACTCCTCCAGGATCCGGGCGTCGTCCCAGCCCAGGGCCTTCAGGAGCACGGTGACGTGCTGCTTGCGCTTGCGGTCGACGCGCACGCCCACCATGTCGCGCTTGTCGATCTCGAACTCCAGCCAGGCGCCGCGGCTCGGGATCACCTTGGCGTTGAAGACGTCCTTGTCGGAGGTCTTGTCGATGTCCTTCGAGAAGTACAGGCCCGGGGAGCGCACCAGCTGGGTGACGACGACCCGCTCGGTGCCGTTGATGATGAAGGTGCCCTTGTTGGTCATGAGCGGGAAGTCGCCCATGAACACGGTCTGGCTCTTGATCTCGCCGGTCTCGTTGTTGGTGAACTCGGCGGTGACGAAGAGCGGGGCGGCGTACGTGAAGTCGCGGTCCTTGCACTCGTCGATGGAGTACTTCGCGGGCTCGAAGCGGTGGTCGCGGAACGTCAGCGACATGGTGCCCTGGAAGTCCTCGATCGGCGAGATCTCCTCGAAGATCTCCTCCAGACCGGAGGTGGTGGGCACGTCGAGACCGGCGGCCTGCTGCTCGGCGACCCGACCCTTCCAGGTCGCGTTGCCGACGAGCCAGTCGAAGGACTCCGTCTGCAGCGCGAGCAGGTTCGGAACCTCGAGCGGCTCTTTGATCTTCGCGAAGGAGATGCGGCGGGCGGCGTTCTTGGTGATGTTCTGGGCGGTGCGCGAGGCGGCCAAGAGGGGTCCTTCCGGGCGTCGGACTGGACTGGCTGTCCTTAGCGCTACCGGTCAAACCTGTATCCCTACCCGGCGACGGATCCGGCGAAACCCCTGGTCAGTGGCAGTGTTTGCGGCACTGGCACCGGCTGGTCGGAAGGTTTTCACGGGCCCGTTGACGGTTTGAGGCATGCAGAAAGGCAGCGCAAACGAACAGTGTAGCCGTCTTGGCCACGCCTGTCCAACCCGTGCCTGAATAGGCCTTCACCGCGGGTCCGTGGCGGACCGTCGCGACGGGCAACAGACGGACAGACTAGCCGCCCCGACCGACGGTTGTCGCCGCCGACACGGGGGCCGGGCCCGTCCTTCGCACCTTTTTTCTCGCACCGTGCCTCCCGGCCGTCGCCTCGCGCTGCCTGCGGCCGGGGTGGTGCTGTGGTGCGCTGTATGTAGCTGACGTACCGCAGAATCCCGCGTAGCTGGGCCTACGTCAAGAGGCCGTCCGGGATCTTTGCCGTCCGGGGCTGGTCGGAGCCTCGCCACGGGAACGCAGAAGGCCCCCGGGGAAACCCCGGGGGCCTTCTGCAGAAGCTCTCGCTGAGGCGAGGACTTACTTGACGGAGACGCCGGCGCCGGCCTCTTCCAGGGCGGCCTTGGCCTTGTCGGCGGCCTCCTTGTTGACCTTCTCCAGCAGCGGCTTCGGAGCGCCGTCCACCAGGTCCTTGGCCTCCTTCAGGCCGAGCGAGGTCAGCTCACGCACGACCTTGATGACCTGGATCTTCTTGTCGCCGGCCGACTCGAGGATGACGTCGAACTCGTCCTTCTCCTCCTCGGCGGCGGCCTCGCCGCCACCCTGGCCGCCGGCGGCCGGGCCCGCGATGGCGACCGGGGCGGCGGCCTTCACGTCGAAGGTGTCCTCGAACAGCTTCACGAACTCGGAGAGCTCGATCAGCGTCATCTCCTTGAAAGCCTCGAGCAGCTCGTCGTTGCTGAGCTTCGCCATGGTAGGCGTCCTTTCTCTATGAGGGGTCTAGCTCGGTTTTGCCGGGTGCCTGTCAGGCGTCGGCGGACTTCTTCGCCGAGAGCGCGTCCACGGTGCGGACGGCCTTCGACAGAGGAGCCTGGAAGAGCGCCGCCGCGTTCGCGAGGGACGCCTTCATCGCGCCGGCCGCCTTGGCCAGCAGAACCTCGCGGGACTCCAGGTCCGCGAGCTTGGTGATCTCCGCGGCGGAGAGGGCCTTGCCCTCCATGACGCCGCCCTTGATCACCAGGAGGGGGTTCGCCTTGGCGAAGTCACGAAGACCCTTGGCCGCCTCGACCGGGTCGCCCTTGATGAAGGCGATGGCCGACGGGCCCTTCAGCGCCGCCTCGTCCAGACCGGAGATACCGGCCTCGCGGGCAGCGACCTTGGTCAGCGTGTTCTTCACCACGGCGTACTGCGTGGTCGCACCGAGCGCGCGACGGAGCTCCTTGAGCTGCGCGACGGTGAGCCCGCGGTACTCGGTCAGCACGGCGGCGTTCGAGTCGCGGAAGTGATCCGCGATCTCGGCGACCGCGGCCGCCTTGTCAGGCCTCGCCATACGGGCCTCCTTCCGGGGTGTCCGAGCCGACGTCGGCACTCCGGTCCCCGGAGCGGAACTGCCCGGAAACGACGAAACGCCCGGCGCTGAGAGCGCGGGCGTCACAATCACAACCGGGCCCCTTGGGCGGGTCCGGGGGAACTGCTTCACTGATCGCGCCTCGGCGGGTCGCTCCGTGATGGAGGCCTTCGACTGATCCGGGCCGTTCGGCTCGGAGCAGCGACCAGCGGTCTTCGGCTGGAGATAAGCGTAACACGGGGGTGGGGTGTGGTTTGACCACGTGACCTACCCGTCGTGGTCTGGACCAAACGGTCTGGACCAATGGAGTTTGCTACGGGCAAACAGCATGGTCAAGCGCGAGTCAAATCTTGCCGATCTCCGGTCACTGTGCGGGGTCGGGTCTTGACCGAAGCTGAGGTCTAGTCCAATCTTGCGTATCGCCGATCGGAGCGCACGGGGACGCACAGCCCATTTTTTCTGTAGCCACAACAGGAGGAGCAGTGTTTCCGCATCGCCGATCTCGTCGTGCCGCGGTGGTAGCCGTGGCCGGCGCCATGACCTTGACGGGAGCCGCGGCCGCTGTCGCGATGTCCGCGTCAGCAGCTACCGGAGGATCGCTGACGGCGGCCTTCGTGAAGACCAGTGACTGGGGCTCCGGCTTCGAGGGCTCTTACACCGTCACCAACGGCACCTCCGCCGCCGTGAACAGTTGGAGCATCACCTTCACCCTGCCGGCCGGAGAGGCCGCCACATCGGCCTGGAACGCCACGTTCACGGCCCTGGGGAACAACACCTACCGCCTGGACAGCCCGACCTGGGCCGGGCCGCTGGCGGCCGGGGCCTCGGCCTCGGCGGTCGGGATCGAGTTCACGAACACCGGATCGACGGGAGCCGCACCGAGCACCTGCACCATCGACAACGCGCCGTGTTCTGGTGGGGATACCACGCCTCCGACGACGCCGAGCTCCTCGGTGACCTCGGTGCCGACCACGCCGAGCTCGTCGGTGCCGACCACGCCGAGCTCGTCGGTGCCGACCACGCCGAGCTCGTCGGTGC
>NZ_BAAAQM010000008.1:138240-193884 GCF_039531675.1 Catenulispora subtropica
CCGACCACGCCGAGCTCCTCGCAGCCGTCCACGACCCCGTCGTCGACTCCGAGCACTCCCCCGACCACGCCGACCAGCTCCCCGTCGGGCTCGGGCGGGCATCTGAAGATCGCGTACTTCGACCAGTGGTCGATCTACGGCGCGGGGTACTCGGTGAAGAAGGCGGACGCCTCGGGGGCCGCCGCGAACCTCGACGTGATCAACTACATGGCCGAGAACATCGACCCGGTGAACCTGACCTGCTACGAGGCCAACAAGGCCGCGAGCCAGGACGAGAACAACCCGAACGCCGGTGACGGCGCGGGCGACGACTACGCGGACTACGGCAAGACGTTCGACGCCTCGAGCTCCGTCTCCGGCGTCGCGGACGTCTGGAACCAGCCGATCGCGGGCAACTTCAACCAGCTCAAGGAGCTGAAGGCGAAGTACCCGAACCTGAAGGTCATCCTGACCATCGGCGGATGGACGTACTCGAAGTACTTCTCGGACGTGGCCGCCACCGACGCGTCGCGCAAGAAGTTCGTGCAGTCCTGCGTCAGCATGTTCCTGGACGGCAACGTGCCGGCCGACGGCGGCTTCGGCGGCCCCGGCACGGCGGCGGGCATCTTCGACGGCTTCGACCTGGACTGGGAGTACCCGGGCGGCGGGGGGCACCTGGGCAACCACGCCACCGCGGCCGACAAGCAGAACTTCACGCTGCTGGCGCAGGAGTTCCGGACCGAGCTCGACGCGTACGGCGCGGCGCACGGCGGGAAGCACTACTACATCACCGCGGCGGTGGGCTCGGGCCAGGACAAGATCGCGAACCTGGAGACCGACAAGCTCGGCCGGTACCTGGACTGGATCGACGTCATGACATACGACATGCACGGCGGTTTCGAGGCCACCGGGCCGACGAACTTCCAGGACCCGCTGCACGACTCGCCGAACGACCCGAGCAAGGCGATCGCCCCGGGAAGCGAGAAGTACAACGTGGACACCGCGATCACGGCCTTCACCAGCGGCCTTCCGGACATGGGGATACCCGGCGGATTCCCGGCCGCGAAGATCAACCTGGGCATCCCGTTCTACTGGCGGGGCTGGACCGGGGTGCCGGCGACGAACAACGGGCTGTACCAGACCGCCACGGGCCCGGCCGCGGCCTTCCCGACCACGCAGCAGGCCGGTACGGCCAGCTGGAACGAGCTGAAGGCGGCCGGGCTCACCGGCGGCGCGAGCTGGGACGCGACGACGGAGAGCTCGTACATCTTCTCCAACGGCAACTTCTACACCGGTGACACGCCCCAGGCGATCGCCGCCCGGGACGCCTACGCGAAGTCGCACGGGCTGGGCGGAGTGTTCGTGTTCTCCCTCGAGGACGACGACGCGAACGGGACCCTGCTGGGCGCCGTCGCAGCCGGCATGAAGTAATAGAGCGGCACGTAGCAGTCGACGGGTCCGGCAATGCTCAGGATCGCCGGGCCCGCCCGAATGCCGCGAAGGCCCCCACCGCGTCGCGGTGGGGGCCTTCGTCGTTACTGCTGCGTGTTACGCCTCAGCTCACGCCTCGTCGTCGGTGGCGACGTTGCGGACGCGGTTGGCGTCGACCTGGATGCCGGGGCCCATGGTGGTCGCGAAGGTGACCTTCTTCAGGTAGCGGCCCTTGGCGGCGCTCGGCTTCACGCGGAGGACTTCCTCGAGGGCGGCGGCGTAGTTCTCGGCGAGCTGCTGCTCGGAGAACGAGACCTTGCCGATGATGAAGTTGAGGTTCGCGTGCCGGTCGGCGCGGAACTCGATCTTGCCGCCCTTGATGTCGTTGACCGCCTTGGCCACGTCGGCGGTGACGGTGCCGGTCTTCGGGTTCGGCATCAGGGAGCGGGGGCCGAGCACGCGGCCCAGGCGGCCGACCTTGCCCATCAGGTCCGGGGTGGCGACCACGGCGTCGAAGTCGAGGCGGCCCTTGGCGACCTCGTCGATGAGCTCGTCGGAGCCCACGATGTCGGCGCCGGCCTCGCGGGCCTGCTCGGCCTTCTCGCCCTGGGCGAAGACCAGGACGCGGGCGGTCTTGCCGGTGCCGTGCGGGAGCACGACGGTGCTGCGGACCATCTGGTCGGCCTTGCGCGGGTCGATGCCCAGGCGCATGGAGACCTCGACCGAGCTGTCGAACTTGGTGACGCTGGTGTCCTTGGCCAGGCGGATGGCGGCCAGGGGGGTGTACAGCTCGTCGGCGTCGATCTTGGCCGCGGCGTTGCGGTAGCCCTTGCTGCGCTTCATTGCTGCTCTCCTAGTGGTGAGGTGTGGTCGTCGCGAGCCGCGCGCGGCTCTGCCACGTGGTGCTGACGTGCTCGTC
This sequence comes from Catenulispora subtropica, assembly GCF_039531675.1. NCBI lineage: Bacteria > Bacillati > Actinomycetota > Actinomycetes > Catenulisporales > Catenulisporaceae > Catenulispora > Catenulispora subtropica. The sequence goes on from NZ_BAAAQM010000008.1 coordinate 140,570, forward strand.
CGGCTCAGCTGTCGGCGACGATGACGCCCATGGAGCGGGCGGTGCCGGCGATGATCTTCATCGCGGCCTCGACGTCGTTCGCGTTCAGGTCCGGCATCTTGGTCTCGGCGATCTCGCGGATCTGGGCCTGGGACAGGGTGGCGACCTTGTTCTTCTGCGGGACGCCCGAGCCCTTCTCGATGCCCGCGGCCTTCAGGATCAGCTTGGCGGCCGGCGGGGTCTTCGTGATGAAGGTGAAGGAGCGGTCCTCGAACACCGAGATCTCGACCGGGATGACCTGGCCGCGCTGGGCCTCGGTGGCCGCGTTGTACTGCTTGCAGAACTCCATGATGTTCACGCCGTGCTGACCCAGGGCCGGGCCGACGGGCGGGGCCGGGTTCGCCATACCGGCCTTGATCTGGAGCTTGATGACCGCGGTGAGCTTCTTCTTGGGAGGCATTCCCGTACTTCCTAACTGGCTTGGGTGCGCCGATAACCCCTACCAAGGGCACGGCGGAGACATGTCCGCGGACGGGACACCGTCCACAGACAACAGCTCCCCACCATACGCGATGGCGGGGAGCTTGCTGAAATCGCTGGTCGGATCAGCTGTTCTTCTGGATCTGGCTGAAGCTGAGCTCGACCGGGGTCTCGCGGCCGAAGATCTCGACGAGGCCCTTGACCTTCTGCGAGTCGGCGTTGATCTCGTTGATGGTGGCCTGCAGGGTGGCGAACGGACCGTCGATCACGGTCACCGAGTCGCCCACCTCGAAGTCCAGCACCTTGACCTCGGCCGGCGCCTTCTGCTTGCCGCTGACCTCTTCCGGCTGCTCCTCGAGCAGGATCTTCACGACCTCGTCCAGGGTCAGCGGGTACGGCTCGTGGGCGTTGCCGACGAAGCCGGTGACGCCGGGGGTGTTGCGCACCACGCCCCAGGACTCGTTGGTCAGGTCCATGCGGACCAGCACGTAGCCGGGGAACTTGTTGCGCTTGACCCGCTTGCGCTGGCCGCCCTTGATCTCGACGACCTCCTCCATGGGCACCTCGACCTGGAAGATGAAGTCCTCCATGTTGAGGGTCGTCATGCGGGTCTCGAGGTTCTGCTTGACCCGGTTCTCGTACCCGGCGTAGCTGTGGATCACGTACCACTCGCCCGGTGCGCGGCGCAGTGCCTCGCGGAACTCCTCGATGGCCTCCGCGCTGCCGGGTGCCGCCTCGGCGGCGCCGGCCTCGGGCGCGGACTCGGACTGCTCGGTCCCGGAGGGGGCGACCTCGGCCTCGACGGCCTCGTCGTCCTCGTGCTCCACGACGACAGTCGCCTCCTCGAGGTCTCCGTAGGTCTCAGACACGGTCGCTCATACTTCCTTCGCTTCGGGGTGTGCGGGTGGTCGTTCGCCGGCCGGGACGGCTCAGCCGAACACCCACAGCACCAGTTTGCTGAACCCGTAGTCCAGCGTAGCCACGATCGCGACGATGATCGCGACGAACACGATGACCACCGTGGTGTAGGTGACGAGCTCGTTGCGGGTCGGCCACACCACCTTGCGCAGCTCGGCGATGACCTGGCGGTAGAACAGGCCCAGCCGGCCCAGCGGGGACCGACGGCGCTCGGTGCGGCGGTCGCCGCTGCGGCCGCGGTCCGGCTTCGACGTCGCGGAGGTCGAGCTCGTCTCGGTCACCTGGTCCTCATCACGGTCTCGAGAAAGTGGCGGGCGGTGCGGAAAAGATCACTTTGCCGCGGACACGCTGCGCGCCCAGGAGAGCCCCGTCCGGGCTTTCCTGGGCGCCTAAGCAGGGCCGGAGGGACTTGAACCCCCAACCCCCGGTTTTGGAGACCGGTGCTCTGCCAATTGAGCTACGACCCTTTGCCTAAGCGTGCTCCACAAACCTACCTCGCCGAGGTCGGGAAGGGGAATCCGCCGATCGAGAGTGTACGGGAAGCGCGTGCCGGATTGCGAACGGGTTCCGTGCCGCGCGCCGCGGCGCCCGCCGCGACGTCTCCTTTCGTGGAACGTCGCCCCGGAGGGCCCGGCGGTGATGGGACGATGGGGGCATGACAGCCCCAGCGAAGAACCGCGTCTCCCAGCGGATCGGCGCCATCGCCGAGTCCGCCACCCTGGCCGTCGACGCCCGGGCCAAGGCCCTGAAGGCGGCCGGCCGCCCGGTGGTCGGCTTCGGCGCCGGCGAGCCGGACTTCCCGACACCGGCCTACATCGTCCAGGCGGCGGTCGAGGCTGCTCAGAACCCGAAGTTCCACAAGTACACGCCGGCCGGCGGGCTGCCGGAGCTGAAGGAGGCGATCGCGGCCAAGACGCTGCGCGACTCCGGGGTCACGGTCTCGGCGAGCCAGGTGCTGGTCACCAACGGCGGCAAGCAGGCCATCTACAACGCCTTCGCCACCCTGCTGGACCCGGGCGACGAGGTGATCGTGCCGGCGCCGTACTGGACCACCTACCCGGAGGCGATCCGGCTGGCCGGCGGCGTGCCGGTGGACGTCGTGACCGACGAGACCACCGGCTACCTGGCCTCGGTGGAGCAGCTGGAGGCGGCCCGCACCGAGCGGACGAAGGTGCTGCTGTTCGTCTCGCCCTCGAACCCGACCGGCGCGGTCTACAGCCCGGAGCAGGTCGAGGCCATCGGCCGCTGGGCGCTGGCGAACGGCCTGTGGGTGCTCACCGACGAGATCTACGAGCACCTGGTCTACGGCGACGCGGTCTTCACCTCGATCCTGAAGGCGGTGCCGGAGCTGGCCGACACCGCGGTGATCGTGAACGGCGTGGCGAAGACCTACGCGATGACCGGCTGGCGCGTCGGGTGGATGATCGGCCCGGCCGACATCGTGAAGGCCGCCACCAACCTGCAGTCGCACGCCACCTCGAACGTCTCCAACGTGGCCCAGGTCGCGGCGCTGGCCGCGGTGTCCGGCGGCCTGGAGGCGGTGGCCGAGATGAAGGTCGCCTTCGACCGGCGCCGCAAGACCATCGTGCGGATGCTGAACGAGATCCCGGGCGTGGTGTGCCCGGAGCCCGAGGGCGCGTTCTACGTGTACCCGTCGGTGAAGGAGCTGCTCGGCAAGGAGATCCGCGGGCAGCGGCCGAAGAGCTCGGTGGACCTGGCCGCGCTGATCCTGGACGAGGTCGAGGTCGCGGTGGTGCCCGGCGAGGCGTTCGGGACGCCGGGGTACCTGCGGCTGTCGTACGCGCTCAGCGACGAGGACCTCGTCGAGGGCGTGTCGCGGCTGCAGACGCTGCTGCGCGAGGCGCGCTGAGCGGCGCCTCCCGTCGTCACCACGAAGCCCGGAGCCGTCGCCGACGCGACCGCTCCGGGCTTTTCCGCGTTCGGCCCCTGATAATGGCGGCATGGAGAACTCGGACGTAAGGGACTTCTCGACCGCCCCCGGCATGACCGCCTGACCCGGCCGAGTCCGCCGTGACCCGCGCCACCGACGCCCCCGCCGAACCGCCCGCCGAGCGGCCCGTCGCGGACCGCCCCGCCACGCTGACGACCCGCGTCGTCGCGTTCGCCCGGCGCCCGTACTGGGATCCGCCGAATCCGAAGTGGGTGGTGCGGCGCTGGCCGGACCTGACCGGCTACTGCTTCGCCACCTTCTTCTTCTGGCTGTCGCTCACCCCCTCGCTGCTCCCCCGGCCGTGGATCATGCAGGGTCTGATCGGCGGGATCACCGGCATCGCCGGATACGGCGTCGGCTCGCTGCTCGGCACGCTCGGCCGGGTCGGGCTGCGCCGGTGGCTGCCGAACGAGCGGCTGCGGACCCGGGCGTGGCAGTCCGTGCCGGTGGTGCTGTTGGTGGTCTCCGTGGCCGTGGTGGTCTGGGGCGCGCGGGCCCAGCGGCGGCTGCGGGTGCTGCAGGGCCTGGGCGAGTCCTCGTCCTGGCACGGTGCGATCATCATCCTGATCTCGCTGGGCACCTTCTCGTTGCTGCTGGTGGTGTGCCGGTCGGTCCGGCTGCTGGCGCGCAAGCTCGTGGCCTGGTTCGGACGGATCGTGCCGTGGCCGATGGCCTACGCGCTCGGGCTGACCGTGTGCGCGCTGATCGTGGTCTCCGGGACCAAGAACGTGCTCTGGGACCGCGGGTTCATCGGGTTCATCGACCATGTCTCCCGGCAGACCAACGAGGGCACCGAGCCGGGCGTCCACCCCCCGGCCTCGCCGGCCGTCTCCGGCAGCCCGGCGTCGCTGATCCCCTGGTCGGCTCTCGGGACCAAGGGCCGCACGTTCGTCGCCACGGCACCGACGCCGCAGGAGCTGCGGGACTTCTCCGGACACCCCGCGCTGCCACCGATCCGCGTCTACGTCGGCGAGCACCCCGAGGAGTCGGGCTTCACCCGGGCCGTGGACCTGGCGCTGCGGGAGATGGACCGCACCGGCGCCTGGAACCGCAAGGTGATCAACCTGGTCGGCACCACCGGCAGCGGCTGGGTGGACCGCAACATCCCGACGCCGCTGGAGTACATGTACGGCGGCGACGCCGCGACCGTGGCCGTGCAGTACTCGTACCTGCCGAGCTGGATCTCGTTCCTGGTGGACCAGGAGCGCGCCGGACACGCCGCCCAGGCCCTGTACCACGCGGTCCACGACCGGCTGCAGACCATCCCGGCCGGCCGACGGCCGAAGCTGGTGCTGTCCGGGGAGTCTCTGGGCTCCTTCTCGCTGGACGCCGTCTTCAACACACCGCAGGAGCTGATCGACGGCTCCGACGGGGTCTTCTTCGAGGGCCCGCCGCAGGCCAGCCGGGTGTGGAAGCAGATCGTCACCCATCGGGACCCCGACTCGCCGGAGTGGCGGCCGGTGTACCAGCGGGGCCGGAACGTCCGCTTCGCCCAGTGGCCGGACATCGACCTGCGCTATCCGTTGACCACCACATGGGAGCATCCGCGGGTCGTGTACCTGCAGAACGCGTCCGACCCGGTGGTCTGGTGGACGCCGGACCTGTTGTTCAACAAGCCCGGCTGGGCCTCGCCACCGCTGGGGCCGGACATCACCCCGCAGCTGCGCTACTACCCGATCGTCTCCTTCTGGCAGACCACCGTGGACCTCGCGGTGTCGTTCGGCATGCCGGTGACGCACGGCCACACCTACGGCACCGGGGCGTGCGAGGGCTGGGCCGCGGTCCTGCCGCCGGCGGGCTGGTCTCCGGCCGACACCGAACGCTTGGAGAACACCATGGCCGCGATCAACCGGAGATGGAGTTGAGGCCGGCCGAGGAGGAGCCCGGGGACGAATACGTCACCGAGGGAACCGCGGCGGGCGAAGCGGGCGCCGTGGCCGAAGCCAGCGCCGTGGCCGAAGCGAACGCCGCAGGCGAAGCCGGCGCCGTGGCCGAACGCGATGCCGCCGCCGAGCACGGTGCCGCAGACCTCTCTCCCGTCGATCTCGCGGCCGCCGATCTCGCGGCCACCGACCTCCCGGCCACCGGGCGCGGTGCCGCCGACCGCCCTGTCATCGAACCCGGCGTCATCGAATCGGGCGTCGTCGAACCCGGCGTCGCCGCCCCCGACGCCATCGTGCCCGCCCGCCGCGACCCCTGGCGCTGGACCCTCGACCACCTGCGCCGCCCCCTCGGCAACGGCCAGGCGCTGGTGTTCGCGGTGCTGCTGCTGGCGGCGGTGAACTACCTGCTCCACCGGTCGGCGTGGGTGGAGTCGCTGCCCGACCTGGTGGTCGCCCTCGCGGTGACCGGGCTGTTCGCCGGGCTGGCCTGGTGGTCCGGGCACGCGCTGGAGGAGATGGGGCTGGACCGCAAGTCCTGGCCGCTGGGCCTGAAATGGTCCGCGATCATCGTCGCCGCCGTCGCTTCGGTGTACCTCATGGGGGCGCTGCTGCCGGTCACCCGCTCGCTGTTCACCGACGACCGCTACGCCAAGCTGACGGTCACCCAGGTGGCGGTCAGGGTGCTCGTCGACGTGCCGTTCGCGACCGTGCTGGCCGAGGAGGTGGCCTTCCGCGGGGTGCTGTTCGGCCTCGCGCTGCGACGGTGGCAGCCACTGTGGGCGACCGCGTTCAGCGCGCTGATGTTCGGGTGCTGGCACATCCTGTCGTCGCTGCACCTGAACACCGAGAAGCCAGCGCTCACGTCACTCCTGGGGCCTTCGGAGTTCGGTGCGGCGCTGGCTGATCTCGGGACGGTGGTCTTCACCGGCCTCGGCGGCGCGTTGTTCTGCGAGCTACGCCGCCGCTCCGGCAGCCTCCTTGTTCCGATGTCCTTCCACTGGGCCACCAACGCCCTGGGCTATGTCTTCGGCTTCCTGGTCCGCGTCGGCGTCCTGGGCCACGTGTGAGACCAAGACCTCTTCGGCGCTCGCCTGGCGGCGGCTCGGCACCAGCCACATCGCCAGCATGGCCACCGCGAGGATCGCCGCACCGGTGAAGACCGCGGGGATCACGCCGTCGAGGAAGTGCTGGGCCGGGGACTTCGTGGCGGTCGGGCCGTAGCCGCCGTTCGCGGAGAAGACCGCGCCCATCACCGCGATGCCCAGCACGCCGCCGAGCTCGCGCAGCGTGTTGTTGACGCCGGAGGCGATGCCCTCCTCGTGGCGCCGCACCGAGCCCAGCACCAGGTTCGCGATCGGCGCGAAGAACATGGCCATCCCGGTGCCGCCGAGGACGAAGGCCGGCAGCAGCGCGGTGTAGTCGACGTCGACCGTGACCACCGCGGCGATCCAGGCCAGCGCCACCGCCTGCAGGCCCAGGCCCGCGGTGACGATCCACTTGCCGCCGATGCGGTCGGACAGGATCCCGGCGATCGGCGCCACCAGCATCGGCATGCCGGTCCACGGCAGGATCCGGACGCCGGAGGCCAGCGGCGAGTCGCCGTACACGGTCTGGAACAGCTGGGACAGGAAGAACACGGCGCCGAACATCCCGAAGGACATCAACAGGGCGCTGAGGTTGATCAGCGGGAACGAGCGGCCGCGGAACAGGTGCATCGGCACCATCGGCGCGTCGGTGCGCAGCTCCCACACCACGAAGGCGATCAGCAGCGCGGCGCCGGCGACGAAGCCGGTCAGCACCGGCGGCGTGGTCCACCCGGCTTCGCCACCGCGGATCAGGCCCAGCACCACGCCCAGCAGACCGCCGGTGGCCAGCACGGTCCCGACCACGTCCAGGCGGCGCGCCGCGCCCCGGCTCTCGGTGAGGCCGAACCAGGCCAGCGGCAGCAGCACCACGCCCAGCGGCACGTTCACCCAGAAGATCCACTGCCACGACGCGGCCTCCACCACGGCGCCGCCGATCACCGGCCCGAGCGCGACGGCCAGTCCGCCGATCGCGCCCCAGGCGCCGACCGCGGCCCCGCGCCGCTCGGGACGGACGCTCGCGGACAGCAGCGTCAGACTCAACGGCACGATCACCGCGCCACCCATGCCCTGCACGGCCCGCGCCGCGATCAGGACCCCGATGTTCGGCGCGAGCGCCGAGGCCACGGAAGCCGCGGTGAACACCGCGAGACCGGCCACGAACAGGTTCCGGCGGCCGAAGCGGTCGCCGAGGGTGGAGCCGGTCAGCAGGAAGACCGCGAAGGTGAGCGTGTACGCGGAGACGGTCCACTGCAGGCCGGAGAGCCCGGCGTGCAGCGACTCGCGGATCGACGGCAGCGCGATGCTGACGACGAGGTTGTCCAGCTGGGCCATGAACATGGCCACGGCGGTGACGAGGAAGGTGCGGACCGGGTGGCCGATGGTGGCCGCCTGGATCCGGTCGGCGGTGGTCGCGGTGGTCGCGGTGCTCACGGGATCCCCCTCGGATCTAGTTAGCAGTCACTAACTTAAGTGGATAGTGATCGGTCACTTACTTTTTGGGCGAGAAAACGGCCGGGTACTCCCCGTCCGTCCTCGTTACTTGGTCAGCGACCGCTCGACGTAGGCGGCGTAGCCCGACTCACGCGGGCTGCCGGCGCGGACCTCGGCGGTCTCGTCATACGGTTCGCAGCGCGGCGGCTTCACTTCGTCCCGCAGGACGTCGAGGACCGGCTGCCACATCGGGTCGCCGCCGTCGGCGCGGCCCATCGCGGCGATCATGTTGCAGAGCATGCCCTTGGCGAAGAAGTCCACGCGGTTCTCGACCGGGGCGCCGGTCAGGTTCTCCACGTGATGCCAGATGCCCTGCATCACGCCCCGGACCGCCGCCTGCACCTCGGGGTCGTGGCACGCGGCGAACTGCTGCAGCTGCATACCCAGCAGCTCGTCGTCGGCCAGCAGGAGGTCCTGGTAGGCCTCCCCCATGGCGGCCATCGCCTCGGCGCCGTACTTGCCGTCGGCAGCCTTGGTGAAGACGTCTCGGACCTGGGCGGCGCTGTGGTCGACAGCGGCGATGAACAGGTCGCGCTTGGTCGGGAACAGGCGGAACAGGTAGGGCTGGGAGACCCCGACCCGCTTCGCGATGTCGCCGGTCGACGTGCCCTCCAGCCCGCGGACCGCGAACTCGGCGACCGCGGCCTTCACGACCTGGTCGCGGCGTTCTTCGGCACTCATGCGGGGGCTCATGAGTAGTAAGTTAGCAGTCACTAACCAGAGGCGCAACCCCGGCGCCGGGCCGGACACCGGCTCACCGCCCGTGCTTCGCCCGACGACTTCTTAGACGTTCCTCATACGACGCCCGGATAGTGGAGAGCGTGAGCTCTCCTGTCTCTTCCTCGCCCGCCGGCTTCGCAGGCGGCACCGCCTCCGAGATCCTGGTCGTCGACGACGAGCCGGGCATCCGCGCCGTCCTCGCCTCCAGCCTGGAGTTCGAGGGCTACACCGTCCGCACGGCGAACGACGGCCGCGCCGCGCTGGCCGAAGTCGAGCGCGCGCGGCCGGACCTGGTGGTCCTGGACGTGCTGATGCCGGGCATGGACGGCCTGACCGCGTGCCGCCGCCTGCGCGCGGCCGACCCGCACCTGCCGGTCCTGATGCTCACCGCCCGCGACCTCACCGGCGACCGCGTCGCGGGCCTGGACGCGGGCGCGGACGACTACCTGGCCAAGCCCTTCGAGCTCGACGAGCTGCTCGCCCGGGTCCGCGCGCTGCTGCGCCGCGGGGCGCTGACCGCGGAAGGACCCGGCGTCGCGGCCGAACCCGAACAGCACGTTCTCGCCTACGAGGACCTGCGGATGGACACGCTGACCCGGGAAGTCACCCGCGCCGGTCACCCGATCGAACTCACTCGGACGGAGTACCTGTTGCTGGAGATGTTCCTGGCGCACCCGCGGCAGGCGCTGACCCGCGAACAGATCCTGCGGGCCGTGTGGGGCTTCGACTTCGAACCGGCGTCGAACTCGCTGGACGTGTACGTGATGTACGTGCGGAAGAAGACTGAGGTCGACGGGCTGCCGCGGCTGATCCAGACGGTACGGGGCGTCGGCTATGCGTTGCGCGCGCCGGCGGGCGCGGGCTCGGGGCTGTGATGCGCCGGCTTCCGCTGCGGGGACGCCTGGCCCTGCTCAGCGCGGTGGCGGTCACCGTGGCGATCGCGGCAGTGTCACTGATCTCGTGGTTCGCGGTGCGGGACGGGCTCAACAGCCAGCTGGACAAGTCCATCCAGAGATCGACGGTCCCGGAACAGTTCTTTCACATCGGTCAGGAGACGCAGCCGGCGGACGGCTACCGCATCCTGTTCACCTCGGACCCGTGCACTCCCCCACCCCAGTTGCCGGGTCTGGGCCCCGGTGGTCCACCCGGCCACTTCGCCCAGGTTCCGGAGACCAGCCTGACCTTCGTCGGCGCCGACGGCACGCGCTGTGCCACGCCCGGCTCCACCCAGGTCCTGGACCAGCCCTCTGACCTGGAGCTGGTCGGCCAGCCGTCGCAGGCGCACCGGTGGCGCGACGGCGTCGACGTGAACGGCCAGAAGGTCCGCGTCGAGGTCGTGCCGGCCCCGATGGACAAGGGCGTCTTCCTGAAGTCGCAGTCGCGCCAGTCCGTCGACGATTCGCTGACCAGCCTGGCCTGGCTGCTGTTCGTGGTGTCGGTGCTCGGCGTCGGCGGGGCGGCGACGGCCGGGCTGCTCGTCGCGCGTGCCGCGCTGCGGCCGGTGGACCAGCTGACCGAGGCGGTCGAGCACGTCGCCCGTACTGAAGACCTCAGCGTCCGCATGCCGGTGACCGGTGAGGACGAGATCGCCCGCCTGTCGGAGTCGTTCAACGCGATGACGGCGGCGCTGCAGGCGTCGCGGGACGAGCAGAAGCGGTTGGTCGACGACGCCGGCCACGAACTGCGGACCCCGCTGACGTCGCTGCGGACGACGATCGATCTGCTGATCCGCTCCGAGGAGTCCGGACGGCCGCTGCCCAAGCGCACGGAGCTCCTGACCGGGGCGCGCACGCAGATGCGCGAGCTGACCGTCCTGATCGCGGACCTGCTCGAACTGTCCCGGCCCGAACAGGCGGCTCCGGCGGCCAGCAGCCCGGTGGCGTTGCACGAGGTGGTGGAGAACGCGGTCGAGCGGGTCAGGCCGCGCGGTGCGGCCCGGGAGACCCCGGTGACCATCACCGCCGCCATCGAACCCTGGTACACGCACGGCGACGCGGCCGCGTTGGAGCGCGCGATCGTGAACCTGCTCGACAACGCGGTGAAGTTCTCGCCGCCGGGGTCGGAGGTGGACGTGCGCCTGGCCGAGGGCGAGCTGACGGTGCGGGACCGGGGTCCGGGCGTGCCGCCGGAGGAGCTGCCGCACGTCTTCGAGCGGTTCTGGCGCTCGCCGAGCGCGCGGGCGCTGCCGGGGTCGGGCCTGGGGCTGGCGATCGCGGCGCGCGCCGTGCGGGAGGCCGGCGGGACCGTGACGCTGGAGGCTCCGCCGGACGGCGTCGGGGCCGTCGCGCGGTTGCGGCTGCCGGGAGCCGGGGCGGCGTAGGACGCGTCCGGCCCTCCGGGGTTTCGGGGGGGCGGCGGGCGCTTCAGGCGACCGCCGCCCATTCTCATCCCGGCTTCATCGAAGCCTCATTCCCCTCCCACGCCCCGCCGCGAGCGTCATCCCCATGAACGCAACCGCTCTCACCGAACGCGACTCGCCGGATGGTGCCGGCGTCGGGGCATCGGGTGGCGGGCGTCGGCGTCTGGTCGAGGTCGTGGTGCCCGTCTACAACGAGCAGCACGTCCTGGAGGCCAGTGTGCGACGTCTGCACCGGTACCTCGTGGAGAACCTGCCGTACCCGTTCCGGATCACCGTGGCCGACAACGCCTCCACCGACGGCACCTGGGCGGTGGCCGCTCGGTTGGAGCGGGAACTGACCGGGGTGCGGGCCGTGCACCTCGACCTGAAGGGACGCGGCCGCGCCCTGCGCGCCGTCTGGTCGGCGTCGGACGCCGACGTCGTCTCCTACATGGACGTCGACCTGTCGACCGACCTCAACGCCTTCCTGCCGCTCGTGGCGCCGCTCCTGAGCGGGCACTCCGACCTGGCCATCGGTTCGCGCCTGGCCCGCGGCAGCGCCGTCGCGCGCGGCCCGAAGCGGGAGTTCATCTCGCGGACCTACAACCTCCTGCTGCGGACCACGATGGCCGCCCGGTTCTCCGACGCGCAGTGCGGGTTCAAGGCCGCCAAGACCGAGGTGGTGCAGGCGCTGCTGCCGCGGGTGCAGGACGAGGAGTGGTTCTTCGACACCGAACTCCTGCTGCTGGCGGAGCGGTCGGGGCTGCGGATCCACGAGGTGCCGGTCGACTGGATCGACGACCCGGACTCCCGGGTCGACATCGTCAAGACCGCCAAGGCCGATCTGAAGGGGATGTGGCGCGTGGCGAAGGCGTCGGTCCGGTCCTCCTCCGGCGCCCCGGTGCGGGCGCGCGTCCGGGCCGTCGACCCGCCGGCCGGGCTGCGCTGGCAGGTCCCGGTGTTCGCGACGATCGGCGTGCTGTCGACGGTCGCGTACATGCTCCTCTACGTCCTGCTGCGCGCGCCGCTGGGAGCGTTCGCGGCGAACGCCCTGGCGCTGGCCGCGACCGCGGTCGCGAACACCGCCGCGAACCGCCGCTTCACCTTCGGCGTCACCGGCAGTCGCAACGCCCTGCGGGACCAGGTGGGCGGCCTGGTGGCGTTCGGCATCGGGCTGGTGCTGTCCAGCGGGACGCTGGCGGCTGTGCACGCCGCGACCCCGCACCCCTCGCGGACCACCGAGCTGCTCGCCCTGGTGGTCGCCAACGGCCTGTCGACCCTGGCCCGGTTCGTGCTGCTGCGCGCGTGGGTCTTCCATCCGAGGCGCGGTCACGCGCCGTCCGACCATGAGACCGCGATCCCGGCGGCTCAGAACACTGGAGAGCTGTCATGAGCGCGATCTCCCCCGCTTCGGAAGTCGTCTACGAGATCGGCCCGCCCACGACCGGCACCGGCGGCACCGGCCGCCTCGGACGCCTGTGGCGCGGGCCCGAGGACGACCCGCGCTGGGCCCGGCCGGGCCTGCTGGCGCTGCTGGCGGCGGCCGCGGTCCTGTATCTCTGGGACCTGTCGGCGTCGGGCTGGGCGAATTCCTTCTACTCGGCGGCGGTGCAGGCCGGGACGAAGAGCTGGAAGGCGATGCTCTTCGGGTCCCTGGACGCGGGCAACGCGATCACCGTCGACAAGCCGCCCGCGTCGTTGTGGGTCATGGAGATCTCGGGACGGATCTTCGGCTTCGGCTCGTGGTCGATGCTGGCGCCCGAGGCGCTGATGGGCGTCGCCACTGTCGGCGTCGTCTACGCGGCGGTGAAGCGGGTGCTCTCCCGGACGCGCGGCACGGCGGTCGGCGCCGGGGCCGGGCTGCTGGCGGCGGCCGCCCTGGCGGTCACGCCGGTCGCGGTGCTGATGTTCAAGTTCAACAACCCCGACGCCCTGCTGACCCTGCTGCTGACGCTGGCCGTCTACGCGGTGGTGCGGGCGCACGAGCACGGCAGCACCCGCTGGCTGCTCCTGGCCGGCACCTTGATCGGCTTCGCGTTCCTGACGAAGACCCTGCAGGCTTTCCTGATCCTCCCGGCTCTGACCGCCGTGTACCTCGCGACCGGCCCCGGCCGCCTCCTGCGGCGGCTGTGGCAGGTCCTGGCGGCCGGTGCGGCGATTGTCGTCAGCGCCGGATGGTGGGTCGCGATCGTCCAGCTGACGCCGGCGTCCTCGCGGCCGTACGTCGGCGGCTCACAGCACAACAGCTTCCTGGAGCTGACCTTCGGCTACAACGGCTTCGGCCGGCTGACCGGCGACGAGACCGGCAGCGTCGGCGGCGGTCCGCGCGGTTTCTCCGAGGTCACCGGGCAGCCCGGCGGACTCGTGATCTTCGGCCCCGGTGGCCAGACCGGCGGCGTCCCCGAGTTCGGGCGCATCGCGGGCGGCCCCGGCGGCGGCCCGCGCGGCGGCGGATTCGGGGGAGGCACCGCGTGGAACCGCTTGTTCAGCGGCGAGATCGGCAGTCAGATCAGCTGGCTGCTCCCGGCCGCGCTGCTGCTGTTCGCCTTCGGGCTGTGGGCCGCCGGGCGGGCACGCCGGACCGACCTCGAGCGCGCCGGACTGCTGGCCTGGGGCTTGTCGATGCTGAGCACCGTGGCGGTCTTCAGCTACATGAAGGGCATCTTCCACCCGTACTACACGATCGCCCTCGCGCCGCTCATCGCGGTCACGGCGGGCATCGGCGGCGGGATGCTGTGGGCCCGGCGCGGCGAGTTCGTGCCCCGTTTCGGCCTCGCGGCGGCGGTCGGCGTGACGACGTGGTGGGGCTTCGAGCTGCTGGCGCGCACCGGGGACTGGCACTCGTGGCTGCGCTTCGCGGCCGCGGTGGCCGGCACCGTCGCGGTGGTGCTGCTGCTCGCGGAGCCGGTGATCTCGGCGCGGTTCCGCCGTGGCGCCCAGGACCAAGTCGCCTCGGCGCGTCCGGACTGGGTCCCGGCGGTGGACGGTGGCGAAGCCGACACGGCGGCGCCCGCTTCAGCCGACACCGAGGCGACGCAGGCTCCTGCGACCGGTAGCGGCGTGTTCGGCAGGACCCTGCGGTGGGGTGCGCTGGCGCTCGGCGTGGGCGCGGCGCTGCTCGGGCCGACGGCGTACGCCTTCGCGACGACGTCGACCGGCCACACCGGCTCGATCCCGTCGGCGGGTCCGGCGAACGCGGCGTTCGGCCCGGGCGGCATGGGCGGCCCCGGCGGCATCCGGTTCTTCAACGGTCCGGGCGGACCCGGCGGGCTCCCCGGCGGCATGAACAACCAAGGCGGCCAGAACGGCCAGGTCCCGGGCGGGAGCCAGAACGGCGGGCTCGGTCAGTTCCCGGGTATGCCGGGCAGCAACCAGGGCGGCCAGAGCGGGCAGGGCAACCAGGGTGGGCAGAGCGGTCAGAGCGGGCAGGGCAACCAGGGCGGCATGAACGGCCAGTTCCCCGGCGGCTCGCAGAACCAGGGCGGCTCGCAGGTGCCCGGCGGCTCGCAGAACCAGGGCGGCCTGCCCAACGGCACCACGTCCTCCTCCGGCGGCCCCGGCGGCATGAACAGCCTCCTCGACGCCAGCAAGCCCAGCGCGCGGATGCAGTCCCTGCTGACCGCCGACGCGTCCGGCTACCGCTGGGTCGCCGCGGCGATCGGCGCCCAGAACGCCGCCGGCTACCAGCTGGCCACCGGCGACCCGGTGATGGCGATCGGCGGCTTCAACGGCTCCGACCCCTCACCCACCCTGGCCCAGTTCCAGGCCTACGTCGCCCAGCACAAGATCCACTACTACATCGCCGGCGGCGTCGGCCAGGCCAACGGCGGCGCCGACATGGGCGGTGAGATCGGCACCTGGGTCAAGGCCCACTTCACGGCCCAGACGGTGGACAACGTGACCGTCTACGACCTGACCGCGACGCCCACGTCGTAGGCGGGACAGGAGAGAACGCGAGCGGCGGACGGGTCCGATGGCCCGTCCGCCGCTCGCGTCACCTCTGGAAGCTCTAGAGCGCGGCGCCCACCAGCACGGGCTCTGGCACCAACTCCACCCCGAACCGGTTCCGCACCCCGTCCCGGATCTCGCGCGCCAGCCCCAGCACGTCGGACGCGGCGGCCGTGCCGCGGTTGGTCAGCGCCAGCGTGTGCTTCGTCGACAGCGTCGCCGGGCCCTCGCCGTAGCCCTTCGGGTAGCCCGCCTGCTCGATCAGCCACGCCGCCGAGGTCTTCACCCGGTCGCCCGGCGCCGGGAAGCGCGGCGGGACGGACGCGGCGCGTGCGGCCAAAGCGTCGAAGGCCGCGACGTCGAGCACCGGATTGGTGAAGAAGGAACCCGCCGACCAGGTGTCGTGGTCGGCGGCGTCGAGCACCATCCCCTTGGCGGCACGAAGCTTCAGGACCGTCTCGCGGACGTCGGTCAGCGGAGCCCGGTCGCCTTCCTCGACGCCGAGCGCACGGGCCAGTTCGGCGTAGCGGATGGGGGCGGACAGCCGGTCGGCTTCCTGGGCGGCCGGCGGGTCGAAGCCGAACCACACCGTCAGCACGACGTACTTGCCCGGGTTCTGCTTGAAGACGGAGTCGCGATACGCGAACTCCAGACATCGGGACTGCATACCGCGGATCTCGCCGGTCTCCCGGTCCAGGGCGCGGATCCAGGCGATGGTCTGGCCGACCTCCTGGCCGTAGGCGCCGACGTTCTGGATCGGGGTGGCGCCGGCCGAGCCGGGGATGCCGCTGAGGGCCTCGACGCCGACCGCGCCGAGGGAGACCGCCTCGGCGACGAAGGCGTCCCAGTCGTGGCCGGCCGCCACGCCGAGGCGCAGACCCGAGCAGGTCTTCTGGCGGATGACGCCGGTGCTGGCGATCTTCAGGACCGTGCCGTCGAAGCCGTCGTCGCCGATCAGCAGGTTGGAGCCGCCGGCCAGGATCAGCAGCGGTTCGCCGCGGCCGTCGCAGTCCTTGACGGTGTCGACGATCTCCTGCTCGGTGGTCGCGGTCACCATGCGCCGCGCCGGTCCGCCCACACGCAGGGTGGTCAGGGGCGCGAGGGGTGCCGAGGCCTGTTCGAGCATGAGGACACGCTACCGGGTGGCAGGTCCGGCGGGCGCGCCATCTCAGCCTCCGAACCGTCGCCACGGCCCCCGAACTGTTCGGGGGCCGCAGGTCAGCGGCCCCCGACCCGGCCCCCGCCGGGCCTCAGGGCAGCCGCACCAGGGCCCGGGCCATCCCGAGCACCTTCTCGTCGGCGCTCACCGCGGTCAGGTCGACCCGCACCGTGCCGTCCTCGTTCACCGCGCCGACCTTGCCGGTCACGGTCAGCCGCGCGCCGGACTCCTCGTCGACGCCGTCCGGCACCACCACCGGCTTCGTGAACCGCACCGAGTACTCGACGACCAGGCCCGGGTCGCCGCACCAGTCGGTGACCACCCGGACCGCCTCGGCCATGGTGAACATGCCGTGCGCGATCACGTCCGGCAGCCCCACCGACTGCGCGAAGCGCTCGTTCCAGTGGATCGGGTTGAAGTCGCCGGAGGCTCCGGCGTACTTGACCAGGTCCAACCGCCGGACCGGGAAGGTCTGGGCGGGCAGCTCGTCGCCCTTGGCCACGTCCGCGAACTTGATCACGACTCCGCTCCCACCACGACGAGCTTGGAGTAGCCGGACACCACGTGCTCGCCGTCCACGGTGGCCAGATCGGTGCGGGTGCTCAGGAATCCCTGGCCCATCCGCTCGCTGACGTCCTCGATCACCACGGTCGCGGTCAGCTGGTCGTCGGCGTAGATCGGCCGCGCGTACACGAACTTCTGGTCGGCGTGCAGCACCCGGCTGAAGTCCATGCCCAGCTCCGGGTCGTTGATGATCAGCAGCGCGGCCGGCCAGGTGATGACGATCGGGAAGGTCGGCGGCGCGAGCACGTCCCGGTGCCCGAGGTCCTGCGCCACGGCCGGGTCCCGGTACACCGGGTTCGGGTCGCCGATCGCGTCCGCGAACTCGCGGATCTTCTCCCGGCCGACCTCGTACACCGCGGTCGGCGGATAGGTCCGGCCCTTGTAACCGGCGTCCAGCGCCATGGTCCCTGTGCCTCCTTGGATACGAAGAAACCGCCCGCGCCCACTCCGGTACGGAGTCGGCGGGGCGGTCCAAAACTACAGGCTGGAGCCTGACGCTCGGGTCCCGGCGGAGACTAGCGGGTCTCGCGGTGCGGGGTGTGCTTGTTGCACCAGCGGCAGTGCTTCTTCAGCTCGATGCGGTCCGGGTCGTTCCGGCGGTTCTTCTTGGTGATGTAGTTCCGCCGCTTGCACTCGGTGCACGCGAGGGTGATCTTCGGCCGGACGTCGACAGCAGCCACTGGGGTGCCTCTTTCTCTTCTCGAGGGCTCCGGACCTTCCCAGGTCGGCCCTCACGATGGACAACCCTGCAAGTTTACCTTGCAGGGTTGAGGGGTTTCGCACGTACGCGGTAGCGGTGGCCGGACTTGAACCGGCGACACAGCGATTATGAGCCGCTTGCTCTACCAGGCTGAGCTACACCGCCACTCGATCAACGACCGGATCGGTCCGGTGGACACGGGCTTTCACCCTTTCGTGTCCACCGGACCCCCGGTGTGATCTGAGCCCCAATACGGAATCGAACCGTAGACCTTCTCCTTACCATGGAGACGCTCTGCCGACTGAGCTATTGGGGCGAGCAGGGAATAAGTTACACGGTCTTGGGCCTGGCGCGAAATCGGGTTTCCCCAAAGAGTGTCGCGTCCTCCTTCCACTACCCTCAACCGCATGTCAGAGCCCCAGTCGACGCCGTCCCACCAGGCGACCACCCCTGCCGCACCCCCCGCCCGCAGCCGCAGCCGGTGGACCGTCCACGCCGAGTGGCCCGTGTATGAGAACCCGTGGGTCGACGTCCTGATGGCGGACGTGGAACTCGGCGACGGCACCCGCTTCGAGCACCACGTGGTCCGCACCCGCGAGGCCGCCAGCTGTGTGGTGACCAGGCGGAACGAAGACCGCGACGAAGTCCTGCTGATCTGGCGCCACCGCTTCGCCATCGACAAGTGGGTCTGGGAGATCCCCTCCGGCCTGATCGAGGAAGGCGAGGACCCCGCCGAGACCGCACGGCGTGAAGTCGAGGAGGAGACCGGCTGGCGGGTGGCAGAAGTCACACCGCTCCTGGCCTTTCACCCGGTCGGCGGGATGCTCCGCACTCAGTACCGCCTCTTCCGCGCCCACGGTGCCCGGTACATCGGCGAACCGACCGAGGAGAACGAAGCGGAGAAGGTGGAGTGGGTACCGCTGGACGAAGTACTCGCCCTCATCGACTCCGGCCAGATCGCCACCGGCGCCTCCCTGGTCGGTCTGTTGCGGGTGCTGGCCGAACGAGGCTGACCCTTCACTCGTCCGGCCGTGGCGGCTTGTTTCCGCCAGGGCCGGACGAGTGAAGCCGGCGCTGGTCGACCGCCACCAACCGCTGCCAACCGCTGCCAACCGCTGCTAATCGTCGCCAACCGGCATCGACCACCATCAACCGAAGCTGAAAACCACCGTCACCTGAACCGTGACATCGGTGCTCCCCATCTGGATCGGCACCGACGCAACCGCCTTGTCACCCGCCGCCGCGGGCACGTTCATCCCCGTCGGACTCGGCTGCGTGCTGACGTTCTCCTCGACCCGCACCACCGCCCCCAGCGAACGCCCAGCGGACTTCGCATACTGTGCCGCCTTGGCCTTCGCATCGTTGAAGGCCGCATCGCGCGCCTGGTTCAACGGCCCCGAGTCGTTCTGCAGATCGGTGGACAATCCGGAGATCTGGGTGGCGTCACCCCCGGCCGCGGCCGCCGCCGAGATGGTGGCCCCGGCGGTCTTGGTGTCCCGCAACGTCACAGTCAGGTTCTCCGTGGCCTCATAGCCGGTCAGGGTCCGCTTGTTGGACGAGTAGTCGTACTGCGGACTGACTCCCAACCCCGACGTCTTCATGTCCGCCTCGGCGACATGACTGGACTTCAGCGAGTTCTGAACAGCCGTCATCGTCCCGGCCATCCCGTTCATCGCGGAGCTGACGTCCCCCGCGCTTTTGGTGATCGACAGCGTGAGCACCAACGTGTCCGGCGTCCCGGTGACCTTGCCGACACCCTGCACCGTGATACCGGGAAAGGCATCCGGCGCCAACGGCGTCGTCTCACCGACGAGCGCGGGAGCCGGCTTCCCCGTACCAGCACTGGCGGCCGGCGCCGCGGAGTCGCCCGACAAACCGACGGCGACCGCACCGCCCACAGCGACCAGCGTCGCGACACCGAGCACCACCGCCCGGCGCGTCAGGTTGAGGTTGAGTTCCATGGCCGTTGGATGCAGTCGATCTCGTTCCGGTTCCCACCGGTGGGATGATCGTCCCGTGACAGCGCTGCGCGCCGTGGTCGAACTCGGCTGGACCGAGAACGAGGACGCTCCCTGGCCCGTCGAGCCACTCGGCGAATACCGTTGGGGACCCCTGGATTCCACGACCACCGCGGCCGTGATCGGCACGGTGATGGCGGCGACCGCCGACTGGTGCCGCCCCGACGACTCCGACTACGACAGCGTGCCCACGGCGGCCGAAGCCCTGCGCTGGATCGCGGACTCGGACTACTTGGTGATCTGCGCCGGCGTCCAGGCCTCAGACGGCACGACGACGGTCAACCCCGGCTGCTGCTGCGAACTCAACGACTGGCACGGCTGGGCCGACCCGCGACGCCGGTCGGCCATGTGGCTCGGCCACAGCCCCGAACCGTGGATCGAGGACACCGAAGCCGGCCTCATGGTCCACCAGGACAAACGGCCCGAGGGCGAGGCACGGCAGAGTCCTGTGCTGATCACGACCGCCGAGCTCCCTCAGCTCCTGGCCGATCTCCGCACCGATCTCCTCGGCTTCCTCGCCGCCGTCGAACGATGGGCCGTCGGGCTCACCGGCGACCCCCGGCTCGCCGCGGCGGTCGTCGCCAACATCGACCACCACCTCGGCCTCCATCCCTAAGCCCGCACCACGCGGACCCCCAGCTCCGTGAACCGCGCCACCATCTCCTCCGGCGCGTCCCCATCCGTCACCAACGTCGTCACGTCCGAGATCGGGCAGATCCGCGCGAACGCCCGCCGCCCCAGCTTCGACGAGTCCGCGACCACCACCACGTGCCGCGCCCGCGAGGCCAGCGTCTGGTTCACCGTCGCCTCGGCCTCGTTGTGGGCGCTGGCCCCGTGCTCGGCGTCCAGCGCGTCGACGCCGAGGATCGCCAGGTCCAGGGCCACGCGCTCGAGCATCGCCGCCGCGATCGGGCCGACCAGCTCGTACGACTTCGGTGAGCCGACGCCGCCGGTCGCGACCACGTGCAGGTACGGGCGCACCACCAGCTCCTGCGCGATGTTCAGGGCGTTGGTGACCACCGTGACCGCCGGGCCGCGCTGCTCACCCGCCAGGTCGGCGCGGGCGGCCAGGGCGCGCGCGACCTCCGTGGCCGTGGTGCCGCCGTTGATGCCGACGGTCGAGCCCACGGCCACCATCCCGGCCGCGACCGAGGCGATGCGCTGCTTCTCCGGGGCGTGGCGGGCGACCTTGAAGCGCAGCGGGAGGTCGTAGGACACGCTGTGCGCCGTCGCGCCGCCGCGGGTGCGCGACAGCAGCTGCTGCGCCGCCAGCTCGTCGAAGTCGCGGCGGACCGTGGCGGCCGAGACGCCGAGCTTCTCGGCGGTCTCCTCGATCTCCAGCTTGCCGCTCTCGGCGAGCATCTCCAGCAGCACGCTCCAGCGCTCATAACGGTTCACAGGCGGGCCCTTCCCAGGCCGCGCCGGAGGTCGCGCGGCCGATTCGATCAATCCCTGACTGGATCGTGACCATGTTTGCAAGATTTTCTGGCACACTGAAGCGATCCTGCAAGGTGTCAGCGCAAATCCTAGGGGGCCGTCGGTTGAGCGTCCTGCGGCTGTCGTCGGCGGTCATGCCGGTCGCCGCGCTGGGGCCGGAGAACCCGCTGCCGCCGCTGCGCCAGCTCCCCGACCCGCGAGGCGGCCTGGACGTGTCCGAGGCCGACGCCGAGATGGTGGCGAACCTCGGCTACGGCCACGTGGAGTCGCTGCTCCCCTACACGTTCCAGGACGGCTACGGCCGCGAGACCCCGGACCGGGAGCTGGTCACGGCGGTCCTGGAGAACGACCACCTGCGCGCGGAGTTCCTGCTCGGCTACGGCGGCCGTCTGATGTCGCTGCGCCACAAGGCGCGCGGTGGCGGGCCGGACCGCGAGCTGCTGTTCTTCCCGCCCAAGCTCCAGCTCGCCAACCTGGGCCTGCGCAACGCCTGGTTCGCCGGCGGCGTCGAGTGGAACCTGGGCACCTTCGGCCACACCGCGCTGACCTGCTCGCCGCTGCACGCCGTGCGCGTGACCCGCGACGACGGCACGCCGGTGCTGCGCATGTACGAGTACGAGCGCCAGCGCCGCCTGGTCTACCAGCTGGACTGCTATCTGCCCGCCGGCTCGCCGGCGCTGCTGGTGCACGTCCGCATCCACAACCCGTTCCCGGAGGACGCCCCGGTCTACTGGTGGAGCAGCGCCGCGGTGCCGCAGACGCCGGACAGCCGCGCGCTGATGCCCGCGAGCTCGGCGTACCACTTCTCCTACACCGGCAAGATGCGCCGGATCCCGTTCCCTCGCTGGCGTGACTCCGACGCCATGGATTGTTCCTACCCGGGCCGCGTCGACTACGGCGCCGACTACTTCGCCGAGATCCCCGACGGCGAGCGCCGCTGGATCGCGGCCGTCGACGCGGCCGGCCGGGGCCTGTTCCAGACCTCGACCGACCGGATGCGCGGCCGCAAGCTGTTCCACTGGGGCACCGGGTCCGGCGGCCGGAACTGGCAGGACTGGCTGTCCGGGCCCAGCCGCGCGTACTTCGAGATCCAGGCCGGTCTGGCCCGCACCCAGCTGGAGCACCTGCGGCTGCCCGGCCGCCAGTCGTGGTCCTGGGTCGAGGCCTACGGCCCGCTGGACTTGGATCCGGAGCGGGTGCGCGCCAGTTGGTCCGAGGCCACCGCGGCGGCCGCCGGCGCGATCGGCACGACGGTGCCGGCGAGCGTTCTGGAAGACGAGCTCGCCAGGATGACCACCCTCGCCGACCAGCCGCCGGAGCAGGTCCTCCACTCCGGCTCCGGCTGGGGAGCGCTGGAACGCCGCGCACTCGGCCGTAACAGAGCGCTGAACCTGCCCGGCACGCCTTTCCCCGACGCCACCATCGGCCGCGACCAGCAGTCCTGGCTGTCGCTGGTCCGCAAGGGCCAGATGCCGACCCCGGCCCCGGCGCTCCCGCCGTCGTCCTACGCGGTCGGCCCGGTGTGGCGGACGCTGCTGGAGAAGGCGACGTCCGATCCGGCCACCGCGACCTGGTTCACGTGGCTGCATCTGGGCGTGAACCGTTACCACGCCAACGATTTCGCGGGGGCGCGCGAGGCGTGGGACCGGTCGATGGCGCAGGCCGAGACCGCGTGGGCGCACCGGAATCTGGCGTTCCTCGACGCCGCCGACGGCCACCTCGACGCCGCCGCCGACCACTGCCTGCGCGCCCACCAGCTGTCGCCTCGGCTCCGCCCGCTGACGATCGAGACGATGCGGATGCTGATCACGGCCGAGCGCCCGGGCGAGGCGTTGGAGATCGTGGACCGGTTGAAGGAGCCCGACCGGTTCGCCGGCCGCGTGCTGATGCTGGAGTGCCGGGCCGCGCTGGACGCCGGGGATCTGGTGCGCGCGCGGCGGATCCTGGAGACCGGCCTGGTGGTCGACGACGTCCGCGAGGGCGAGGACCCGCTGTCGGATCTGTGGTGGGAGTTCCACGCGCGGCAGGCCGGCGGGCTGGGTCCGGTGGTTTCACAGCGCGTGCGCGAAGAGCACCCGCTGCCGTGCAGTTACGACTACAGCGTCCGCCAGCTGTAGCAGCTTCCTTCTTCCAGGCGCTCAGCTCCGGCCCAGGTCACGGGGTCGGAGCTTTCTCATGTCGCCGCTTCTTGCAAGTTTTGCAACTTACTGCTGATCAATGCACGTACAGATCTCAACTTCGCATCACTCAAAAAAATCTTGCACCGGATGCTTGTAGTTCTCGCTAACGACGTCCTACTGTCAGCTCCCAGCACCCCCTCTAGTGATCAGTCCCTACCCACCCGCGGTCCGGGCCTGCCGCCCTTGGACCGGGGGCGGGGAGGGGCCCTATGGCGAGCAGAAGCAGCCTTGGAGGAAATCGATATGGGCAGCACCACCGGTCGGGGCCCTCGGCTCCTGGCGATAGCCACCGCGGCCGTCCTCGCGGTCGGCGTGAGCGCGTGTTCCAGCAGCAAGAGCGACAAGCCGGCGTCCGGCACCGGCGACGCCGCCGCGAAGTCCGGCGGCAGCTTCAGCTACTGGTCGATGTGGCGCAAGGACGAGCCGCAGGCCAAGGTCATCCAGGCCGCGATCGACCAGTTCACCGCGGACACCGGCATCAAGGTCGACGTCGAGTGGACCGGCCGCGACGTGGCCAAGAAGATCGGCCCGGCGATGGCCGCGAACAAGGCCCCGGACATGTGGGACCAGGGCGCGGACTCGATCTACGGCACGGCGGCGCAGAACGGCAACGCGCAGGACCTGTCCGCGGTGCTGGACATGACGATCCCGAACGACAACGTCAAGGTCTCCGCCGCGATCCCCTCGAAGTACTGGGACTCGCTGCCGAAGGACCCCAAGGGCGGCCAGCACTGGGTGATCCCCTACGAGGCCAGCACCGCCGGCGTCTTCTACAACTCCGCGGACCCCGACATCTCCGCGGCGATGGCCTCGGCGCCGACCGACTGGGACGGCTTCATCAAGGTCTGCGACGCCCTGAAGGCCAAGAACAAGCCCTGTGTGGCCTCCGAGGGTGAGGACTCCTGGACCAACGGCCTGTGGTTCGACTACCTGCTCAACGCGAACGGCGTGAACTTCAACGACCTCGCGAACGACAAGAGCGGCGCCGCGTGGGACAACCCGGCCGTGCTCAAGACCGCGCAGCAGACCGAGCAGCTGGTCAAGGGCGGCTACATCATCCCGACCTACACCGCGACCAAGTACCCGGCGCAGCAGACCAACTGGGCCGGCGGCAAGGCCGGGTTCCTGATCAACGGCAACTGGGTCACCGCCGAGGTCGCCAAGCAGATCCCGTCGACCTGGAAGTACGGGTTCATGCTCCCGCCGGGCGCCACCCAGCCGGACTCGATGGTGTTCGGCTTCGCGCTCACGAAGAACGCCAAGAACGTCGCGCAGGCTGAGAAGTTCATGGCGTACTTCCTGCAGAAGAAGACGCTGTCGGGCATCTCCACCGACGCCGGCAACATCACGCCGCGCACCGACATCCCGGCCCCGGCCGAGCTGACCGACGTGCAGAAGACCCTCGGCGCCGACAAGCTGCGCCTGACCTTCGACGGCGTCGCCGGCGACTGGAGCACCAAGGTCTGGAACCAGAACTTCCTGGACTTCTGGCACGGCAAGACCGACGCGGCCGGCTTCGTCGCCAAGATGAAGTCCGCGCAGGTCTCGTTCTGGAAGACCCAGAGCTGAGCATGAGCAGCGCCACCATCCAGGACCCGCCTCGGACGCGCCGCGTCCGGGGCGGGTCCGCCGCGCGCGGCCCTCGGGGCTCTCACACTCCGGTCGGCGCCGCTCCGCTGGAGCGCTCGCGCCGCCGCATGTTCTGGGCGTTCACGGCGCCAGCGGTCATCGTCTACGGCGTGCTGTTCCTGCTGCCGGTCGGCTACGCCGCCTGGACCAGCTTCTACAAGTGGGACGGCATCAGCGACAAGAAGTGGAAGGGCCTGGGCAACTACCAGACCCTGTGGCAGGACCCGATCTTCCGCCAGTCCCTGGGCAACACGCTCAAGACGCTGGTCATCGGCGGCCTGATCACCTTCGTCATCTCCTTCGGGCTGATGCTGATCCTGCGGGAGATGAACCGCCGGCTGTTCGCCCGCGCCGTGCTGTTCTTCCCCTGCCTGGTCAACGCGATGGTCTTCGGGATCGCAGCCGGTGTGCTGTTCTCCCCGGACGGCCCGGTCAACCAGGCGCTGAAGTGGCTCGGCTGGAGCCGCCCGCCGCAGTGGCTGGCGACCGAGCACCTGCCGACGATGATCCTCGGGACGCTGGTCTGGACGGCCACCGGCTACTACACGGCGATCCTGATGGCCGCCGTCGACCAGATCCCCGAGTACCTCTACGAGGCCGCCGAGCTGGACGGCGCGAACGCCTTCCAGCGCTTCCGCCATGTCACGCTGCCGATGTGCTGGGACGTGATCTCGGTGTGCGCGGTGCTGTGGACGGTGAGCTCGGTGAAGATCTTCGAGCTGATCCTGATGTACGGGGGCAGCAGCGGCTCGCAGCCGCCCACGGACTCGTGGAACACCGCCATGTACGTCTACGAGGAAGCCTTTCCTCAGGCCTCTACGCCGCAGCTGGGGCTGGCCACGGCCGCGGCGTTGGTGAGCCTGTTCCTGGTGGTGGTCTTCACGGTCGTGCTGCGGCGCATCCTGCGTCGCGACCCCATTGAGTACTGATCCACCGATATACCCAGTCTCCGAGGTACTCAGCCTCCGAGGTACCCAATGCCCAAGGTACCCAGACTCCGAGGTACCTAGTGCCCAAGGTACCTCGGACCCGATGTACTCGGGATACACGCCGGAAAGGGAAGACCATGAGGCCCAGGCGCAAAGCCCCCAGCCTGCCGATGCGGATCGCCACCGGCGCGGTGTGGGTGGTCGTGGCCGCCGACATCGCGCTGATCGGCTGGATCCTGCTCACGTCGCTGCGCGACGGCACCGACGTCCTCAGCCACCCGTTCGGCGTGCCCACGCACCCGAAGGGCGCCAACTACGGAAAGGTCTTCTCCGACGGCGGCTTCGGCCGCGCCGCGGTGAACAGTGTGCTGGTCGCCGTGCTGTCCTCGGTGCTGGCGGTGGTCGTCGCGGCGCCGTGCGCGTACGCGCTGGCCCGTCGGAGGACCCGGGTCTCCGGGGCGATGAGCATGACCTTCGCGATGGGCCTGGGCGTGCCCGGACAGGTGATGGTGGTGCCGCTGTTCATCGGCCTGGCGCACGCCAACCTCGACGACTCCCAGCCCGGCCTGATCCTGGTCTACCTGGGCCTGGCGATGCCGTTCACCGTGTACCTGCTGACCGGGTTCTTCTCCGGCATCCCGCAAGTCCTGGAGGAGGCCGCGGTGCTGGACGGCGCGAGCATGCTGCGCACCTTCACCAAGGTGATCCTGCCGGTGGCCCGCGGCGGCCTGATCACCGCGTTCCTGCTGCAGTTCATCTCGGCGTGGAACGAGACGCTGTTCGCCATCGTGCTGACCCACAGCCAGGACAAGGTGACGCTGCCGGTGGCGCTGTCCAGCTTCGTCCAGGAGGCACAGCTGAACGGTCTGGACTGGGGTGCCATGTTCGCAGGGGTCTGCGTCGTCCTGGCGCCGATGATCGCCTTGTTCAGCTGGCTCGGCACCCGCATCATCCAGGGCATGACTGTAGGGATCGGAAAATGAGCACCGGACTGCGGCACGACGTGCTGCGCATCGAAGGCGCCGACGACCCGCGCACCGGCCTGCTGCCGTTGCTGCACGGCGTCCCCCGCCCCGGATTCGACGCGGCGGCGGCGCCGTACCCGGACATGGCGCGGAGCCTGGAGTACGGACGGCCGACGACGCTGCTGCCGTACGCGAACCAGGACTCGTACACCAGGAAGCGGACCGTTCGGGAGGTGCCGAGCCTGGTCCTCGAGAACGAGAGGCTGACCGCCACCTTCCTGCCGGGCTACGGCGGACGGCTGTGGTCGCTGGTCCACCGCCCGACCGGACGCGAACTGCTGCACCGCAACCCGATCCTGCAACCGGCGAACCTGGCACTGCGCGACGCGTGGCTGGCCGGCGGCGTCGAGTGGAACCTCGGGGCCACCGGGCACTGGCCGCTGACCTGCGCGCCGCTGCACGCGGTGCGGCTGACGGCGGCCGACGGGACGCCGGTGCTGCGGATGTACGAGTTCGAGCGGCTGCGGCGGGTGGTCGTGACGGTCGACGCGTGGCTGCCGCCGGAGTCGGAAGTGCTGCTGGTCCACGTGTCGCTGCACAACCCGGCCACCGAGGAGACACCGGTCTACTGGTGGTCGAACATCGCGGTGCCACAGAGCCCTGATGTCCGCGTGGTCGCACCGGCCGAGCGGGCCTTCCACTTCGACTACGAGGCGCAGCTGAAGCTGATCGGCTTCCCCGGCTCGGCGGGCGGCGACCAGAGCTACCCGGCGCGGTTCACGAAGGCGGCGGACTTCTTCATGGACATCCCGGCCGGCGAGCGGCGGTGGATCACCGCGCTGGACGCCCGGGGCACGGGGCTGGTGCAGACGTCGACCGACCGGTTGATCGGGCGGAAGCTGTTCCAGTGGGGCAACAGCACCGGCGGGCAGCGGTGGCAGGAGTGGCTGTCGGGACCCGACGCGGAGTACATCGAGATCCAGGCGGGCTTGGCCCGGACGCAGTTGGAACACCTCGCGCTTCCGGGCGGCGAGACCTGGGAGTGGGTCGAGGCGTACGGGCTGCTGGAGGCGGATCCGGCGGCTGTGCACGGGACGTGGGACGAGGCGCGGGACGAGGTCGCGGGGGCTTTGGAGCGGTTGGTGCCGCGCAAGGATCTCGATGCGGCGTTGGTCGAGGCGCGGGGGTTCGCCGCCGAGTCCGCGACGCCCGAGGTTCTCCACCGCGGATCCGGTTGGGGGGCTCTGGAAATCGCGGCCGGCGAGTTGCCGGCTGATGGTCTGCATCCGTTCGGGTCCTGCGATAGCGAGCAGCAGCCCTGGCTGGACCTGTTCCTGACCAAGCGGCTGCCGGTGCCGGCCGACGATGTTCCGGCCGCGGCGGTGCGGGGGGCGAAGTGGCGGTCGTTGCTGGAGACGTCGGCCGACGACTGGCACTCGCTCTACCACCTCGGTCTGCTCCGACTCGCCGACGGCGACTGCGACGGTGCCCGCGAGGCGTGGGACCGTTCGGTCACCGAGCACCCGAACGCGTGGGCCCTGCGGGGGTTGGCGCATCTGGCTGCCTCGCCGGCGGAGCGTGCGGACCTGCTGCTCGCGGCCCATCGGCTCCAGCCGGGGTTGCGCGAGCTCACCGTGGAGACCCTCCAGGCGCTGCTCGCCGCCGAGCGTGCGGGGGAGGCGTTGGAGGTGGTCGCAGGGCTTGGAGCCGATGATCGCGATCACGGCCGCGTCCGGCTCCACACGGCGCAGGCGGCGCTCGCGGTCGGGGATCTGGAACGGGTTCGGACGCTGGTTGATGAGGGGATCAGCGTCGACAACCTTCAGGAGGGCGAGGCCTCACTGGACACGCTGTGGCTCGCGGTCTATCCGGATCGGCCGGTGCCGCGGGAGTACGACTTCCGGATGACCGGGAGTTAGTTCGACGCCCTTCGGGTCCTGGTCTCCAGGGTCCGGAGGGCTTTCTTTGTCACCCCTGGTGGGGCGAACGCGTGGCACACGTTCGAGTGTGGGATGGGCGGTGGCAGTGCCAGTGATCGCCGTCTCACTCGATGAGGAAGGGCTCGGCATGGGGCAGGGGCGCTCCCCAGGTCCGACCGTCGAGTGCGCAGAGCCGGTCAAATGTGATGGCTGAGGCTGGCGGCGTGGCCGACCACGGCGACGGTCTGGCCGGGGTGCTGCGCTGTGATGTGCCCGAAGGCCGCGGTGGTGCGGGCCAGAACCTCGCGGCTGGTCTCGCCGTCCGCGACCTGCCGTGTCAGAGGGTCGTCGAGTTTGGGTCACCGACGAAACTGCTCCGAGCTGGCCTGGCCGTGGTCTGCTGAGGGGCGGCTTCCCGCGTTCGTGGTGATCGTTTCCCTTGGGCGGGTAGCGAGCTTGTGACTGCAGGAGGTCAGCCGGAAGCGGCTACTTCCCGGCCGGCGCGGGGAGGCGCTGGAAGATGAGCTCGGCCAGCGAGTTGATGTCGTTGTCCGGCTTGTTCGAGGCCGCGTCGACGTCGAGTTCCAACCGGACCCGAAATGTGCCGTCCACGATCTCCATGGCCTGTGTGTGCCGGGATCCGTCGGTGGCCGTTGCGGTCATGGCCGTCATGCCTGCTGGCGCTGCCGCGGGTCGGTACGTCTGACCGCTGTGTTCCTTGATGAACGTCGTCGAGTCAGCGGTCGCGTCGTACGTTGAGCTGTAGTGGTACATGTCGACCAGGACGTACCAGGAGCCGCCTGAGGCCTTGACCCGGTCGCCGGGGTCGTCCCCCCAGATGTGCTGGGATGAGCTGCGCGCACTTCCCGAAGAGGTATATCCGTTTCCCTGCCAGTAAAGGGTGTCCTTGTAGTCTGTTTCCAGGACTTGACCGGTCGGCACCTCCATGAATTTCGCGACCTCGATCTTCTGTAGCAGGTCTTTGGCCTGCGGATCGTCAGCCGGTGTCAGCTTATACACGGTGAACCCCGCGGCCATGGCCACCAATACCGCGACGACTCCAGCGGAGATCTTCGCGAAGCGTTGCCCCTGAAACGAGAACCAGAGGAATATGGACCCCGCCAGGCTGAATCCTCCCCCCACGCTGAGCACCATGGGTAGATCGGCGCTGGTGATGCTGTGGTCGAAGGGCGCAGTGATGAGAGCGACGATCCCGATTGCCGTAAGCAGCGAGCCCACCCCAGCGGCAATCCAGTTCATGGGTGCCCTCCGTGATTCTCCGGAGGCCGTGCTCTCCTGACCGCTTGGCAACGCCGGTTCGGTGACTGCGGCGGCGGCGCTGTACGGCACCGTGTCCTTGGTGCCGGAGGCCGTTGACTTCTTCGTGCCGAGTGGCTCTTTCTGTTTCTCCGGCCACTTCTGAATCTGCGCTAGGACCTGCCGGGTGTGCGCGGCTGATGGCCGCTTGTCGTGGTCCTTCGCGAGCAGTTGCTGGATGAGGTCGTCGAGGTGGGCGGAGTTTCCTTTTAGCCGCGGGGGTGGGACGTCCAGGTGTTGGCGCATCCATGCGGCGGGCGTCGGGCCGGGGAACGGGTAGGCGCCCGTCAGGAGTGCGTGCAGGGTCGCGCCGAAGGCGTACATGTCGGCTGCGGGCGTGGCCTTCTCGCCCAGCCACACTTCGGGGGGCATGTACGGAGGGGATCCCATGATGACGCCGGTCGAGGTGACGTGCACGGTCGCCTCGGCGTAGCTGGCGATCCCGAAGTCGAGGATCTTCACTGAGTCGCCGGCCAGGCACATCAGGTTGGCGGGCTTGATGTCGCGGTGCACCACCCCGCGGCCGTGGGCGTAGTCCAGCGCGTCGGCGACGGCGACCATCAGGCTCACCGCGCGATCAGCCGGCAGTCCCTGCGGGTGGTCTTTGAGGAGCTGTTCGAAGGTGCGCCCCTCCAGGTGTTCCATGACGAAATAGGGGTGACCATCGGTCTCCCCGACGTCGTGGACCACGGTGATGCCCGCGTGCTGGAGCGCGGCCACGGTCCTGGCCTCCTGTTTCAAGGATGCGAGGAGTCGCGGGTCCGCGCCCAGCTCGGCAAGCACGATCTTCACCGCGATGTCCCGACGCAGCTGCTCGTCGTACGCCGCCCAGACCTCCCCCATACCACCGCGCCCCAGCCGCGCCTTCAGGCGGTACCTCTCGCCCAGCACCTCGCCGGCATCCACCCCGTGACACCTTCCCTCACCCCTGAGCCGGCGGGCCCGGCTGTCGACAGCGAGTAAATCATCAACCTGCTGTACTCGGTTTTCGGCGCGTGAGATGCGGCGCATGACGGCATGCTCCGTATCCGGATGTTCGGTTGCGATCGTTGGCGCTACACGGAGATCGAGAAATCTCCGCCCCAGGTCGGGGGTGTAGCGCAACCCGTGTCCGCGCCTACATCCCCTGCCAGGGGTTTGCATTACCGTCTGGGGCTGTGAGGATCGGCTAGGCCGGGGTCTCCGCCTGGAGACCGTGTGCGGCAGCGGTCGGGGCGGCAGTCTGCTGGGCGCGAAGCGCAGTGCCGGCGTAGACCGCGCTGAATGGCTCGGTGGCCAGGATGCTGGCCGCTGCGGCGGCCTGGGCGTGGCCGCGCCTGGTCAGCGGCGCGGCAGGCACCGCTCCGGCGGCCCCGGCGGTGACGTTCTCGGACTCGCCGTGGCGCAGACACCAAAGGCGGACACGGCCGGTCATGCTGCTGTCTCCTCGCGCTCGACGTGGACGCCGCGTTCGAAGCGGGCTCCGGCGCGGACGAGAGCGACAAGGTGGGGTGCGTTGACCGCGCGCCAGCGGACCTGGGCGGACTCGATCAGCTTGAACGTCATCGCCAGCGCGGCCGACCGCAATCCGGCACCGCGGGTGACGCGGGTGGACAGGCGGACGGTGGCGAAGGAGGGAGCCGGTCTCGATCGAGCCGTCGGCGTTGACTGCGGTAAGCATGGGCGTGCTCTCCCAGCCGACGTTGGCGCGTCGGCCTACTCAGCGACCTTCGATTCGATCACCAGGGGGGGTACGCCCTCGCCGAGGCGATCCACAGGTTCTGAGCATTGCTCGGCGGCGGTTGGTCTGTGGTTGTAAAGGCTTGATACGACCTTCGGCCATGGTGTTGAAAGCCCGCTGGCTGCGGTCTGCTTTTTTGGTCGCCATGTTTTGGATCCCCCGTCACGTCAGCGCCTGACGGAATCTGACCGGCCCGGCGGTATCAAGCCGGATCGCTTGGTGTTTGGTGACGAAACGCCCGGCTTGACACCACCGGTCCGGTCAGATTGGCTTCGCCCGCTGACGTGACGGGGGATCCAGGACACCACAACTGTGTTGAGGCACCACGTGCTACACGGCCCTCGGCTCGCCTACGCCTCAGTGCGCGAGTAGTCCACCGTTCGGTACTTTCCCGGCCCCGGTCTCTCCCTCATTGCCCGTCCTGCGTCGGCTTCGTACCGTGTGCTCGTGTTTCATCACCGCTGGAAGCGAGTCGACGGGAAGCTCATCGACACTCGGATCATCCGGGTCGGCCGGCCGGGTGCGCCGCACATGCACGAGTGCGTCGTCGAGTTCACGAACGCCGCTGGCCGAGCCGTCCGGCTGAAGGTCATACAGACCAACGTGGTGCAGCTTCCAGCCATGCGTGGGACGGTGCCGTTGCTCGTCAAGCCGGATGACAGCAAGGCCGTCTTCGACAAGCGCGATCCGCGGATCAACACCAACGCGCTCGCCAAGACCCGGAAGAAGGCCGAGAAGGAGCGCTTCGAAAGGGAGCTGCGGGACTGAGCCCGAGTCGCGAGGCTGAATCCCCTCAGCCGCGTCCCTCCCCTCGATACAGCTCGATCTCGCCCTCCAGCTCCACCGCCAATACCGTCACCTGCGGATCGGGCACGCTCGGCGCGTCGATCGCCAGCACGCCCGGCACCGGGTCGAAGCCGCCGTAGCGGCGGTGTGTCAGCTCCTCGCCGGTGGCCAGCGTTGTGATCCGCTTGACTCTGCTGGTGAGCCCCTTGACCGTCACGCTCTCGCGGGGCGGGTCGTAGCAGAACACGTACAGAGTTCGCCGATCCGCGGACAGGGTCGTGGGGGCGTAGACGTGGCCGGCCGGGATGCCGCGTGTCGTGGCGAAGATCGCGGGCTCGTTGCGGGTGATCCACGCGCCCAGGGCCTTCAGGCGGGACTCCTGCTCCGGGACGATCGTGCCGTCCTCGCGTGGGCCGACGTCCAACAGCAGGTTGCCGCCGCCGGCGATGGTCTCGACGAAGGTGCGGATCAGGATGCTGAGTGGCTTGTGGTCCTTGTCGCGGACCTGGTAGCCCCAGGAGTCGTTGATCGTGTAGCACAGCTCCCAGGGGCCTTCCGGCGGGGTGATCGGTGCGCCCTGCTCCGGGGTGGCGTAGTCGCCGTGGCCCAGGAGGCGGGAGTTCACCACGAGGTCGGGCTTCATCCCCAGCAGCTGGTCGCGGAGCTCCGCCATGCGCCACAGCTCCTCGGGGCGTTCCCAGTCACCGTCGAACCAGAGCAGGTCCGGTGCGTAGGCTTCGACCAGCTCCTTCAGTTGGCCGCGATGGAACTTCAGGAAGCGTTCCCATGCCTCCGGGTCCTCGGTGATCGGGCCCGCGTGGAACTGCTCGCTGGTGTGGTACGGGTAGTCCGGGTGCGACCAGTCCAGGTGGGAGAAGTACAGGCCGACCTTGATGTCGTGAGCTCGCAGCGCGTCCGCGTACGGCCCCACCAGGTCGCGTGCCGCGGGCGTCCGCTTCACGACGTTCAGATCGCTCTGCGCCGTGTCCCACAACGCGACGCCGTCGTGGTGCTTGGCGGTGAGCACCGCGTACCGAGCCCTCGCCTTCTGGAACAGCCGCGCCCACGCGTCGGGGTCGTACGCGCTCGCGGTGAACCCGTCGAGCTGCTTCATGTAGTTCTCGTAGGTGATCTCGCCGTTGTAGAACGACCAGGACTCCGGGATGCCCTTGACGGCGTAGACGCCCCAGTGGAGGAAGATGCCGAGCTTGGCGTCGGCGAACCAAGGTTGCATGGTCATGGTTCACCACGCTAGGGGCGATCATGCCTTCTGTTGATCGGCCTGGCTCACCGAGACTGGTAATTTTTCACCATGGTTCGCGAAACGGAGATGAGGGTCGAGGAACCGCCGGTGGTGGCCAACGCCGGCGTCGGTGTACACGGCATCAACACTGCGCGGGACGTCTTCCGGCTTCCGGATCTCTGGCAGCTGCACCTGTACGGCTACCACGCTTCTTTCGCCGCCGACGGACGCTGGCACGACCTCCGGCCCGGCGTCGTGAGCCTGGTCCCGCCGGGCACCACTGTCGAGTTCCGTTACCGGGGACGCTCAGAGCACCTGTATGTCCACTTCGCCATGGGAGGGCACCGGGACCCGTTCGTCGGCGACGCCGGAGCGTCCCTGCCGATCCTCCGCGAGCTGCTGCTGGACGCGGTGGCGGCGTTTCCGACGTCGCCGGGCCGGTCCGCGGCCTCGGTGTGGGCCGCGGTGTGGCGCGTATCAGACCTCGCCGACGCGAGCGACGCGCCGCGGAGCCCGGTGGTGGCGGCGGTGGTGCGCCGGATCGAGGAGCACCTCGCCGAGCCGCTGGTCGTGGCGGAACTGGCCCGGGTGGCCGGCGTCTCGCACAACCAGCTCACCCGGCTGTTCCACGAGCACGTCGGCGACACGGTGGTCGGCTACATCGCGAGCCGGCGCATGGCACGGGCGCTGCACCTGTTGCAGGCCTCGACGTTGTCCGTGACCGCGATCGCCGCCGCGGTCGGGATCCCGGACCTGCAGGCGTTCAACAAGGCGTGCCGGAAGGCGTTCGGCGCCTCGCCCCGGGCCCTGCGGGGACGCTGACCGCGTCGGCCTACCACCCGGCGTTCGCGTAGTCCTTCAGGAAGCACCCGTACAAGTCCTCGCCCTGCTCTCCACGCACGATCGGGTCGTAGACCCGCGCCGCGCCGTCGATCAGGTCCAGCGGCGCGTGGAAGCCCTCGTCGGCCAGCCGGACGCGGTCCGGGTGCGGCCGCTCGTCGGTGATCCAGCCGGTGTCGACGCTGTTCATGAGGATGCCGTCGGTCTGGAACATCTCCTGCGCACTGGTGCGCGTCAGCATGTTCAGCGCCGCCTTGGCCATGTTGGTGTGCGGATGGCCCGGGGCCTTGTAGCCGCGGCTGAACACACCCTCCATCGCCGAGACGTTGACGATGTGCTTGCGGCGGGCCTGGGACGCCCGCATCGCCGTCCGCAGCCGGCTGATCAGCACGAACGGCGCCGTCGAGTTGCACAGCTGCACTTCGAGCAGCTCGATCGGGTCGACGTCCTCGACGGTCTGCACCCAGGAGTTGGAGTCGGCCAGGTCCGGGACCAGGCCGCCGGCGTCGATGGCGGTGCCCGCCGCGATCCGGTCCGGGGCGGCCGAGCCGGCGGTCAGTGCCAGCGTGACCAGTGCCGAGGCCTCGGAGGTCCCGGCCAGGCTGGACCGCGTCCCCAGCCGCGCCAGGTCGGCTGCGATCGCCTCCGGGGACCGGCTCTGGCCGGGCAGGGGGACGAGGCCGGAGCCGGTGAAGCGGCCGAACGAGACCAGCTCCGGCAACGGTCCGGCGGGCAGCGGCTCGGCCTCGGCGCGGATCAGCGGCTCGTAGGCGCCCGGCGAGCGCCGCACGGTCTGCGCCGCGTTGTTGACGATGATGTCCAGCGGCCCCTGCGCGGCGACCGCGTCGGCGAGCGCCGCCACCTGCCCCAGGTCGCGCAGGTCGATGCCGACGACCGTGAGCCGGTGCAGCCACTGCGCGCTGTCCGGCATGGCGGCGAAGCGGCGGGCGGCGTCGTGCGGGAAGCGGGTGGTGATGGTCAGGTGCGCACCGTCGCGCAGCAGGCGCAGGGCGATGTACATGCCGATCTTGGCGCGGCCGCCGGTGAGCAGGGCCCGCCGGCCGGTGAGGTCGGTGCGGGCGTCACGGCGCTTCCAGTTCTCGGCGGCGCAGTGGGGGCACAGCTGGTGGTAGAAGGCGTGCACCTCGCGGTACCGGACCTTGCAGATGTAGCAGCCGCGCTCGCGGTGCAGCGTCCCGGCCACCAGGTTCCCGGACTCGGCGGTGGCGGAGCTCAGCGGCAGGCCCTGGGTCTCGTCGTCGAGGCGGTTCGGCGCGCCGGTCGCGGTCGCGGCGGTGACGGCGCGGTCCGCGGCCAGGACCCGGGCCTGCCGCTCGGCCCGGCGCCGCACCTTGACGCTCTTGTAGACGCCGGCGGTGGCGCGGCGGACGGCGATCGCGTCGGGGTGCTCGGTCGGCAGCTCCTGGACCTCGGCGAGGATGTCGAGCAGGAGGGCCAGGCGCTCGGGCGCGATGCCGGGGCCGAAGGACTCGGCTCCGGGCTCCTGCTCGAGCGCGGGGTCCGGGGTGGGGTCGGTCGCCGGGTCGATCACGCCCCAAATCTACCCGCCGCGGCGGGGTGCCCGGTCCCGTGCCGGATCAGCCGGCGGCTTGTTTGACCAGCGCGGCGATCTGCTTCTCGAGGGCGGCCGTCATCTTCGTCACAGCGAAGGCCACCGGCCACATCGCACCGTCGTCGAGCGCGGCGCCGTCGTTGAAGCCCAGTGTGGAGTAGCGGGCCTTGAACTTGCCGGACGGCTGGAAGAAACAGATCGTCTTGCCTCCCTTGGCGTACGCAGGCATCCCGTACCACAGGCGCGGGGTCAACTCGGGCGCGGCCTTCCGGATGACCGCGTGCACCTTCTCGGCCAGCTCCCGGTCCGCGTCGTCGAACTCCGCGATCTTCGCGACCACCTCGGCCTCGGCCTCTTCCGGACTCACCTTGCCGCGGCTCGTCTTGGTCTCCTTGACGCGCTCCTTCATCGCGGCGCGCTCTTCGCTGCTGAACGTCTGTGTCTTCGCCATGACCACATCGTAAGAAGGGTCCGCCCCGCGGGCTTCTTGAAAACGAACGAGCACCCGGGCCGTCGGGCCCGGGTGCTCGGTGTTCTCGTGGTGAGCTCCTACTTCACGGTGTAGCTGTACGGGATCCCCGTCAGCTCGTCGGCGGTGCCGAACACCGGGTTGTAGGTGTCGACGTAGACCACGCCGCTCACCTTGTCGCCGCTCTTGCCGGCCGGCGTGAAGGTGACGGTCAGCGTGCCGGTCTGGCCGGGCTGGATGGTCACCGGGGCCAGCGCCGGGGCCGCCGGGTCGACGCCGCCGAGCCACAGGTCGCCGGTGGAGGCGACGGCGCTGCGGTCGAAGGCCTGCGCGGTGACGCTGATGGACTCCGTCGCCTTGCCGCTGACCGTCCCGTTGGTCGGGCCGACCGGGGTCGGGTCCTGGGTCCAGATCCCCGGGGTGATCTGCGACGCGTCCAGCGTGACCGAGGCGGTCAGGCCGTGCGGGACGCCGTAGATCTCCATGCCGGCCGGGCCGGAGGCCGCGAAGTCGGCGGGGATCGTGGAGGACTGGCTCGAGCGCAGCTCGCTGGTGTGCGAGGGCACTTGGAAGGACGGCTGCGCACCGGTGGTGGCGAACGGCACGTCCACGGTCGCACCCAGCGGTGCCAGGGCCGGCAGGTCGTAATCCGCGGTGCTGTTCAGGCGGGGGTCGGCGAACACGGTCAGCGGGGCCGCGCCGGTGTTCTTCACCGTCACGGTCGCGGTCACCGGGGTGCCCGCGGCGATCTTGCCCTTGGGCAGGCCGCCGGCCTTCGCGTCGACCTTGTTGTAGCTCAGCTTGCCGGTGTACTGGTTCGCCAGGTCGCCGGCCAGGATCGCCGGGGACATGTCGTCGACGACCAGCAGCCAGCGGCCCGCCTGCGGGGCGTCGACGTAGCCGGTCAGCGAGGGCACCAGGTCGCCGTTGCCCTGGGCGTCCGCGACGACGTTGGTGGCCAGCGAGATCACCTGGTGGTCGGGGGACTGCAGGAACGCCGAGACCTCGTGCGTGCCGGTGAACGTCAGGTCCATCGACAGGTTCTTCTTGCCCTTCGGGACGTCGAAGTAGTACGAGACGGTCTGCGACGGGGTGTTGGCACGGCCGTTGCCGCCGGTCAGCGTGCCGGTGAAGGCGCCGCCGTCGTTGCTGGTGGAGATCAGCGTCCGCTTGGTCACCGGAACCGTGGTGGCCTTGTGGAAGGCGTTGTCGAATTCCAGCGCCGCCGAGACGTCACCGGGGTTGGACGCCAGCGTCTGCTTCACCGTGAACTTCTGCGACTGCCCCGGCTTCAGGGTCGCGGTCGCCGGGCTCACCGAGCCGACGTCCTTGTACTTGGTGGCCAGGAACTCGTAGTTCACGTCGCCCTTGAAGCCGGCCGCGTTGGCGTTGGCGTAGAAGTACGCCGTCCAGGTGCCGGCCGCCGGGTGCGCGTTGTCGACGCGGGCGTAGTTCGTGGTGCCCTGCGGGCTGTTCCAGTTCTCGAACTCGCCGTTCGGGCCGACCAGCACCAGGCGCAGCAGCGTGCTGGTGCCGGTGCAGGCGCAGGTGGCCGAACCCGTCAGGTGGTCCGCGCCGGCCGGGACCGTGAACGTGGTGCTGAACCAGTGCCGCTTGAGACCGGGCGTGCCGAGTGTGTAGCCCTCGTAGAACCACGGGCTGTTCGGGTCGGTCCAGTCCACGGCCTTCTTGCCGGTGACGTCGCCGACGGTGGTCTCCAGCTGCCGCACGTGCGCCGACACGGTCTGCGAGTTCGGGCTGGTGTTGGTCAGCGTGACGGTGTCGGACTGGTTCGAGCCGCCCTTGCCGGTCATCGAGATCTGCGTGTCGCCGGAGCCGGTGACGGCCATCAGCCCGTCGCCCTGCGCCGCCGGGGAGCCGTTGGCGTCCTTGACGGACATCGCCATCCGCACCGCGCGGTAGGTGTCCATCTCACCGGCGCCCTGCTCGTCGGCCGGCAGGCCGAGGTCGCGCGCCGAGGAGGTGAGGATCTGCTTCACCAGCGCCGGCGTCGGCCGCACCCCGTTGTGGGTGTTCTTGTAGGCCTCGATGACCAGGGCGGCGCCGCCGGCCACCAGCGGCGCGGACATGCTGGTGCCGCCGAAGTCCTCGATCGAGGTCGGCTTGCTGTTGTAGTCCGTGCAGGCGGCGAACCGCGGCAGCGGGCTGCAGACGGCCCAGCCGCCCTGGCCCGGGGCGACCAGGTCCGGGACCCGGCCCAGGGGGTTGGTGCCGCCGGAGGACAGGGTCGCGTTGTTGTCCGAGGCCCAGCTGGTGGCGAAGTTGCGGACGCCGGCGGTGCCGGTCTGCGACTGGTCGCGGAAGGCGGTGGTGCCCGCGACCGCGATCACGCTCGGGTCGACCGAGGGCTCGCCCTGGGTGCCGGTGACGCCGGCGTCGCCGGTGGAGGTGACGACCGTGACACCGGCGGCCACCGCCGCCTCGTCGGCCATGCTGGTCACGTCCAGGCCGGCGGTGGGCTGCGCGTTGCTGCCCAGCGACTCGTTGATGACGTCGACGTTGGCCACGTTGACCGCGTAGTCGACGGCCTGTACGACGGTGGAGTCGAAAACGAGGTCGGCCGCGCCGAACACGTTCAGGCCGACCAGCGAGGCGCCGGGCGCGACGCCGCGGACGGTGATGTTGCAGCCGGCCGGCAGCGCGTGGCCCGGCATCACGAACTTGGACAGGTCGTAGACCTGGCGGCCCTGGGCGGCGATGGAGCTGGCGTCGCCGAAGGCTTCGCCGCCGCTCTCGTCGCCGTTCGGGTCGGTGCCGGAGAAGTCCTGGTAGTCGGTGAACACCGGGCTGCCGTCGGCCCGGATGAAGTCCGGGTTGTCGACGTCCAGACCGTCGGCGATCCACGCCACCTTGACGCCCTTGCCGTCGACGAGGTTCTGCGCCTGCGGCCGGTTCTTGTCGGTGAAGGCGGTGTTGGTGGTCTGCAGCGCCTCCGGCTCCAGCAGCGGCTTGCTGGGATCGGCCGGGCAGGTGCCGGGGATGACCTTGTCGGCGGGGGTCTGGCCGTCGGCGCCGGCGGAGGCGTCGGCGGCGTCCCGGATCGCGGCCTTCTGCGCGTCGGTGAGCTTCTTCACGACGTGCTGCTGGTCGCTGACGACCGCGGCCACGCTCGGGTCCTGGCGCAGGTGCGCGGCCTCGGCGTCGGTCATCTTGGCCGAGAAGCCGTTGATGACCGAGAACTTCTTGATGTCCTGGGCGCCGGTGGCCTGCGCGCTGCTCACGAGCGGCGCCTGGTCCTGGTCGGCGGACGCCTTGCGCTGGGCCTTGGCGGTCTTGACGCTCAGTTCCGGATGCTGGTTCTTGAGCAGGACGATCACGGGATGCTTGGCGCCGGTCGACAGCGCCGCCAGTTGCTGGGCCGCGGACGGCCGAGCCGCCCCGGTGCCGGCCTGGGCCATGGCGGCGGTGCTGCCGGCCCCCAGCCCCAGCGCCGTGACCGCCACCACCGCTATGCGGTGCCTGCGGGCAAAGTGCATGGTGTGCCTTTCTCCCCGGCGCGCGGCCACGCCGCCGCGCGCCCCCTAGGTGGTGCCATTCGTGCTTTTCGGTACCTGTACGGGATCGAGCGGACGAGCAGATGGAATGTCAGAGCATTCACGGCATGTGAAGATCGATGCTCGTCATCCTGGGGTGTATCAGGAACCTCAGAAAGACGTAGACGCTCTACGTTGGGGCAGCCCTGGACATGCCGCCACCTTGTGCTGAAGGCGTGGGAGAGCGTCTACGGAGTAAGGGGTGGGCAAGGGTGGCGAGGGTGGAGCGGCGGTTCAGAAGAAGCTGTCGTCGCCGTCGTCGCCGTAGTCCCCGCCGCCGTAATCGTCAAAGCGCTGATCCTCGTAAGCGCGCTCTTCATAGCCGCGCTCGAAGGCGCGCTCCTCGTCGCGGGAGTCATCATCGTCGTCGTCGAGCATCTCGTTGATCAGCATCCCGCCGACCAGTCCGGCGGCGCCCGCGCCGATGAGGGCGCCGGTGCTGTGGCCCTGGCGCGGGGGTTGCTGCGGGTAGCCCTGCTGGGGGTACCCGGCCTGGGGATAGCCCTGCTGGGGATAACCCTGCTGCTGCATCGGCTGGTAGTACGGCGGCTGGGTGGTCTGGATGCGCTGCGCGCAGAACTGGCAGACCTCGATGGGGCGGGCCACGCCCCACTGCGGCTGCCACATCACGTTCACGGAGGCCTGACCGTGCGCCGGGTCGAAGAAGCAGATCACGGGGTTTCCTTACGTAGACGAGCGTTCCGCGACGTAGAACGGGCCGGGCTCGGGAAGCGGTTCCCGGGCCCGGCCCTGTCTCACGTCCGGCTCACGGACGACCACGTCCTGCCGGCGTCGCCGGCCTAGCTGCAGCGGGTCCCCTCCGCCGGCAGCGTCCCGGCCACCAGGTACGCCTCCATCGCCGACTGCGCGCACGAGTTGCCGCTGCCGAACGCGGCGTGACCGGTGCCGACCCGGGTCAGCAGGCGGGCGTTGGCGAAGCCCTTGGCCAGGTTGACGGCGTTCTGGTAGGGCGTGGCCGGGTCGTCGGTGGTGCCCACGACCAGGATCGGGTCTGAGCCCTCGGCCCTGATCTGGTGCGGCTTCTCCGGGGTCTGGAACGGCCAGTCCGCGCACATCGGCTGCGCGAGGTCGTCCTTGGTGAGGTCGGAGTTCAGGATCGGCGCGCCGACCTTGAGCTCGTCGTAGGCCTTCTGGACGGCCTCCGGCGAGGGCGCCGGGGTGGTGAAGTCGGCGCAGCGCACCGCGATCAGGCCGTCCTGCTCGGTGCTGTAGTGCCCCGCGTCGTCCCGGCCGTTGTACTGGTCGGCGCCGGCGAGCAGGATGCTGCCGTCGTTGCTCTTCATGGCCTTGGTCAGAGCGGCCCGCAGGTACTGCCACCAGGTGGAGCCGACGTCTCCGTACAGACCGATGATGACGCCGGTCCAGCCCAGCTGCTCGTCCAGCTTGCGGTTCTTGTCCTTGGTCGGCAGCGGGTGGTCGCGCAGACCGTCGACGAAGGTGCCGATCTGCTGCGCGGCGGCCTTCCCGTCCCCGCTCAGCGGGCACTCCGAGGCGTGGTTGGTGACGCAGTCGTCGGCGAACTTCTCCAGCGACTTCTCGAAGCCGACCTGCTGCTGGACGTTGGACTCCAGCGGGTCGGCGTTCGGATCGACGGCACCGTCCAGAACCATCCGTCCCACCTTGTCGGGGAACTGCTCGGCGTAGACGGAGCCGATGTAGGTGCCGTAGGAGATGCCCAGATAGTTGAGCTTCTTGTCGCCGAGGACCTGGCGCATGACGTCCATGTCCTTGGCGACGTACTTCGAACCGACGTAGGGCAGCAGGTCGCCGGAGTTCTTCGCACAGGCCGTGGCCAGGTCCTTGCTGTCCTTCTCGGCCTTGGCCTTGCGCGCCGCCGGGTCCTTGGGCGGGTCCTGCTCGTAGAGCGCGTCCTGGGTCTTGTCGTCCAGGCAGTGGATCGGCTCACTACGGCCCAGGCCCCGCGGATCGAAGCCGATGATGTCGAAGTGCGCGTGCAGGGCCCCGTCGAAC
The DNA here is from genome assembly GCF_039531675.1 of Catenulispora subtropica. Taxonomy (NCBI): domain Bacteria; kingdom Bacillati; phylum Actinomycetota; class Actinomycetes; order Catenulisporales; family Catenulisporaceae; genus Catenulispora; species Catenulispora subtropica. Next base: position 182,357 of record NZ_BAAAQM010000008.1, read on the forward strand.
TGCTTCTTGGCCTCCTCGACGAAGTCCACCCCGGAGGCCCCCGGCCCACCCGGGTTGGTCAGCAGCGAACCGACCTTGTTCGCCCCGTCCGCGGCCGGCCACTTGACCATGGCGACCTTGAGGTACTTGCCGCCGGGCTGCGCGTAGTCCAATGGGACGTCGACGGTGCCGCACTGGAAGGCGCTCAGGTCCGCCCCCTCGTCCCCCTCCGGCGGCGTGGTGCAGCTCCCCCAGTCGATCTTCTGGGCGGCGAAGGCATCCAGGGAACCGTACTTGCCGGTGGCCAGCGGCGTCGGCGTGGCGCTGGTGCCACCAGTGGCACTGGACGAGGCGCCGGTGCTGCTGCTGGTCCCACCGGGATGGCCGCCGACGACACCGTTCGACGAGCAGGCTGCCACCAGCCCAGCGCAGAGCAACACCGCGATACCGGATATGGAAGTACGACGGCGCGCCCCGTATGTCTTCATGTGGACATGTGTATCACCTCGACCGGAACCTAGAATCACGATGTGGATGCCTTCTTGAAACTCTTAGGCGACCGAGGCCGCGGAACGCTGGCCACTCAGAAGAAGGATGGACGCGCCCAGCTCTCGGTGGTGGCGTACTCCTTCGACAAGGCCGAACGGGTGATCCGCGTCTCGATCACGGACAACCGCGCGAAGACCCGCAACCTCCGCCGCGACCCCCGCGCGACGTTCATGGTGCAGCCGGAGACGTACCAGTACGCCGTGTTCGACGGGGACGCGGAGCTGTCCCCGGTGGCGGCGGACCCGCACGACGCGGTGGTGGACGAGTTGGTGGACATCTACCGCGCGATCGTGGGGGAACACCCGGACTGGGACGAGTTCCGTGCGGCCATGGTCGAAGACCGGCGGCTGGTGCTGCGGATCCGCGTTACGCATGCGTATGGCATGGGGGTGGAGGGCAGCTAAGTGGACGTGGGGTCGGAGTCGGGGTCGGGGCCAGCGTCGGAGCCGACGCCGGGCACGGAGCTGCATGCGGAGCCGGGCACGGAGCCGCAGGCGGGCACGGAGTCGGCGTCGGCGTCGGCGTCGGCGTCGGGCACGGAGCCGCATGCGGAGCCGGGCACAGAGCCGAGCTCGGAGCCGCAGGCGGGCACGGAGCCGGAGTCGGGCACGGAGCCGGAGCCGGGGCGGGTCACTGAAGGGGAGCCAGGGCCTCAGCCTCGCCCCCGGTCTTTCGTGGCGCCGGAGCCGGTGACACCGGACCCGCCGCGGTTGCCCGGCCGCACGCTGATGACGCAGTCCTGGCTGGACGCGACGTTCCTGCACTGGGCCGTCGATCCGGCGGTGGTGGCGCCGCTGCTGCCGCCGGGCGTGGTGCCGGACGTGATCGACGGTGTGACGTACGTCGGGCTGATCGCGTTCCGCATGCACCGGATCGGGTGGGGACCGCTGCCCGGGATGCCCTACCTGGGGACCTTCCCGGAGACGAACGTGCGCCTGTACTCCGTGGACGCCGCGGGCCGGCGGGGCGTGGTGTTCCGCTCGCTGGAGGCGTCACGGCTGCTGCCGGTCGCCACGGCGCGGCTGTTCTTCCGGCTGCCGTACCGATGGGCGCGGATGTCGGTCCACCGGTTCGGCGACGTGTACTGGTACGCGTCGCGCCGCCGCGAACCGGGCTCGGGCTCTCCCCCGCCGGGGAGTCTCATCGGGGTGCGTGTGACGTCGCCGGTAGAGGCGCCGAGTCCGCTTGAGCACTTCCTCACGGCCCGCTGGCGTCTGCACTTCTCACTGGGCGGCCGGACCGTCCACATGCCGAACGCGCACCCGCGGTGGCCGCTGTTCCGGGCCCAGCTGTTGGCGTGCGACGAAGACCTGGTCGCGGCTGCCGGTCTGAAGGGCATCGCCGCCCGCCCGCCGGACAGCGTGTTGTTCTCCCCGGGTGTACCGGTCCGGTTCGGCCGACCGGCTAGCGCGTGATCACGTAGCGCACGAACACGAGGTCACCGATCGCCCGCGTCTCGGCCAAGGTCATGCGCCGCTGCGCGTTCTGCGGAAACTCGGCCGCCCGGACGAACCGCGGCGCCTGATCGTCCCCGACGAAGAACGGCGCGATGGCCAGATGGATCTCATCGGCGAGGTCCTCCGCGAGAAAGCGGGTGTGCAACGACCCGCCGCCCTCGACCATCAGCCGCTCGATGCCCCGCCGGCTGAGATCCGCGAGGATGCCGGGAAAGTCGACCAGTTCCCCGGCAGGCACGACCTCGGTACGCGGAGCCCCGCGCAGGCGCTCAGCCTGCGCGGGCACGGCGAGATCCGCGCAGTAGACGAGCTTGTCGCCGCCGGTGGTGAAGAAGCGCGCACCGGCGTCGAGGGCACCGGTGCCGGTCACGGTGACCTTGACCGGGTACTCGGGCAGGCCCCGCCGGACACGCTCGGCCCGCCGCTCGGGATCGTTCACCAGCAGGCGCGGATCGTCACGCCGGATGGTCTCCGCACCCACCATGACCGCGTCGGAGGCCGCGCGCAGGGCGTCGACACGGTCGAAGTCCTCGGCGTCGGAGAGGAGGAGGCGGGTGGGGGTGGTGTCGTCGAGGTGGCCGTCGAGGGACATGGCGGCGCTGAGGATGACGTGGGGGCGGGTGGGGGCGGGCATGTCGCCATCGTCGCAGGAGGTGGGGTGGGGCGCTGCTTGGGCGGGTGTGCCGCCGCTTGGCGCTCTTGTCCTTGTTTCCTTCCCCCGCCCCCTCCCCTCACCGCCGCCCGAGCCGCTCCAGACGCGGCAACAACCGCAGCCGCCGCTCCCTGATCTCCTCGGCATGGTGCGCGATCCAGAAGCACACCCCAGCCATCGGCAACTCACCAAGAACGGCGAACAGCACCGCCTCCAGCAACGCACCGCCACCAGCCGCAGTGGTCGTGTCGAACCACGCGTCGACCAGCAACAGCGTCCCGGCCGCCGTGGCCGGCAGCTCAACACGGTCATTACGCGTCGGCCCACCAGCCGCGATCCACCCGACGTGCAGCAGGGTGAACGCCAACAGCAGGTCGAAGCCCACCCACGCCACCCGGTAATGCCCGGACTCCGAACTCAACGGCAACGTGAGCGCCAGGTAAGCGGTCCACGGCACGACCGCCAACCCACCACACAAGAACACGAGGCCGACCCACCCCGCCACCGCCGGAGCGGCAGCTTCCTGCTCGGCCTCGGCCAGGTCCGGCCCGGCCTCCGGATCGCGGTCCGGATCCGGGACCGGGACCGGGGCCAAGCCCGGGTCCGGGTCCGGGTCCGGGACCGGGACCGGGGCCGGGACCGGGTCCGAGACCGGGGCCGGGGCCAAGCCCGGGTCCGGGACGGGGCCCGTGTCCGGGACCGGATCCAGGCTGACGGCAGGATCCAAGCCGACCAGACCCAGGCCGAGTTCCGAAGCCGAGCCGCGGTTCGAACCTGGTCCTGCGCCCGAAGCCAGACCACCGCCCGGATCCGGGCCGGCACCCGACCTCGGACCATCGTCCGAGCCTGAGCCGCCGCCCGAAGCCAGAACGCCATCCGAACCCGGGCCGGCACCCGAGGTCAGGCCGCCATCCGAACCCCGGCCGGCACCCGAGATCGGGTCACCGTCCGGAGCTGAGCCTGCGCCCGAGACCAGACCACCGGCCGAAGCCGAGCCGGCACCCGAGACCGGACCCACGCCGGGACCTGAGCCACCGCCCGAAGCCGAGCCAGCGCCCGAGTCCAGAACGACAGCCGGGGCCGGTCCGACACCGGCGTCCGGGCTGCCATTCAGGGCCGAGCCTGCGCTCGAGGACGGAACTGCGTCTGCCGCCAGGACAACGCCCGCGTCCCGTCCGCCGTCTGGCGCAGGCCCGCCGTCCTGAGCCGGGGCGGCGCCCGAGTCCGACCCACCGTCCTGCGCCGGGACCGCGGCCGAGGCCTGAGCAGCGTTCGGCTTGAGGCTGGTACTCGAATCCGTTAGAGGTGGATCGTGCCGTCGGCCTGAACGCTCATTCTCTGGAAATCTCTCATCCATCCCCCACATCCCCCGATAGCGGGTGCTATGCATTGAAACCAGTTTGGGCCTGTCAGGGCTCGTCGTCGATCCGCCGAACGGGTGATCTCAGGAAAATGCGATCGCGGGTGCTGATCTCGTCCATAGGCCCTGCCGCGCGGAGAACCGCGTCCAGTACGCGTTCCGGGTCCGCGGCGTAGTGGCCCGAGGCCCAGGCGGCGTTGGCCTCGATGACGGCTGGGGCGACGGCGCCGTGCGCGGGGTCGACAATGAGGCCGACGTCGACCACCACGGCGCTCGGCAGTGTGTCGGCGCACTCGCTGAGCACGTCTGCGCCGAAGGCGAGGATCTGCGGCTCCAGCTCGTGGCCGGCCAGGGGCTCGATGTCGAGGTCGCCGTCGATTGCGTACTGGGCGCCGGTGGTGATCTCGCCGTCGAGTGCGTAGAGGCGGAACTCGGTGGTGAACTGCACCGGGTCGCTGGCCAGGACCGGGGTGTCGGAGTCGACCGCGTCGGGGCCCGGAAGCTGGGAGCCGTCACGGTAGATGCGTGCCGGGAAGCTCTTGTCATTGGGTGGCTTCAGGAATGCCGGGGTACGGAGCTGCCATGCCTCGGCCATCGTCATCATCCTGATATTGCGGCGGACCGTGTCGTATGGCAGGCGTGTCAGCCAGTCGTCCGGTGGCTCCAGGAGTCCGACGCCGAGGTCGGCTGCTACCGCGTCCGCGAACAGTGGTCCCGCGTAGAGGTGTGCGGGACCGCCGATCGTGAAGCCTTCCGGGACACGCCAACCGGTCAGGTGCTCCGTCAGCATTCCGCGACGGTATGCGGCGACCGTGAGTACCTGGGAGGTGTCGTTGGCGCGGGGTGAGAAGACCAAGGTGCGTGGCAGTTCGACGGTCATGGGTCCCCCTTCGTGTTCGCCGAGAGAGTACGCGATCTTTGCGATGGAACTCCCGGTTTTCCCGTGGGCGTTGACTGGTCATGACGGTCAAGCAGCGGGTGAAGCGTGCTCTGCGCAGTCGTAAGGCGCGGAGGATCAGCAAGGAGCCGGGTGGGCCTGGGTGGCCGGGTGAGCCGGAGGGCGGGGTGCGGGAGCCGCGGCGGCCGAAGGGGTCTCCGCCGCAGGACTCGATCGAGCTCGCGGAGCCACGGTAGAACTTAGGCATGCGGCCGACCGGACTCAGTGATGTTGAGAAGCAGGTCCGGAAAGATTTTCTGGAGGGCAGGCGCACCGTCCTCACGGTCGGCGATCCCGCGGTCGACGATCCCGCGCTCGGTGGATCGTGGGGCCCGGAGCGGACGCTGCGTGCCGACTTCATCCGCAGGCTGATCGAGGAGGCTGACGCGCGGCGGGCGCCGTTGCGGGTGGTCGGTGCGCGGGTGATGGGGCCGCTTGAGCTCGAGTATCTGGAGCTGCGGTACTCGCTGAGCTTCTCCTTCAGCCATTTCGACGACGAGATCGACCTCCACGACACTCGTCTGCGCCGCCTGAACCTCCACGGCACCCGCATGGCCGGCCTCAACGCCACGCAGGCGCACGTCGACGGCTCGGTCGTCCTCCACCGAGCCCACGTCACCGGACGCATCCGCCTGGACAGTGCGGTGATCGGCGGCAGCCTGCAGATCACGGACGCCGTGCTGAGCAACCCGTCCGGCGTCGCCCTGCGTGCCGACCGCGCCCGCATGACCGGTGATCTGGCCATGTGGGGCACGACCGCCGAGGGCTCGACCGTGCTGCGCGACGCGCGCACCGACGGCGTCGTCAGCCTGGAACGGGCCTGGCTCCGTGCCCCGGGTGGCGAAGCGCTGGACGCGGCGCGCCTGCACGTCGGCAGCGACCTGATGGCCGACGGCCTACGCGCCGAGGGCCTCGTCCGCTTCTCCGGCGCGCAGACCGCCGGCCTTCTGCGGCTGGCCGACGCCAAGCTCAGCAGCCCCGGCGGCATCGCCCTGGAGGCGTATCAGGTCACTGTGGGCGCGGACCTCCAGTGCTACCGCGGCTTCGAAGCCGAAGGCCAAGTACGCATCACAGGTGCCCGCGTCGCAGGCCACGTCCGCTTCGACGAAGCCGTGCTCCACGGGGATGGCAAGGACGCTCTCGACGCGCGCTACGTCGAGGTGGGCGGCGCGGCCCGATGCCGCGGGCTGCGGTCCGCCGGGGTAGTGCGGTTCTCCAGCGCGCGAGTGGGGAACGACGTGGACTTCCGAGAGAGCGTTCTGGCGGCGGGCACTAACGCACCCGATGCCGGCCCCAGCATCCTCATACTCGGCCACCTCCGAGCCGCCGAACTCACCCTGCGCTTCGCAGCTCCGCCCGAGGGCGGGATCCACCTCAGGAACGCGCAGGTCGGCGTCCTCAACGACGATCCCGCGACCTGGCCGCCGCGCCTGGCCCTCGACGGTTTCGCCTACGAGCGCATCGCCGAACCGGGCTCCGTGGCCGACCGCATCGCCTGGCTCAAGCGCGAGGGCGACAGTTACTGGCCCGGCCCCTACGAGCAGCTCGCCGCCGTGTATCGGCGGCAGGGCCTCGACGGTGAGGCGCGCCGCGTGCTGCTCGCCAAGCAGCGAGCGCGTCGCAAAACCCTGTCACTCAGCGCCCGGCCGTGGGGCCTGGTCCAGGACGCCGCCGTCGGCTACGGCTACCGGCCCGAGCGCGCGCTCGGATGGCTGCTCGCGCTGCTGATCACCGGGACCATCGTGTTCGGGCTGCACCACCCGGTCGCGTCGGGGCCCGACAAGACCGCGCCTTTCAACCCCCTGATCTACTCGCTGGATCTGCTGCTGCCGGTCATCAACTTCGGGCAGGGCCGCGCCTTCGTCGCCACCGGCGGCTATCAGTGGGTCGCGTACCTTCTCACGGCTGCCGGCTGGATCCTCGCCACGACCATCGCCGCCGGCGTCGCGCGAGCGGTCAACCGCGCGTAGCCGCCTCGGGCGCGGAGAAGTCAGTCCCGCTCCACGTCCGGGAAACGACTAGTTCAGAACCCTGACAGACTGGCATGGTGGAGCCCATGCGCTCACAGCCGATGCCGCCCCCTTCCTCCGGTGGTCGCTTCACCGTCACCGCCGCCCTCGGTACGGTCGCCGGGAACGCCGGCGGCGCTCCGCCGCACGGAGCCGAGCCGGGCCCCTCGATCCCCGACACGCTGACCGCGCACCTCGGACCGGATGCCGGCCTGCTGCCGGTGATCAGCACCCAGTGGCCGCCCTTCGAGCACGTCAACGTACAGGGCGCGGTCGACACCTGGCTGGCGCGCCACGGCGCCCCGTACCAGCTCGTCGGGCTGACGGGGTTCCGGCACCGGATGTTCGGGCTGTCCGACCTGTTCCAGCCCGACACGAGTATGAACATGGCCGTCGGCGGTGTGCCGATGACCGATCAGCCCTCGGGTCCAGGGGAGCAGACCCGCGCGTGCGTGCAGTGCGGCCTGTATCTCGTCGACGAGGTCGCGGGTCCGGACGACGGCGACCAGACCGAGGACCCGAAGCTCCCGATGGCCTTGCTGCTACGGGGTTTGGAGCATCGCGGACCGCAAAGCGACGTGAGCGTCGAGATCGCCTGCGCCGACCGGGCGGCGGCACGGGCCGCGATCGCCGAGATCCGGCGTCTGGCCGTGGAGTCGAGCGTCTACCGCGGCCACGTCCTGGAGTTCGGCAACGACATGTTCGGCCACCACCAGTCGCTGCTGAGCTTCCGCGAGCGTCCGAAGATGCAGCGCGAGGAGCTGATCCTGCCGCCGGGGATGCTGGAGGGCATCGAAGGGCAGATCCTCGGCGTCAACCGGCACCGCGCCACGCTTCTGGCGCACGGCCAGCACCTCAAGCGCGGGGTGCTTCTGTTCGGCCCACCAGGAACCGGCAAGACCCATACCGTCAGGTATCTGATGAGCCGGTTGCCGGAGACCACGGTGGTGATCCTCACCGGCAACGCGCTGGGCATGATCAAGCCGGCGTGCGAGGTCGCCCGCGCGCTGGAGCCGGCGCTGGTGGTGGTCGAGGACGTGGACCTCATCGCCCAGGACCGCTCGATGGGGCCGCAGACGAATCCGCTGCTGTTCCAGATGCTCAACGAGATGGACGGTCTGGACGGGGACGCGGATGTGACGTTCGTGCTGACGACCAACCGGGTGGACGTGTTGGAGCCGGCATTGGCGATGCGGCCGGGCCGGGTGGACCACGCGGTCGAGGTGCCGTTGCCGGACGCCGACGGGCGGCGCCGCCTGCTGGAGCTCTATCGAGGCGGGCTCGACCTGGATCTGAGCGGGGCCGACGGGCTGATCGAGCGGATGGACGGCGTCACGGCCTCCTTCATCAAGGAACTGATCCGCCGCGCCGCCCTGATCGCCGCGGAGGAGAGGGCGGAGTCCGGGACGGACCCGGGAGCTGAGAACTGCGAGGCCGACAACAGTGGGCCACTGCGCGTCAGTACCGTTCACCTGGACGCGGCGCTGGACATCCTCGCCGGGGCACGTCATCAACTCACGCGACGGCTGCTCGGTGCGCCCGATCAGCTTCAGTCTTAGTGGGCTTTCAAGAAGTCGTCGATATCGGCGATGACGGCCTTTGCTTCCGCTCCGGTCAGCAACGCCGTTCCGTGGTCCGAGCCGGGGTAGATCAGCGTGGCCGCGAGGTTGGGCTGATCTGCTTGGAACGTCTTGGCGGCGTCGGCTGAGCCGTAACCGTCCTGCGCGCTCGTGACCAGAAGCAGCGGGCAAGTAAGGTGTTTGACATAGGTTGAGACGTCGATCCCCGGAGCCAACACCGTTTCGGCTGACAACGTCACTACCCCGGTCACCGGCGGGGTGATTCCGGCGGCGGCGACGAGCGACGTCTTGCCGCCCTTCGAGGCGCCGATGAGGAACACCGGGCCGGCCTGCTGTGCGCGCAAGGCTTTCACCAGGTCGCTGAGCGCGGTGACGGGGTCCCCCGTGCCGTAGTCCCACATCGCGACGCGGTAACCCTCGGCGACGAGGTGGTCGGCGTAGGCGTGCCATGAGTCCTGGTCCCTGTCGCTCTGGTTACTCAGGACGACGGTGCGCGGTCCGGTGCCCCAGACGGTATACCCGGTGGCGAGTTGCGTCGTGATGAAGGCCGTCACCTTGTCCTTGAAGGTCTGGTCGGACAACAGGTCCCAGCCATGCCCGGAACCGCTCGGACGCATGTCCAGCGTCTTGAGCTCCGACGGCGTGGCGAGGGCGTCGAACAGCTGGCGCTCGTCGGAGATGGATACATACCGGTCTCCAGCCGCCACAGCGATGAGGGTTGGTACATAGATCGTCGACGCATGAGCGGGTAGGTCGCCGAGTTCGTCGGCGGACAGGGCCACCACAGACGTCACGCCCGGGGCCGCGTCGGCGACAGCGCTCTCCTCCGCCGCCAGCGCCGTGGTCGCTCCTGCGGACGCGCCGACGAGGACCACGGCGGTGGCTCCGTCTGCCCGCAGCCTGTTCAGCGCGGTGTCAACGGTTTGGACGCCCGCCTCGCCGAAACCGGGCCCCGCACCGGACCCGGAGCTGGAAACGGAATCGGGCATGTCAAACGTCATCACCCGCAGGCCTTTGGCGGCGAGTTCGGACGCGTAGGACATCCACCCGCACTTGCCACGTGCCCCCGCTTCCGGAACCAGCAGTACGCCTCGCGGGCCCGTGCCCAACTCCAGAGCGGCCACGGTCGCGCCGTCGTTCGTCGTGAGCGTCAGCTCGCGCGCATCAGCCGGTTGTCCCTCGCAACTCGCCGCTGGAGACACGGTCTGAGGGCTGGCCGAAGGAGTGGAAGCAGCCGGAGTAGCCGCCGGCGGCGAGTCGCCACCATGGCAACCCGCGCCGGCGAGCGCCAGGAGCGCGGCAATCAAGATTCGGGGAGGTTGCCGTCGACTTCCCAGTGCCATGCCTCGACGATGCGCTACGCGACAACGGCTCGCGAGGCTTTCTATCCTGGCGAAAACCGTTGCGGAGGACCGATGCTGAGCTTCCACTTCGAGACCGGCGACTTCGCCCGGGTCCGCTTCCCCGCCAAGCCCGCCCCGCTCGTCGAGTTGAAGCTGTCCTTGATGATGACCCGCCGAAGCGACTCCGCGGTGGTCTTCGGCCGCTGGCGCCGGGACGTCAACCACCGCCTGCCGCCGACCACACGGCCGCTGTGGGACCTGCTGGAGTCACACCGGGGACCGGCGTTCCTGGACCCGCTGACCTCCGACCTCGAAGAGGGCCTGGAGGTGGTGCGCAGCACGCCGGGCGCCGTGGTCCGCTCGGACGTGGCCGGGCTCCGCAGGCTTCCGTCCCCGTGGGTCAAAGCCCTGATGGCGCGCGACACCCAGGCTTGGGAGATCCTGGACCGCGGTCTCCGGGACGCCTACCGGTCGGTGATGGGCCCGGCCTGGACCGGCGTCCGCGAACGCCACTCCGCCGAGTTCGCCCGCTTCGCCCTCGGCTCCGCCGAACACGGCGTCGCGGCCGCGCTGAGCGCCCTGTACCCCACCTCCACCTGGCAAGCCAGCACGTGGCACATCCCCGCCTTCCATACCCGCGAGGTCCACCTCGCCGGCCGCGGCCTGACCCTGCTCCCCACCTTCCACTGGACCTACGAGCCACTGATCGGCGCCTGGCCGGACCGGCCGCCCCTGCTCGTCTACCCGGCGGGCCCCGGCCTCCCGGTCCCCACCACGCAGCCCGAAGGCGACCCCCTGGCCGACGTCCTGGGCAGCTCTCGCGCCCGTATCCTCCGCCTGCTCGCCCGCCCCCACACCACGACCGAGCTCGCCACCGACGCCGGCCTGAGTCTGGGAACGACGTCGTCCCACTCCTCCGCCCTCCGCCGCGCCGGCCTGATCACGACCCGGCGCGAGGGGCGGAGCGTGCAACACCTGCGGACAGAGCTGGGAAGGATGCTGGCGGAAGCAGGCCTGAGCTTCCACGACTGAACGACTTTGGGTAGCGATTTCCCTACCATCCGCATTTCCGTCCGGCGTCGAAGTCCCAGGAGGCACCACCCGACCCAGGCCGGGAACCGAGTGGCGAAGCACCCCCTGGCATCCGCTATTGTTGGTCCGTCGCCACGCGGGGTCGATCTCGATCGGAACCGCGAACGACGACTATTGGCGGATTGCCCGAGCGGCCAATGGGAGCGGACTGTAAATCCGTCGCGAAAGCTACCCAGGTTCGAATCCTGGATCCGCCACATACAGGCAAAACGGCCCTTGACCAGGCGAAGACTGGTCAAGGGCCGTTTTGTTGATGGTGCCGCCGACCAGCGATCCGACCCACTGTGGATCATGGTTCACGCCGAATACGCACCAAGACTCGACCAACGCCCCCGGGTCGCCCCCAGCGCGTCCACGATTCGCCGCCGGGACGCCAGCCTTCAGCCTGGTAGACGCCGCGGCACGGCGAAGATCGTACGGCCGGCTGGGCATTGGCGATGCGAACTGACGTGCTGCTAGGGCCTGTCTGGTGTCGTGATCAGGTGGGCTGTTTCGGGTCGTCGATCATGCTGGGGCTGGTAGAACGCTGATGTGACGCGGCGTGAGCTCAACGATGACGAGTGGGGCCTG
>NZ_BAAAQM010000009.1:0-188787 GCF_039531675.1 Catenulispora subtropica
CCACACCGAACCACCAGATCAGAACCTTGATCAGAAACTAGCTAAGCGGCATTGGGCTCTGGCCCTGCTGCAGCGGCGTCTCGACAAAGTCGACGTCGGCGCGGCCAAAGAGATGATTTCGTACATCCGCGACCAGTTCACCGCCGAGACCCTTCCCACCATGGTCGGGCTTGCCGATGCGAACGAGACCGAGCTTGCGCGGCAGTATGGCGACAGCGTGTTCGTTCAGCAGATGAACTGGATCGCCTTCCCGCCGCGGAACCTTCAGAAGGCGATCGTCGACTACTACCGCGCCTATACACAGGCTGTGAGATGGCTCGACGAGGACCTGATCGCTCTGGCCGAACTCGAGCGCTTTGAAGCAGAGCTTGTAGACGAGTGGGAACGTGAGTTCGAGTTCATGCAGTACGGGCTCGACGATGACGCCGACGAGGCCGCCAAGCAGGCGGCGGGGACGAACCTGCTACGCACCCTGCTGGCCCAGACCGCCATCATCGTCCGGCCGAAGTACAACGATTCCTTTTTCGCCCGGGGGCGTCGGCATGTGCTTGCAGATGGCGGACGCGTAGGCTGGCACACCGACTTTCAGGAGCGCGTCGAGCAGCTCCTTCATGTGAGCACCTGAAGGCTCTCAGTTGGTCAATGGAGGATAGGTGGTTTCATAGACCGATCGCCCTGCCGTTGTGGCCTCGATGCTCAACCCCGCGCTTGTCGCGGTCATCGTCGCCGAGGCTAGCCGGGGGCATCTGAAGGAATCGGGCGATGACATCCCATGGATGTTGTCGTTCGTCGTGGCGCCTATGGTGTTGCATCGGGGTACCCGGGAAAGCTTGCCGACATCCACGCGCACACACTTTGCTACTTGGGCCTCAGACAACCCGGTGCTGAGGGCCGGCTTCCCGCAGCGAGCAATCGGCCTTGTCGAACATGTTCGCGAAGGGATTCGCTTCGGACTGGCCCGCGACGTATTCCACCTCGTCGGCGACCGCATCGTTGCCCCGGCGCACCGCAAACCGAGAGGATTTGAGATCCCGGCAGAACTCGGCGAGATCATCCGCAAGGCGAACCTCGCTGGCCGCTGGATGGCGAAGTCGGACAGCCCGTCGGCTATCTTCGCGATCCTGGGCGTGGCACCCTAGACGATTGTGCAGATCCTCGCGATCGTTCTATACAGCTCAACCGGGGCAAGGCGAGTGCTGCCCTTTGTCCCGGGCAAGCTCAACATCGTCACGGGCGGGTCGAAAACCGGTAAGAGCGCGCTGCTGGATATCGTCGAGTTCTGTCTTGGACGCGACGACGTCCAGATGTCCATCGGGCCGATTACGCAGACCGTGGCCTGGTACGCGGTTCTCTTCGAGGTCGGCGATGGACGAGTGTTCGCAGCCCGGCCAGCTCCCGCCCAGGGGAAGGGCTCGACCGTGCGTGCGATGCTCCGGTTCGGCACGGAGCTCGAGCCGCTCGACTTCGCAGAGCTCCGTGCGGATATCGACTCCACGTCGCTGCGCGAACAGCTTGGGCGGCGGATCGGCATCGAGGAGAACCTTCACGAGCCGCCTCGCGGCTCGACGAGAGCTCCCCTCGAGGCGCATATCGGACATGCAGCGCTCCTGTGCTTGCAGAGTCAGAGCGAAATAGCAGATCGCAACCTGCTCTTCCACCGCCAGGGCGAGCCGTTCATGGCGCAGGCGCTCAAGGACACGATCCCGTACTTCCTCGGAGCTGTTGCCCGTGATCAGGCACTCAAGCGTGCGCAGCTGCAGGCTGCACGGCGCGAGTTGAGCCGTGCGGAGGCCGAGTACCGCCGTGCCGAGGAAGCGCACAGGTCGGCGGACTCGAGTCTTTCATCGCTGTGGCGGGAGGCCTACGCGTTGGGCCTGGTGGCGCCGCTGGAACAGCCCGAGCGTCTGGCCGCTGTCAGCGCGCTCCACGCCGCCGTCACTTCTGAACAGCCAGCGCGTGACCTCGATCCCGAAACCGCCGAGAGGCTCGCTGCGCTTGACACCGAGCGCGAGGATTTGCGGCAGCAGCTTCGCAATGTCAGCGGTGACCGCGAGGTACTTCTCCAGCAGGGAACGGCAGAGCACAGCTACACGGGCGCCGTCGCCACCCAGACAGCTCGGCTGGAAAGCCTCAATCTTCTTGGTCTGGCCGGGAACGGCGACGGCGCAACAGACGACGAGACTCACATGCGCTGTCCTGTGTGCCAGAGCACCCTGCGCCAGCCGGATCCTCAAACTGTTGACCTCGAGGTGAGCCTGCGTGGTCTTCAGGCGCAGCTGGCCAACATCGACGCAACACAGCCGGCACGCCGGGCGGCGATCACGGCGTTGGACGAGCGTGTGGCCGACCTTCGTGCCCGGCTGCGCGCAGCTGACGCGGCGCACCGCTCGATCACGGCCGGAGCCGCTGTCGCCGAACAGCTCGCGCTCGATGCGAGGATCGCCTTCGCTCGTGGGCGCATTCACGCCTCCTTGCAGGCGCTCCCGGCGGCATCGGATGCGGAAGTCCGCCGGCTGGCGGAGCTCCGCGATGCGGTCGCTGACCATGTGCGCGCGCTCGAGTCCGAGCTCGATCCTGACGAAGAGCGCGAACAGCTGACTTCCCGGCTCAATGTGATCGGCCGCGACATGACGCTTTGGGCGAATAGGCTGGAACTTGAGCACGCAGGTGCGGACGTCCGGCTCGACTTGACTAAGCTGACCGTCGTCGCCGACACGGAACTGGGGTCGGCGCCGCTCTCCCGCATTGGTAGCGGCGAGAACTGGGTGGGATATCATCTCCTGGCCCATCTGGCGCTTCACCGATACTTCGTTCGGCGAAACCGTCCAGTACCGCGTATTCTGATACTCGATCAGCCGACGCAGGCGTGGTACCAGTCAGAGGTCGACAAGCAGTCCGGCGTACTCAACCGCGACAGTGATGGCGAAACTGTCAGCCGCATGTTCCGCCTGATCTACGAGCTGGTCCAGGAGCTGGCCCCCGACCTTCAAATCATCGTATGTGATCACGCGAATCTGCCGGAGCCCTGGTTCCAGGAGTCCGTCGAGCACAACTTCAGGAACGGCGTGAAGTTGATCCCGCAAACGTGGATTGATGAGGCGAGGAGCCCATCATGATGTGACCATACTATATATGGCGAATCCCAGGTCTATCTGGCAGTTCTCTCGACCGCGCGTCTCTGACCTTGGTAGACGTGCGCCTGCAAGCGACTCGGATATACATAGCCGCCAAGTAGGGCTGGGAGTTCGGTGCCGCAGCCGCAAACGCCGGGACAGGGCACCGGTAGGCCGAGGTGGCCGGAACGGCTCGGTTGGCGTTGCGTGTCATCCAGTCCGCGTGGGAACAGCAGGTGCCCCTGGAGAAGAAGGGCCCGGCCAGGAAGTTCTTCCTGGCCGGGCCCTTCGCTATGTCGGCAGGGTGCGGCAACACGCCGCCGACGAATGTCACGGACGCGTCTGGGCCTCATCCCTGCCGTGTCCGTCCTGACCGGGCAAGATGCCGGTTCGGAGGCTGCCCCTATCGTGTCAGAGTTCTGTTTCCGGGGCGGTGTCAGTATGGGAGCGGGTGTGGCCACACGTCTAGGCACGCCGGACAGGACCGGACACTTTCCGCCCCGTTTTTGGACGAACACAGTGGCGCGCGGCACAATCGGAGGCGGCCAGATTTCATCAGGATTCTGACTTCTCAGAGCACTGATATATGCGACGGCAATCGCGACGTCAGGGCTTGTTTTGCGCAGCGTTATCTGACGTCTGGGCCTCAACCAGCGGCCCCGTCTCGGCGGGGCCGCACTCCAGTTGTCCAAGGAGGCAACACCGATGAACCCTTCCCAACCCTGCACCATCTATGGCGTGCCGCTCCCGGCTCGGATCCCGGCAGCCGGCTGGCTGGCGGTGGTTCCCCCGATCGTCATCATCCCAGCCGTGATCGTCCCAGCGGTGGTCATCGTGGTGGTGGTAGTCGCCGCCGTGGTAATGGCACTGAGCGGCACACCTGCGGCCCCCGCGGCGGCGGCCGCAGGTGCCGCCGGTTTGGCCGGCGCCGAGTGCGTGCGCCGAGTGCGCGCGCAGGCGTCTTGAGGGCCAGCCCATGAGGCCAGCACAGACACCTCGCCCGCGATGCTGTCCACGATGCGGTTGTGTCGCCGCAGGAGTGCCCATGCACCCCACGTCCGTCCAGCAGGCTGCGCGTCACCTGCTCGGGGAGGCTGCCCGGATGGATCCGCGGGTAGGCACCGCCGCATTCGTCGCGGCGGTGTTGGAGTACGCCGAGGCGCACGGTGCACGACTCGGCGGGCCAACTGCACGCCGTCCGGCTCGGGCAACTGCGGTTCCCGAGCTCCAAACCTGGCGCAGCGCGCCAGACCCGCGGCAAGCTGCCGCTTCCGCCGAGCTCGTGGCTTGCATGAGGGATCTGATCGTCTGGGCGGGGTCGCCGTCCTATCGGGACCTGGAGACGCGAGCCGGCGGCAGGTTGCCCAAAAGTACGTTGTCCGAAGCGTTGCGCCACCCGGAACGTTTGCCGTCCCGTGAGATGCTGCGGGCCCTGGTGGGCGCGTGTAAAGCCGCAGAAGACTGGCCGAAGTGGGACGCCGCGTGGACTCGCTTGTCCTCCGAGATGGAGGAGAAGACGGGTAAGCGCCCCTCGGTACCGCGCCGTGGTCGGCTCCCCGACATCAGATCAATGCCGCTGGCGGCCATATCCACGGACGGCTCGCTCGCGATTCAGCTGGAGGATCAGACCGTCGAGGTGCAGAACCTCGTGCGGATCGTGCGAGATCTTAATCCTGGGAGCCGAACCCTGGCCGTGGCAGCGTTCGAGTCCGCCCTCTGACCTCGTCGGGATCAGACGATGAAGGCGTGATACGAGTCTCGTCGGCCGTGGTGCAGCTGTGGCTGGCGAGGCGTGCGGCGTGCAGCTCGCGTTCTGCAGCACGACCCTCCACCCGGGCTGAGCTGGGACGGGGAGATTCAGACGGCGGGCATTACAAGAGCCCCGGCGAAATCGCCGGGGCCTTGGTCTTGTCTACAGACTCCGGGAGTACCGGGGTCACGGAGTCCGTGGCTACACAGCTAAAGCAGCTTGATCGAAGCCGTTTGGGTTCGATGCACGGCTACCGACACCCTGACATCCCTAATTGCCGTCCACGCTGGTTGTAGATCGCTAACACTTGGTCGGATGTAGCCGGCAATCGCCCCTAAAGAGGGTGGCTTTCACTCCCTTTGGATCTAAGCGTCAGAGCGGGCAGCGTTTCCGCAGGTCAGGGATATCGGTTGGTCTTGCGGCGGATGCTACAAAGCTCGCCCCGCTCGACGGTTGGCGCGAAGACCCGCGCGCGGAGGAGATCACGCAGGCTGAGTTCGAGGCGGTCTGGACGGCCGCCCGGTCCGCTCTCGGCGGTTCCGGCTGAGTCGGTGGCCGGGCGACCCGGCAGATCGCTCGGTGTCTTCACGTTTCTACGTCCGGCGGCAGCCCGGCCCCGAGGGGTACGTCAGGCAGCAGGGAACCAGACAATGAGCTTGGCCGCCGCCTCAGCGACGGCTGGATCGGGGCTGGCAGCCCAGCCGCCGAAACGGCGGGCCTCGGCGGCTGCCGCGCGATAGGCGTCGCGGAACCAGGCGATGTGTGCAAATTCGGCAACATCCGGGAACCTCACCACGACGATCTCCCATTCGGGCACGTCGTCGCCTCCGTACAACGCCTCGGCATACTCCCAACTGCTTTCGGCGGACTCGGCGCCGGCAAAGACCGTGTCCGGATCGAACGGAAGGTCACGCTCATCGCGGTAGCCGACCGCCACCAGGCCGATCAGATCGATGACGAGTTCACGCTCCGGTGTTGAAGGATTGGCTTCGTCTGTGAGACGTGACAGCACTTGTCAATGAGTTCTGGCAGCGGTCGATGGTCGAGCTGGTGGAAAGTGTCGATGAGTTTTGGCAGCACCTGTCCAGTTCGCCAGCAGCGGCGCGATAACCAGTTGTGCCCTGCGGGTTGCTTCGCCACCTTTGCCTGGTGACAGCACACGATCTAGGCAGGGTCGAGCGGATTGGTGAGACGGTGCACCGGCCGGTGGGGCCGTGGACTGCGGCGGTTCACGGGCTGCTTCGTCATCTTGAGGCCGTCGGCTACGACCAGGCGCCTCGTGTTCTCGGCTTCGATGAGCAGGGTCGCGAGGTTCTGACCTGGATCGATGGGGAGTCCGGGCCGGACGGCTGGGCCAAGGTCATCGATGACCGCGGGCTGATCGCCTTCGCCCACCTGCTGCGCGACTACCACGATGCTGTTGCCGAGTACCGTCCTGATGAGTCGACCTGCTGGTCGACCACGACGGCCGGAGCGGTGGGCGATGAGGTGGTCTGCCATGGCGACTTCGGCCCCTGGAACGTCGTCTGGAGCGGTGACCGGCCGATCGGAATCATCGACTGGGACCACGCCCGTCCGGCGCCGCGCCGACATGATGTCGCCTACGCCCTCGAATACGTCGCCCCGTTCCGCGCCGATACCGAGTGCCTGCGCTGGCTGCGCTACCCTGAGCCGCCCGACCGGCGCCGCCGTCTCGAGGTGTTCGCCGGCGCGTATGGCCTCACGGACATTGCGGGTCTGGTCGATGCTGTCATCACGGTTCAAGAACAGGATATCGACGCTGTTCGACGCCTGGCCGAGCAGGGCCACGAGCCGCAGGCCACCTGGGTTGCCGAGGGGCTGCTGGACGAGCTTCGAGCCCGTGTCGCGTGGAGCCGGGCCAACCGGCATCTGATCGACTAGCGGCTCTGCGGTCTCGCGCAAGTAGCCTCGGTCCTTCCCGGGGCCGCGATGTTCGCCGACGTTCGTCGCAGGTCAAGGTCGTGCGTCCTCGGCTTCGCCTCCGGGCGCTGCACCTTCGCCTGCTGTAAGAGCCCGTTGTCAATCCGAACATGGCCTGTGAGCTGGGAAAGTAGTTCGGGCTTGGAGGTGTCGGGGGTCGTTGTTCGTGGCAGTGTCCGAGGTGACGTTTCGCCGTTTCGGTTCTGCTGGAGGTGCCCGCGTGGTGTCGATGGATGCGCTGCTGGATGCGCATGAGGTAGCGGTGCGGGCCAAGGTCGAGGCGCTGCGGGAGGATGCTGCCCGGATCGCTGCCGAGCTCGCCGAGGCCGAACGGGCGGTGGACGATGTCGCGGTCACCAGGTCGACGTTGGCTGCCGCCCTGGCCCGAGGTGCCGAGAATACGGATCAGGCTCCTGCGTCGGTGTCGGGTGATGAGCCGGTAGTCGACGGGGCGGACGGGCCCAGGCTCGTGCCGCGCCGGCGGCCGGGCCTGACGGAGGCGGATCTGCCAGCCGTCTACCGGCCCCTGTGGCGTGCGGTGACCGAGGCAGAGGGGCCGTTGCGGGCCGGACAGATCGCTTGCCTGCTCGGCCTGGAGGCGGTGCCGGCGAAGATCGAAGGGGTGCGCTGGAAAGCGAAGCGGCTGGCCGAGCATGGCTGGATCACGCGGTTGGGTTCCGGGGCGTTCGCGGCCTGTCCGGTTTCGTCAGGCGGCGTGTCATGAGCGGGATCATTGCCCAGCGCACCATCGTCTCGTGGGTGTGTGGGAGCCGTTCGTAGTCGCGCACCAGGCGGCGCCTGCGAGTGAGCCAGCCCAAGCTCCGCTCCACGACCCAGCGGCGAGGCAGGACGACGAACCCCGGCGTCTTGTCGGTGCGGCGCACGACCTCGATGCGCAGGCGCAGGTGTTGTGCGGCCCAGCCGATCAGCGCGCCTGCGTATCCGCCGTCGGCCCACACGTGTCGCACGCGCGGGCACAGCATTCGCATGCGGTGTAGCAGCGGCTGTGCGCCGTCACGGTCGAATACCGAGGCAGCGGTGACCAGCACGGTCAGCAGCAGACCGAGGGTGTCGACAACGACATGCCGCTTCGTGCCATTGATCTTCTTCCCGCCGTCGTAGCCGCGCTGGGCGCCTCCGACGGTCTCGGCGGCGCGCAGCGACTGGGAGTCGATGATCGCGGCGGAGGGTTCGGGGTCGCGGCCGTCGGCGACGCGGACCGCGCGGCGCAGCCGGTCGTGCAGCAGCATCGTCAGACCCTGGTCGCGCCAGCGGCGGAAGAACCGGTAGACGGCGTCCCAGGCCGGAAAGTCGACCGGCAGCGCCCGCCACTTGATCCCGTTGTCCACGACGTACAGGACGGCGTCGATCATCACGCGATGGCAGTAGCCCTCCGGCCGGCCGCCTCGACCACCCATCCACGCAGGCACTGGGATCAGAGGCCTGACCTGCGCCCACGCCGCGTCAGTTGTCAGCGGACACGGCAAACTCCCCGTTGGCGGTCAATCCGCCTCCCCGCTGGCGGACATGAGAGCTCCCCACTGACGGACAGTGGATCTCCCCGCGGGGTTCCGGACCCGTGATCCACAGTGGGTCCGGTGAAGAGCGATGAGGAGATCATGGAGATACTTGAGGCCTATGACCTCACCGGCAGTTATCGCAAGGCTGCGGAGCTGGCCGGGTGCGATCACCACACGGTGCGCCGGTATGTGCAGCTGCGGGGGCACGGGGTCGACCCGACCGAGCCGGCCGCGCGGACCAAGCTGATCGATGAGTTCCTGCCGAAGGTGGAGGAGCTGGTCGAACGGTCGCTGGGGAAGATCGGCGCGGACGCTGTTCACAAGAAGATTGCCGCTATGGGGTTCGGCGGCACCGATCGCACCACCCGGCGGGCGGTTGCGGCGGCGAAGGAGTCGTATCGGGCCGGGAACCGCCGGGTCTACCGGCCGTGGATCCCGGAGCCGGGGATGTGGCTGCAGTGGGACTGGGGCTGGGGCCCGAAGGTCGACGGTCGGCAGGTCCAGCTGTGGTGCGCTTGGCTGGCCTGGTCCCGGTTTCGGGTGGTGATCCCGGTGTTCGATAAGACGCTGCCGACGGTTGCGGCCTGCCTGGACGCCACGTTCCGGACGATCGGTGGGGTGCCGACCTACTGCCTGACCGACAACGAGAAGACCGTGACGGTCGAGCACGTCGCCAGGATCGCGATGCGCAACCCGGAGATCGTGCCGATCGGTCGCTACTACGGGACGGTGGTGAGGACGTGCATGCCGGCGGATCCCGAGTCCAAGGGCGGGTCGGAGGCCACGGTCCGGATCGCCAAGCGGGACCTGGTGCCCACGAACGTGAACCTGCGGCCGGCCTTCGAGGACTTCACGGAGCTGGTCGAGGCCTGCGACGTGTTTATGGCGGAGGTCAACGGCCGGGCCCACCGGGAAACGCGTCGGATCCCGGCCGAGATGCTCGCCGAGGAGCAGCACCGGCTGCATCCGGTGCCCGAGCGGGCGTTCACCGCCGCGTTCGGACAGTCCCGCCGGGTCGGCAAGGACGCGACCATCCAGGTCGACGCGGTCCGCTACTCGGTGCCGCACACCCTGATCGACGACAGCGTCTGGGTCCGGTTCCACGGCCAGGACCTGATCGTCACCGCGATGGTGGATCGGCAGCCGGTCGAGGTTGCCCGGCACCTGCGGTCGACACCGGGCAATCCGAGCATCGATGATGCGCACTACCCGGCGGGTTCACGCGGGGAGCGGACCCCGAAACCGACCACCCCGGCCGAGGCGGAGTTCCTGGCCCTCGGCCCGGGTGCGGCGTTGTGGCTGCAAGAGGCGGGTGAAGCCGGGATCCGGCACGTCCGGTCGAAGATGGCCGACGCGGTCACCCTGGCCAAGCTGCACGGAGCTGCCGAAGTCGACCGTGCGTTGGGCACCGCGGCAACCGTCGAGCGGTTCGCCGACGGCGACCTGATGGCGATCCTGGCCCACCAGGTCGAGCACGACGACACCGAGCCCACCCGGCCCGGCGAGTCCCACAGCCTGCAACCAGGCACCTCGGCCTGGTCAGGCTTCGGAGCCGCAGACTAAGGACGCGCCTGAACCCACTACTACTGCACGTCATCCAGCAGGTCGAAGGACTCCGGGAACTCCTGCAGGAACGTCCGCCTGCCAGGATCCGTCTCCGCTTCCGCTAGCTCCTGCAACACCTGAAGGAAGCGGGACCGCTGAGCCTCCGGCAGCCGGTGCAGCACCCACACGACGCTCTCCAGCATCTTCACCGCGTCGTCGGGGTTCAACGTGTCGTCGTCGCAGCTGTCTAGGAACCACGTCAGGTCGACGACAAGCCCGGTGAGCACGGGCACTAGCGGATCCATGTCGGTCACCTGAGCAACCTAGCCGAACCACACAACCCCTACGAGCACCCCCCACGAGAAGGAGCACCAGCCCATGACCGAGACCATCAGCACTTTGAGCCCGCCGCGCCCACGGCCGTCGGCTCCCGCCGCCGCGGTCGCGGCGACCTCCGGCGCGGCGCTGGACGAGGCGATCACGCTGACCCGCAAGCTGAAGCTGCCGCACATCCGCCGTGCCTTGGCCGAGATCGTGCCGGTCGCCAAAGCCCAACGCTGGGACCCCGCCGAGGTCGTCCGAGCGCTGCTAGCCGAGGAAGCGGCCGGCCGTGACGCCTCCAACCTGCGCACCCGTCGCCAGCGCGCCGCGTTCCCGACCGGGAAGACCTTCCACATCTGGAACGAGGACGCCTCCTCCATCCCCGTCCCCACCCAATCCTCGCTGCGCACTCTGGAATGGGTAGGCCGCCGAGAGAACCTCTGCGTCGTCGGCCCATCCGGCACCGGCAAGTCACACTTCTGCGAGGCTCTCGGCCAGGCCGCGGTCGACGCCGGGATGACCGTGGCATGGTTCACCATCGAGGACCTCGGCGCTCTGGTCCGTCGACACCGCGTCGACGACTCCGTCACCAAAGCCATCGCCCGGATCACCCGCACCGATCTGACGATCGTCGATGACATCGGCCTGTTGCCGATCTCCGCTGATGCTGCCGAAGGGTTCTACCGCCTGGTCGACGCCGCCTACGAGCGGCGCAGCCTGGCCGTGAGCAGCAACCTCCACCCGGCCGGCTTCGACGAGATCATGCCCAAGACCCTCGCCACCGCGACCGTTGACCGGCTTCTGCATCACGCGCACGTCGTCGTCACCCAAGGCGACAGCCACCGGCTCGCCGAAGCCACCACCGGACGCGGCGTCGTCCCCCTGAACTGACCCCGATCACTGGGGAGAACCGCTGACCGTCTGGGGACTTCTACCGTCCACCAGCGGGGAGCTCTGTTGTCCGCCACCGGGGAGATCGAACTGTCCCTTGACAGTCTGATCCGTTGGATACACCGCGAACCGCCGGGGCTGATCAGCTGCGTTACCGAACCGGCACGGCAGGCAGTTGCACGACACGCCCACCGCACCGGGATCGGTGACATCGGCAGCTACAGCGTCCAGCATGGACACAGGGCCTCCTTCGCGCTTCGGTCTCGACAACCAGGAGCTACGCAGGAGGCCCTGCTTCTATGCACCGGACACAGCGGGATCACCCGAAAACGTGATCAGTCACACCGACCGTTCGGAAAGACAACGGGCTCTAAGGCAAGTTGCTTTCGGATCCGCCAGAACCACCGTCCTGATCGGCGCGGAACCCGATGACCGGTAAGCGCGATGTGTGCCGATGGGACTAGCGGCGAGGCGCCTTTGTCCGATGTGGACGGCGCTGCCGCCGGAGCCAGCCGATGGTCCAGGCCATCGGCGGGCTGACAATGGCCAACGTTGTCGCAGCGGCAGTAACCCCGGCCTTGGTGCTATCCGATGTACCAGCCGACTGGAAACTCTGGATCCCGAGCCAGATGAGCACCGCCCCGAGCGTGACTCCAGGCGCGCTCGAGAACAGCCACTTGTCGAAGAGCCTGACAGCAAGGTTTGAGACCTGCGCGGTGAGGCGCCGTAGACGCATGAGCGGCCCGGTGACGACCAGCAAGCCGGTCGCGTAGAGAATCTTCCGCCAAGTCGGGTAGGGAGTCTCGCGGCCAAACGGGCCGCAGTCCAGGTCGCCGAGCCAGGCTTGGATCGCCCACTCGTTGCCGGAAATGAACGCCGCGGCCCTGGCGAGCACTCTCGCAGTGGCTTCGCCCGCCTGCTGACTGGGGCGTACGATTTCCAGACCTCGTTGGCGGGACTCGTGATCGACGGAGCCGTCGCTGCAATCGAGCGCCTCAGGCGCCGCATCCTGTGACAGCGCCAGGGTGCTGAAAGCTTTCCTGTAGATCGTGCGGTGCTTGAAGTCGTAACCAAGCTGGAGCCTATGGATCTCACCGCGACTGGTGAGCCCGAAGAACTCAATCGTGTCGCTCAAGTGCGGGACAACCAGCGTTTCGGCAACCTGCGTGAGCCAGAACTTCGAGGCTGCGGGCAGCGGAAGGATTTCGATGGCTTCTGCCCCGCCGCTCAGTTCCTCAGCCATGACAGGCGTGCCGCCAGCTGCGAGTACCCAGCTGCGGCACTCGGCGGCGTGGTTGAGGGTCATAAAGGAGGGCAGCACCACAACGGGCATGCTCCCGCAGGTCGTTATGACCTCTCGCAGCTTCATTTCGATCTGCTGGCCCGCGCCGAGCATCGCTTGCTTTAGGACGAACGCCTGCCGAACTGCAGGGTCGAGGTCGCCGATCATTGCGGGCCGTCTGCGGCAAGACCGTGAAGGTGCGTTGTCTTCACGTCCGAGTTCGATTCCGCCATTGTCGTGCGAGCGGCGATCAGGCCGTTGGGCGTCAGCCGGTAGAAGCGTCGGCGAGGTCCCGTCGTCCGCGTGTTTGTACGCCCGTCGCCTTCCCACGAGGTTTCCACCCAGCCCAGGTCCTCCAGCCGGGCCAGCAGTGGATAGACGGTGCCGGAGGGCAGCTTGGTCAGATGGCAGATCCGCAGGCCCCAAAGCTCGTCCTCGAACCCGTCGATCAGGGTTTGCAGAACGGCTTGGCTGGTCCGCGTCAGGCGCAGTTCCCGTCGCATGGCACCACTGTAGAACGCTGAGACGAGATATGTAGCTACATATCTCGAAGAGGTGTGTCGGTCGCCGCCGCCGTGGGAGCCACGCCGACGGCGTCGAGTCGGTGGTGTTCAGCCCTGACGGCCGCACCCTGGCCAGCGCCGGCGCCGACAAAACGGTGCGGTTGTGGAGTATCGGCTGACTGACACAGCAGCGCATCAAGACGGAGCCCGATCTCCGCAGACGAAGCGTTTTCGGTCCTCATCGGCGCGGGCACGCAGGAGGTCAAGAATCACGGCACGTCCGCCGGGGTGTTACTGGTGAGGTCCTATTCAACTGTCGCGTGTTCCTCGCCCCCCGGTGGCTGCATGTCAACGTCTGGTGCCAGGATGCCGGACATGAGTTTGCCGCAGCCCCGCGAAGACACGAGCCTTGTCCTGCGCACCGACTTCAGCGACGAGGCGGCTTGGGACGCGCTGAGAGCGGCGATCGACGCCCAGGACGAACACGGCGAGGCGACTTATGTCGGTGACGCAGCGTATGACGGCGCGACTGTGCAGTCATTGATCGACGCAGATCGTGGACCGAGGAGAAGGCCTTCGAGTATCTCGTCGCGCTTAGCGTGTTGGCCCGTTGGGTCGAGGAGTGCGACGTCCTGACCGGCTAGGTCCCGCCCACCCTGACTTGGTGCAGAGAAGCAGCCGTCGGCGACGTGGTAGAAGGGGCAGGGCTCGGCACTCACGGTCCCGACCCTAACGGCTTCGACTTGATCAATTCCGGTTTGTCCGAGAACGACACGGAAGGCGTTCAGAAGATCGCCGCGAACGGGTGCGGGGCAGCGTCGGCATCACACGGCCTCGGCGTCAAACAGCTCCTCACCGCCGCCGAGCAGAAACACGAACCGGGCCAGATCCCTGCGCAACTCGGCCAGGTCGTAGCCGTCCGCGCCGACAAACCGGCGCAGCGACGCCGCCATCTCCTCCGGGTCCGCGCCGATCCAGCCGCGCACGAAGTCGAGCATCTCGGCGAGTTCGACGGCGTCCTCGACGGCCAGTTCCACGCAAACATGATGGCAGCGCGCCTGCCCCCGATGTCTCAACCCGCCGAGTCCGACGGCCCATGGCCTCCCGAGCGAGGGGTCGGCGCAGTCGGCCGGACGATCTGAAGCCGCCGCAGCTCGGCGTAGGCACGTTCGAGCTGCTGGCGCTGTCGCTTGTTTTGCTCTGTCAGGGCGTCGACGCGCTTTTGCAGCCGCTCGTTGCGGGCCAACGCGGCCGCCAGTCTCACCTGAAGCGACTTCTCCGACGCCGGCGCCGAGCGCGGGGTGGACCCCCGCTCGGCCAGCTGCTGGACCGCCGCGATGAGGTCGGGCTGTGTGTAGAGCCAGGACCGTGACACCTTCGCGTCCCTGGCCAGCCGCGCGACCGTCACGCGGCCGCCGGAGACCCGCAGCACCAGCAGCGTGTCCTCGGCCCGGCGCCGGGCCTGCTGGCTGCGGGCCGCCGCGGCGGCGGCCAGGTGATGGGAGTTGTCAGCTGGCGGCATCGAGGCTCGCTACCTTTCCTCCGAACACGACCTCGTCATCCTCGCAGCTCTCACACGCCGTGATGATCTTGTCGAGGTTTTCGAGGATCTTCTGGTTCTTCTCGGCGATCCGGGCATGTCCGGCGGACTTCGCGGACTCGATGATGGTCAGCGTCCGGCCGCGCTGCTCCTGGTGCTGGGGCAGGAACTCCGGCGTGGTCAGGAACATCGGGCAGGTCAGGCACGGGTTGGCATGCTCACAGTCCCGGATCAGGGGAAGACCGCAGTAGCCGTTGGGCAGGGTCTGCTTGGCCCGTCCCAAACTGATGCGGCTCCAGACGGCGTTGCTCAGTGGGTCGCTCTCCTCAACCTTGACAATCTCGCCTTCGGCGTTAACCGTCAGCGTCGCCCGCTCCCAGTGTTCGCGGATGGTCGTGTCGTGCAGGCGGGCATAGACGGCGGTCATGGCTGGCGACATGTGGTCCAGGAGCGTCTGGACGACGTGCTGCGGGACGTTGGCGTTGATGAGCCTGGTGCCCAGCGTGTGCCGGAACTGGTGGGTGGTGACCCGGGTCCGGTTGCCGTTCTCATCGACGAGTTCGATGTCCCTCAGGTAGGCCTCGAGCTGGCCAGTGAAGGTCCTGCGGGGGACGGGCCGGTCGCCGAGCGGGTTGTCGTTCTCTCCGGGGAACAACCACGGGCAGCCGCGCGGGAACCGCTCGCGGACGGCATGTGCTTGGACGGCGATCCGTTCGGCCAGCTTCTCGGTGATCGGGAAGAAGGCGACGCGCTCCCCGACCTTGGTGTTTACCCAGGCCAGATAGGGTGCCCCGGCAATATCGCGGACGACGCATTCGATGGGCATCAACAGCGTGTCCTTCGACCGCAGACCGCAGGCGATCATGATGCGCATGACGAGTTGCCCGGCGTGTCGCTCGGGGAATCGGGCCAGGTTCTTCTCGTCCTCGATCTGGCGCATCACCAGCTCGTCGATGAACCGTGGGGCCGGTGGCCTGCGTTTGGGCGAGTCCCCGGGAACCACGATGGCGGTGCGCGGGATCCGCTCCTCCCATCCGTAACGGTGGTTCGTGGCTAGGAAGACGCTGAGCGCGCTGATCTTCGTCCGCCGAAGGATGATGCCGTCGCCGGCAGCCTCCATGTGTGCGTACCAGCTCTCGAGCAGATCGCGAGTCAGCATCTCCGGCTCGGTGCATCCGTCGGTGCGCCCAGCGGCGTACGCGGCGAAGTCCCCTAGATAGCGGACCTTGTCGGCCAGAGCGCTGTTGGAAGTGCCGTGGCTGAAGACCTGCCGGGCCCACCGCTTGCCCAGAGCCCGTATCCAGGGCTGGGGGATGCGGTCGAAGTGAAGGTAGCGGGACGTGCGCTGCGGCTTGTTGGTGAGCCTTCGCAGATCCCACACGTCGCGATCGTATTCGCGCTCCCAGATGCCACCGGCCAGCAGCACTTCCAGGTGGTAGTGGATATCAAGAAGGAACGTCAGCGCGCTGCTAGACGTCTTGCCCGAGGGTCCCGTGGCGTGCGTGCGCCACGCGGCCTCGTCCAGATCGAGAATGCTGGAGACCTGCGTCTCCCGGATTAAGGTAAGGGCCCGTCTGATAGGAATCAGCTTGGTGTTCCTGGTGCCCTCCTCCAGACGGCGTTGCAGGCCTAGCCCCAGTTCGAGCCGAATCTGGCGTGGAAGGTCACTCATGTCGAGCTTCGGCGGGGCATAGGTGGCGTAGGCCGACTTCAGAGCGAGGAACCCGTCCAGGTCCTCGGGCCGCCCCGCGTCCGTCCAGCGCCGGTAGTGGACCTTACAGAGCCTGATCCCGAGGTAGTCCGACCATCTCGGGCAGTCGTCGGCCCGGCAGTCAACCTCGCCGCCGGCAACGACGGTGTATAGGTGTTCGGCCGCCCATGTCGTGGGATCGGCGCCGGTTTTGGCTTTGGTGTAGAGGCCCCAGTGGCGCATGCACAGCTTGTTGCAGTGCCCGACGCGGTTGCATCCCTCGACAGCGCATACGGCCTCGACACCGCGCCGATGGTCGGGCTTCTGTTGCGCGATCCAGGCTGCCAACTCCGGCTTGCCGGCCGCGGTCCAACGGTCGCGATGCCGCTCACAGAGGCCTGTTTTGATGTAGAGTCTTGTCCTTTCGCAGCCTGTGATGTCGCACGTGCCCAGTCCGAAAATCGGATCCTCTGGGTCTGCGACGAAGACGTCGGTGCGAAAGCGGGGCTGCACGGTTTGCATAAGCAGCTCCAGCAGCCGGGAGCGGGAGGCGGGAACGGCACTGCTCACTGCGCGTCTTCTCCGTCCAAGACGCCGTGCTCCAACAGTGCGCGGCGGTAGTCGTTCAAGGTGAGGTGGGCGTAGGTCGAGCGGGTAGTCTGCGACGAGGCGTGCCCAAGGAGCTCGGCCACAACCTCGATGGGAACGTCGGCGCGAAGCAGTCTGGTGGCGTACGAATGGCGCAGGGTGTGCCAGGTGAAGTCGTCGACGCCGGTGGCCGCCTGTAGCCGAGCCTCCAGATCGGACACAGCGCTGTAGGTCATCGCAGCCCCGGGGTGACCGCGCCACAGGTTCACGAACACGAAGTCGCTGTCCAGGTCGCCATATTCCGCGTCGAGGAAGTCGGCATAGCGGAAGAACACGTAGTCGCGGACTGGGACCGACCGGTCCTTCATGCCTTTGACCCGGGCCTGGTTCGGATTGTCCTCACGTGCCACGACGTGGACGGCGCCGCCTGCGGGATCCAGGTCCTCGTGCCGCAGCCCGAGGGCTTCGCTGATCCTCAGCCCGCACTCGTAGAGCAACGTGACCAAGAACCGGTCACGAAGGTTGCGGCAGGCGTCTTGCAACGACGACACCTCGTGGTCCGTGAGGTCCCGAGGAGGCTTTCGTCTAGCCGTGATCTTGATCGGGCTGAACTCCACCGGGCCGGAAAGAGTGTGGGCCAGCA
Organism: Catenulispora subtropica; assembly: GCF_039531675.1. Classification (NCBI taxonomy): domain Bacteria; kingdom Bacillati; phylum Actinomycetota; class Actinomycetes; order Catenulisporales; family Catenulisporaceae; genus Catenulispora; species Catenulispora subtropica. The sequence goes on from NZ_BAAAQM010000009.1 coordinate 17,328, forward strand.
GCGGGATGTAGTCGCCGGTTGGCAGTCTCCCGCTGCCCGTCTTCGCACCGAAGATCGGCTTGGCGGTGCCGCGCAGAGCGTGAAACCGGTAGAACTCGGCGAGGGCCGCGCGCTTGCGTATCAACGTCGTGCCCTCCAACGTTGACGTCACGCCGGGAAGCACGAACACACCAGGCTTCCTGAGTTCGGCAGGCCGGCGGAGCCAGTCGAAAAATAGCGCCGCCTGCTCGATCTCGACGTCCGCGAAGTCGAGCCGCTGCTGGGCCAGCCACTCGAAGTAGTCACCAAGGTCGCGGGCATAAGCCTTGACAGTGCTCGGTGCCTTGCCCTTCGCCACCAGGCTCACCAGGAACGCCTCCACTGCCGCGATCGGCAGGTCGTCCTCACCGAGCACCGTGTAAGAAACGGCTGAATCACCCGCCAACTTCTGAACGCGCACGCTCACACCCTTGTCCTGGACAGATCGAGCCGAGTGTCCACGACGGGCCCGAACCCCTCACCTGGGGTGCGTCAACCACATCACAGACATCTTATTTTCAGCTAGTGATAACCGCCGTGAGCGGTGAGAACCTCGTCTTCGTCCTCGCCGCCGCGCTGCCGATCGCCCGCCTCGCGGGTCTGCGCGGCAGGTTCCTGACGCTCACCGGCCTCGCGGTCGTCCTGGGCTTCACCGTGCTGGCCCGGCCTGAGCCGTCGATGGTCCGCGCCAGTGTGATGGCGCTGCTCAGCCTGCTCCTGGCGGCTATCGGGCGGCGTGCGCGGGGTGTCCCGTTGCTCTGCGCGGGTGGGACCCTCCTGCTGCTGTTCGACCCCTGGCTGGCCCGCTCCTACGGTTTCGCGCTTTCGCTCTCGGCGACCGCCGGGCTCTTCGTCCTCGCGCCCGGCTGGCAGCACGCCCTCGCCGAGCGCCGCGTGCCGCACCGTATCGCCGAGTCGCTGGCGTGCACCGCGGCCGCCGAGGCCTTCTGCCTCCCGGTGCTGGTCTCCCTCACCGCCGAGATCACACCGCTGTCCATCCCGGCGAACCTGCTCGCCGAGGCCTGTGTCGGCCCGGCGACCGTCCTCGGGGCCGCGGCCTTGCTCGGCGCGGCAGTCTGGCTCCCGCTCGGCCGGGGCATCGCCTGGCTCGCGCAGTGGCCGGCCGACGGGATCGTGGCCGTCGCGAAGCACGGTGCGCAGGTTCCCGGTGCGGCCGTCCCCTGGCCCGGTGGTCTCGCCGGGAGTGCCGCGCTCCTCGCGGTCTACGCAGTGCTCTTTCTGATTTCGGCTGCGGCGGCACCCCGCAAGGAGGCACGATGAACCACTCGATAACCGACGACGGGTCAGGCCGCGAAAGCCGTGGAGGGGACGGCTTCCGCAGGTCACCTCATGACCGTTCCGGCCATCACAACCATCACAGCCATCGCCGCATCGTCGGCGCCGTGGCCCTGCTCGCCCTGCTCGCGATAGCAGCGGTCGCGACCGTCCTCATCCTGCGAGCGGGACGCAACGCCCCCTGGCCTCCCCCCACCTGGCTCTTCGCAGCCTGTCGGGGCTTCCCTATTGAATCTACGTGTTGCCCGACAGGGTGTTGCCAGTGAAAGGGGTAAACGTGGGTTCAGTTTGGCGTGTGCATTGGGTGACGGATCGCCAGTTGTCAGCTGACGCGGGGCATCCGATGTTGCGCGGATGGACGGATCTCGACGAGCGAGAGGAGGCCTGCCGGATCGACCCGGGCGATCCGTTTATGACGGACCCTGACTACCGGGTCGATGCGCGGCTGACGCGGTACTTCTCGCGGTCGTCGTTTGCGCATCTAGCGCGGGAGACGAAGCGGAACTACACGACGGACTGCTGTCTGTTCTTCAACTTCCTGTGGCTGCGCGGCAAGAATTGGTGTGACGCCGAGCCGGAGGACCTGCTCGACTTCGAGGACTGGCGACGCTGGTCGCCGCGTAACCCGCAGCGGATCGGCGGTGCGAAGTGGAACCGCGAGCTGGCAGCGATTCGACACCTCTACACCTGGGCGGTCGCCAAGCGCTACGTGTCGGCCAGCCCGGTGATCGAGCGGGAGATGATGAGCCGCACCGGCGAGGTGGTGCGGATCCCGGCGGCCCGCGCGAAGGATGTGCGTTCGTCCAACGTCAAATGGCTGACGCCAAGGACCTACCGGCTCTGGCGCGACGTGGGACTGCGCGGCTACGACGCGTACGGTCGTCGCGATCCGAGCTGGCGGGGTCGGCACGATGACCGCAACGCCGCGTTCTCCGACGTGCTGTTCTCCTCCGGAGTGCGGCGCAGCGAGGGCGGGTCGCTGCTGACGATCGAGGTCCCGGACCGGACGGGTGAGGGTCGCCGCTTCTACGCCGGGCGACTGGGCCGGGAGGTGACCAAGAGTAAGCGGGAGCGGACGTTCTACGTCTCGGCCGAGGCGTTGGCGGCGGTGGACGCCTACTGCGCGACGAGTCGGCGGGCGGTGATCCGCCGTGCTCAGGCCGCCGGGCGCTACGAGAAGCTGGCTGGCGCCGTGGTTGTTACGCGGGGCACCGGCCGGTCCGGGTCGATGCTGCACTGGACCGACCGCCGCGGCCGGAAGGTGGAGCGGGCACTGACCACGTTGACCGTGGTGGAGCGGGCTTCGCTGCTGATCGAGGGCCCGGGCGGGCTGGAGCCGCTGTGGTTGTGGCTGTCGCAGGACGGCACGCCGTTCTGGCCGCACTCCTGGGAGGCGGTCTATCGGGCCGGGTCGGAGCGGTGTCAACGGGTGCTGGCCGGGCGGGTCGCCTCGCCGCCGTTCATGACGCCGCACATGGCCAGGCACTCGTTCGCACTGCACATGCTGGTGGCTCTCCAGCACGTTCATGACCAGCGGTTCGGGCTCACGCCTGAGGAGCGGCGGGACTTCCGGCTGCTCTACGGCGATGTCTGGCGGATGGTCAAAGACCTGCTGGGGCACCGCAGCGAGGAAACGACCCGCGACATCTATCTGGCGCCGGTTGCGGACTTGCAGGTCAGGTCGCTGTTGCTGGAGGAACCGAGCAAGGACACCACGGATCTGTTGGCGGCTATCGCAGCGGCCAGCCATCGGGTGCTGGACACTGAGGCGGTGGTCGCGTGAAGTCGGGCTCGTGGGCGACGATGCCGTCGTTCGATCACCGCAGGGTTCCGCCACTTCCGCCGGACTCGCTGGTGGTGCGGCACGTCGAGGAGAGCGGTCGGACCGCGCGGGACTACGACTTCGGGGAGTTGCCAGTCCCCGAGCCCCTGCGCCGGTCACTGGCCGAGCTGTTCGCGTCCCGGGTCGGGCCGGACGGCACCTGGCGTCAGCTGATCTCCAGCCGGGAGGTCTGGGTCTACCTGACCATGTTTTGCCGGTTCCTGGCTGACCAGGACGAGCCGGTGAACGACGTCGAGGACATAAGCGCCGCGGTCTGGGCGGCGTTCCGGCTCAGCAGGCCGTCGAACACCAGCGGCGGCAAGCAGGTGGTCAAGATCCAGGCGTTGCTGCGCGGGCATCCCCGCTTGCCGGCCGAGACCAGAGAACTGATGGCCAAGCGCGGGGTTTATCAGAAAGCGAAGGAGACCGCCTACAGCCCGGAGGAGTTCGACCGGATCAAGACGGTGGTCACGCGCAGGTTCCGCACGGCGCTGTTCCGCATCCGGGAAAACCAACAGCACCTGGACCGCTGGCGGGCCGGGGAGTTCGCCGCGGACAGCGATCAGTGGCGGCTCGGTGCCGAGTTGGACCACATCGCCCGCACTGGGCGGGCCGCTACCTACGTGGGCAAGGACGGCCGGATGCGGGTGACGACCCAGGCTGGCCGGATCTTGGGCGGGACGAATGCCGAGGCGACCTGGAAGCGGCTGTTCCTGGACAGCGAGGAAGGCGCGGCGCTGATCATGCTGATGATCGCTACCTATGGCTGGAACTCCACCACTGTCCAGGAACTGGAGGTTCCTGAGCCGTCCCCGGACGCCGGGGCGGACGGGCAGCTGATCTATCGGCTGGAGCTTCAGAAGCGGCGGCGGCACATCCCGAACCGCTATGAGACCAGGAACTTGGCCGACTTCGGTGCGGATTCTCCGGGCCGGCTGATCACTCAGGCGATCGAGGCGACCGCGCCGGCCAGGTCGGCGCTGGCCGCGCTCGGCCGCCCCAGCAACCACCTGGTCCTTTGGCACTCGGCTTGGATGGACGAGGCGATGTTCCGCACCGGGCTGCCGGAGAACGTCATCGAGCACATGCAGGAGGAGATGGGGCTGGAGAGGCCGGCGAATGCCCGGCGTCTACGCAAGACCGTGCTGATCGGCAAGCGGGAGCCGGTCCTGCAGAGCCAGGACGTGCATGACAGCGTCTATGTGGTTTCCGACCCGCGCACCGCCGCTGAGGCCGCCGAGGTGATCGAGGCCGGGATCGGGGAGGCTGTCCAGGTCGCGCAGACGGCGTTCGCGGCGAAGGTGAGCCGCAGCGACGTCCCCGCGGACATGGACACCGCGACGGCCTGCTGCACCGACTACACGGCCAGCCCGTTCGGGGGGTCCGGGTCGCCTTGCCGGGCCTCGTTCCTGCTCTGCACCGGCTGCCCGAATGCCGTGGTTACCCTCAGGCACCTGCCGCGGCTGGCCTACCTGCTGAGTGCGCTGTCGGACTTGTCCTCGGTGCTGCCGAGCCCGGTCTGGGAAGCCGACTGGCGAGGCCACCACCGGCGGCTGCTGGAGTTGCGGGCCCGGCCGGAGTTCACCGACACCGAATGGAGCGACGCCCTGGAGCAGGCCACAGGAGAGGACCGCGAGATCATCGACACGCTGTTGAACAGGGGGTTTGACGCATGACCGAGCTGACAGCGGCCGGATGGGATCAAGGCCTGGTCTTCACACCGCCGCCGGTGGACTATCCGGTGTTCGACCCCGCCGAGGTTCGGGAGCAGGCTAAGGCGCTGGCGCCGCGCTACGGCGATCCGGTCTGGCCGTTCCACGTGATCTCCAAGAACCCATCGTCGACCGGGGACGCGATGCACTGGAACCGGTTTCCGGATGGGCTGCGCGAGCAGTTCCGCCACGCGGCTTGGGCCCTGGCCAGGTTCCCGCTGGACGAGGTTTACCAGGTCCGGCATGGTTCTGCGATGCGGACCCGGCTCAGCGCGTCGCGCCGGTTCAAGACGGTGAACGAGTGGCTGAAGTTCGCCCTTTGGATGGACCGGCGCGGCATCGGCAAGATCGGTGCGGTCACAGTGGATGATCTGCTCGATTACGACCGCTACCTGGTGAAGGAGCAGGGCTTGGCGCGATCCACCTGCACTTCGCTTCTCGTCGGGTTGTCCCGGCTGCACGCCTATAGCAGCAAGTTCCTGCCCAAGGAGCACCGCCTCATCGAGCCGCCCTGGGTCGAGGAGGGGCTGGACGACTACCTTCCGGCGGCGTCGGCGCTGGGGGAGAACTCCACTGCGCCGATTACGCCGGAGACGATGGGCGGACTGTTGATCTGGGCGATGCGGTTCGTCGAGCTGTTCGCCGACGACATCCTGGCTGCCTGGAATGAGCGTGAGCGGTTGCTAGAGCGGGTGCGGACAGCCGAGGCGAGGCCAGCTGGCGAGGTGACGAAGGAGCCGCTGAGACGCTACCTCGATCAACTCATTGCCGAAGGGCGTCCGCTGCCCAGGATGGCGTCGGCCGACGTGACCGGCCTGAAGTGGGACGTCGGCGGCGCCACGACGTTCATCGCCGGTCTGACCGGCACACCGCGCGCAACGGTGATCTCGGTGTTGAGGGCTCCGCGTTTCAGGAGCTATGCCGCGGCCAACCCGGGGCCGTGTCTGCTTGGCACGCCAGTCAAGGGCATGCTCGACGGCCGACCCTGGCATCAGGACATCACCTTCACGGAAGTGGTGACCTTGATGCGGCACCTGGTCACCTCCTGCTTCGTCATCATCAGCTACCTGACGGGGATGCGAGTCGGTGAGGTGCTGGGGCTGGAGGTCGGGTGCTGCCCGGATCCGCAAGGGCCGCCGGAGGCTCCCAAGCGGTTCCTGATCCGGGGGCGGGAGTTCAAGGGGGCCCGCGACGAGGACGGCAACCACCTGTCAGACGGGGTGGTGCGCGAGGCGGGATGGGTGGCGATCCCCCAGGTGGTGACTGCGATCCGGTTGCTGGAGAGTATCGCAGGGGAGGGGCTGTTATTCGACGCCTTGGTCCACGACGTCCGCTCGCCGGAGCAGCGGTCGGGCCGGTCACTGTCCACCTCCACGATGGCCAACCGGATCGAGTACTTCGTGAAGTGGGTGAACAACTACGTCGCGGCGAACGGCCGTGTCGGCGAGACCATCGAGCGGGAGGAGGGCGAGCGACTGGCACCGCTTCGATTCCGCAGAACCCTGGCCTGGCACATCGCCCGCCGTCCTGGCGGACTGGTCGCCCTGGCGGTCCAGTATGGGCACATGCGCACGATCGTCAGCGCCGGCTACGCCTCCCGGTCCCGGGACGGCATCCACCACCTGCTGGACTTGGAGACGGCCCGCACAGTTGCCGAGCACTTGTCCGACGTCCACGAGGCGCTGGAGGAAGGCCAGGGCGTTTCAGGGCCCGCCGCCCGCCGGCTGATCGCATCAGCCAAGGGCCAGCACGAACGGTTCGGTGGCATCGTCGCCACGACTCGACAGGCCAAGGCTTTGTTGGCAGACCCCACGCTGAATGTGTTCGAGAACAAGAAGGCATACCTGACCTGCAACTGGGACCGGTCCAAAGCGCTCTGCGAGATTGGCCGGGCCAAGTCCGACGTCCCCAGCCTGGACCGCTGCCAGAGCTCGTGCGCGAACATCGCCCGCACGGACAGGCACGCCGAGCAGCTGGCCGCCGAAAGCGCCTCGCTCCGGCAGCAGGCCGACTCCGGCCTGCTGCCGGAGCCGATCGCCGATCGGTTGCGCGCCAAGGCCGAGACGTTCGACGAACTGGTCACCCGGCACCGGGCCGACCGGATCACGCTGGCCGACCGGGAGGAACAGTGAACGAGGAAACCGAGCGCGCTGGCATCCGCGCGGCGATGGACCGGCTGTTGGCCGGGATCCCGCTGCACTCCGACGGGGCGCTGACGATCGTGTCACTGGCCGAAGAGGCACAGGTCAAAAGGCATGTCCTGACGCACCGCCACGTCGATCTGAAGGACGAGTTCTACGCCAAGGTGCGAGCCCGTGGTCATGTCCCGGACTCTGAACGCAAGCTGCGCGAAGAGCTGGCCCAAACCAAGCGCCGCCTGGAGGAGGCCAACGGCCGGATTGCTGAACTGGAAGGTGACGTCGAAGGCCTCGCCCGGGTCGTCAATGTTCTGACCGTTGAGAACGATCAGCTTCGGGAAAGGATGCCGGAAGCCGGAGTGCTCAGGCTGCTGCCGTCCACCAGATCTGAGGCGCAAGGCTGATCAGCCAGCCCCTCGGCGGGCCGCCACAGGCACCTGTGGCAGCCCGCCGAGCGGGTCTTTGCGGCGGGTCGGAAAACAGCATGTCAATGCCGCCGTCAGATGCGAAGCTTGGAGCCGTGGACCCGCTCTCCCCTCATGTCACACGCGCTCTTTGGTATGTCGACGTGCTGAACGCACGCGGCGTTGCTGTTACCCCCCACGAACTCGATCGCTTCGCGATCACGGAGCCCCCGCGAGCGAGCATCCGTCAGCTGTGGAAGTATGGGGCAGCCTTTGAGGTGTTGGGCGAGGTCCGGGAGGCCGAACCGGTCGCGGGATACATGTTCGCCATGGGCTGGATCCGAGGTGACGATCGCGGCGTCGAACTGACCACGAAGGGTCGAGCCGTCTTGTCAGCTGGCGCCGACGAAGGACAACTGAAGCAGGTGGCCGAACCGGTCGTCACCGACATCGAGCTCAATCCGCAAGACCCGTTGGTGTTCACAACTCTCACGCGCCGCTTTGCCGAAGCAGGGGCGGGCATGCTGGTCGACCCATATATCAAGGCCGACATGCTCGGTTGGCTCACCGAAGCTACCTCACTGTCTCGCATCCTGATCTCCAAGAAGGAGAACAGGGAGCGGTCGCTCATCGCCGTCGCCCTGGACACGCTCCCGAGGGGGAATACCATCGAGGTCCGCGCCACCGACAGCCCTGACCTCCATGACCGGTGCTTGATCGCCGAGGATGGGACAGTGCGCCTGCTCGGTGCATCCGTCACGGGCATCGGGAAAAACCAGACGGCGATCATCACTCCGGATGCGGCGATCATGAATGCCTACCGCACCCGCTACGAGAGCCTGTGGAAGTCGGCCGAGCGTGTCGAGCCTCAGCCGGTCCGAGCGGCGCCGCCTGCGGCGAACTGAGATCGGGCTCCCTTCGTTCCGGCGGGCGGCTGCCGGGAGCGGCCGACCTCAAGGTCAGCCGCTCCCGGGACGGGTGCCGGACAAATACCTCATCGAAAACACTCTCACGGCGTGGGCCGACGAGGTCGTGGAACACCTGTTCTCCACTGTTCGCGTGTCTCATGAGACACCGTGACCCGCCCACTCGCCTTGATTTCGTAACGAGTTGTCCGTGGCCGCGAGCGGAGTCGTCAGCGTCGGCGCCGGTACAGCGGGCACTCGGTGCGCCGCGGCGGCGCCACCTCGATGATCCGGGCCGGGAAGCCCTGGATCGAGGTGTCCCGGCACGGCCGGTGGCGGGACGGCTCCCGCTCCTTCACCGCGTACGTCGAGGAGGCCAAGGGGTTCGGTGAGCAGAACCCACGGCTGACCTACTGTAGGCCACGGCCGGGCCCGCTCACTGCAACCACGCCCCGGCATTCCCCTGGGGGTCCAGATCGACCGCCAGCACTGGCGCGCGACGTGTCAGATCGACGTAGCCCATCAGCGCCAGTTCGTGGTCCATGCGCGCGAGCAGCTCGGCTTCGTCAGCTGGCGGGGTATCCCAGGCCAGCGGATCAACCGCGCACCGATCCGGGCCGGCGCCGCCGGGCGTCGGGTCCTCGGCGTCCCTGGGCGCGGAAGTGGTCACGAGGCCCAGCCTAACCACAGCTCTCTGATCAGGGACCAGATTCGCCAAGTCTGCCTACCCGCTCGCCATGTCCCGGGATCCCCCCGCCTCGCGTCGGCCGACACCCGGTCGACGGGTGCCGGCCGACGGCGCGCCTCACGACGACACGTCTTTCCTGTCGGTCCGGTGCTGAGTCGAACGCTCGAGGACATGCCTGGTGACATCGACAATGCTGTACAGCGCTAGCTGCACGCCGGTGACGACCTCGACGATGTCCGTCCCATGAATCGCCGCCACGATGATGAAGGCGGTCATCACCACCGCAATGGAGCTTATCCGGAGGAAGAACGTGGTGTTGGTCGTCGGGGACGGGTCCGGGTCGGCAGCGTGGCTGTGGTGGATGAAGGTCCCTGCCTGGCGCTTCTTCGCCGCCTGCACGAGGTTGGCAATCCGCTTCTCGTTGGTCGGGTCGAGCTCGGCGCGCCGGGCCTGGGCTTCGATGAGTGCCTGGTGGACGGGTGCCATCCGCTGGGCCAGGGCTGCGACCTGCGCTTCCGCATCGGCTTCGGCGGGGCGTGCGGATCGGAACGACTTCACGCGGTCCTCCCTTCGGTAGCCCCCTGCTGCGGACGTTTTGCCGTTTCGGTGCGCGCCTCAGGTCGTGCGGCCGTCAGCGCCACATTCGCCTTCTTGATCAGTTTGGCAACGTTGGTTTGGGAGCATCCCAGCTCTCTAGCGACCTCGGCCTGGGTTGCCTGCTCGAATACCAACAGGTATCCGACGTGTCGGAGCTGAGGCGGCAGGGTACGCAGCAGCGCGATCACGTCCAGATACTCGGCCGTCTGTTCCAAGGAAAGCCCTGCCTCGGCGCACCAGGCCATGTCGTCGGCCAACTCCGCGATGGTGTCGCCGGCCAGATCGGTGTGGGTCTGCCGCCCGCCCCGCTTCAGCGCGAACTTCTTACGGAGCTCGTCGTTGATGACGTTCATCGCGGTCGCCCGCAGCCAGCTGGGCGGATCCGTGATCGACCGGATGCGGGGGACCGCCCGGATCAGCACCTCCTGCCTGACGTCTTCGGCCTGGTGATAGCCGACCTGCAGACGGGCGAACATGAGCAGACCCGGCTCGTAGAGCCGGATCCACTCCTCCGTCGTCAACTCGGATGTCACTCAGAGGCCTGCGGCATCCGTACCGACCAGGTCCAGCCGTCCGGGCTGGTCTCCGTCCACTCCCCGCCCGGCGGCAACGCCCGGATCACCGCGACGGTCCGCTCCGTGCGCGCTCGCTCCTGTCGAAGCTTCCCGCGCGACGTGAGCGCGGCCGACCCAAGGCCGGCGACGCCGCGCACCGCGGAACCGACGCCGATCACCAGCTCTGCCTCGCTACCGTCGATCATCTGCGCTTACCTCTCTTCTCCGCTGCGGAAGGCCCGCACCGGATGGTGGTGACTGTGTCACCGATAGAGACGCAGGAAGGGTTCTGTGATTCAACCCTCGAGGTCACGACGTCGTGGGCCAGCAGCTGGACGACCGGCCGCGGTCGGTACCCACGGCGCCCAAACTACTTGACGCGGCGGTTGCCGTACTGGGCCTCGGCGCACTTCAGCAGTCCCAGGCACGCGGAGGCCAGCGCCTGTAGCGGCGCGTCGCTGACCTCAAACTCGACGACATGCCCGCCCCGGGGGTCCGGGACGATACTCCTCGGGACCGAGCCGGCCATGGTCGACCACGCCTTGCCGTGGGCGAATCCGGATCCCAGCCGCCAGGAGGCGGCGACCCGCGCCGGGTTCATGCCGGCGATCCCCGCCGCCTGCTTGATGGTGTCGATGATCACCTGGGGCCTGTTGAGCTGGGCGAAACCAAGCGACGCGGCCAGAGCTTGGATCTCGGCCTGCCGCTGGCGCCCGGTCTTCGCCTTGCCTGTGGCGACGTGCCCCATGTCGTCCTCGTACAGGGCCCGGTTGCGAAGATCGTCGTTCCACAGGGTCAGGGCACGAAGCTGACGCTCCGGCCTGGTGCCGTGCAGCAGGTACACAGCGGTGGCGAAGTCCTCCAGCGCTCCCCGCATCAGGGTCCACGGACTGGCGGTGTCCAGGACATTCAGCTCCGCCACGAGCCGACGTACGGTGTCGACGTGCGTGAGGCCGATGGAGATCGAGCCGGTGACCAGGCGCGTGACGTTCCAGGACCCCAGCGGTGCGTCATCGGCGGCCAAGCTGCTGCCCGGCTGCACCGGCGGCAGCATCAGCATGTGGTCCGCTGACCGGTAGGGGTCCACGGCCGCGAACAGCGGGTACAGGTAGCTGACGTCGTTGGTGCCCGAGACGGTAGTCATGGTGCTGCCACACTACGGCGAACTCGTCCGCTCCGGCTGCCTGTTTTCCAGCGGGCTCCGGACTCGAAGATCGTGTCCTCGACAGTCAGAGTCGCCTTCGCCGCGGTGTCGCCGGCCCTGACAACGTTCGCCGTGTCCCGCATGGCCTGGTGGCCAGGTCGAGCAGGTACTTGAACAGAGCGGTGGTGATCTCTACGTCCGCCATCGCCGGGATAAGGCTGCGACACCGCGCCTTCGGATATGTCCCAGGTGAGCGCGGTTAATGCCCGCCTGGAGGCCAGGTCCCTTAGTGTCTTTACAGCGTGAAGTATGTGCGTGCGCTGTTTTTCATATATGCTGGGGCGCGGCACATCCGCCTTCGAATGCAACGCCATGAAGGGGGGTGAAGGAGATGGCACCTGCCCCCGGAGATCGAAACGATCCGAAGGGCTTGATCCAGCTGCTGCGGCTGCTGATCGAGCTGGTGTTGGTCCTGCTCGGCCGGTAGCTGGTCTGCCCTGATAGGCGACCAGCTACCGGCACTTGCGGCGAGGCCCCGCTCAGCGTTTCGCGACTCAGGGCGGGGTTTCGTTGTTTTCTACGATACACGACTATCCGGTGTCACGTCTCATAGATTCTCAGAGATAGCCGTAGTCTGTCACAGCAGTTCCAGAGATACGAGGCGGCTCAGATCCCACCGCATCCAATTCTGATACTCGATTCCCGTACGTGTCTCGCCAGATTCCTTCACCTGAGATCCCATGAGGATTTCGGAAGCCACGACGAATCCTGACTCGTTCCATACTTGGCCAGACGGATTCCCCCGTTGGCAACGGGATCGGGCGGCGCTTCGTCCCGCTTACCTGGTCGACCGTGACCGCGCAGCTTGCTGGCGACAACCGGGAGCACGACGTTCTCTATGAGCGGAACCGCCGCGGTGACGAGCCGGACAGGTGGGTCTACCGGCGGGCGGCCGGAACGCCGGGTCCGTAGCCGTCGCTATATGACCGGATCGGCCTCGGCGTCGTCTTCGTCGTCGAGCGGCAGGTCCGGTAGTCCGGCGCGGCTGCGCATCGGCGGCGGCAGGCTCAGGCCTGTCAGCGGGTCGTCGTCGGGGTGGTGGAACACCGCAGCGTAGGCGTTGCTCGCGATGGCCTGGTTGAACACCCGGGCCATCGCCGCGGTCGGGGCGATCTGTACGTCGGCTTCGCCCTCGGGCACGCCGGCGGCGACCTCGGACAACAGCAGTGCGGTGCGGCGGTCCAGCGGCACCAGCACGGTCGGGGCAAGGGCATAGCCCGCGCCGACGACTGCGCCGTCATCGAGGAGCACGACCGGACAGTCGCCGGTGATCAGAGCCTTGCGCCGGAACCGGATCAGGGTCCAGGGCCGCGCCCGCATCATCAGTGTGCTGTCACGGTGCTGGCGGATTATCTGCTGGAGGTGGTCGGCCGGGTCGATCGTCGGCCCGGGTTGCGGCTTGCCAGCGGTGAGGTCGTCCCACCAGAACTCGACGTCCTCCTCGGTCGGCGACACGCCGTCAATCTCCTGCAGGACAGTCCGCAGCCGGTCTTTGCCGCCTCCGGCGACCTCGGTTCGCAAAGCGAGGTCCGTCAGGAAGTCCGAAAGCTCCTGGAAGGTGCGCCGGACCGCCGCGGTGCGCAGGTACTGCAGCGCGATCCAGGACGCGACGGCCTCCCGGTCGGCCGTCGGCAGGGGCCAGGTGCCGGACAGGATACGACGGAGGGAAGTGGCCGCGGCCCTTTCTAGTTCGGACATGGCGTCCTCGAAGGCGTCCGACCGCGTCCCGTCCGGGAGTGTGACCGTGTAGAAGTGGCTGATCACCGTTGCATCAGTGATGCTGATCGGCTGGGGGTTGCCGCCGGCCAGCCGGATCTGCATGACGCGCTTCGTGCCGTTGGCGAAGCCGGACAGGTAGAACTTGCTGACAATGTGCTGCCTGCGCTTGATCTTCGCCATCTCCGCCACGCCACGACTTCGTGTCCATTGCGCGCTTCGACCGGCGCGCTGCTATGGATGCTACGGCCCCGCGCCTTCCGACGACCAGCGCAGCCGGACCGGTCATCAGGGTGATCATTTACGGTATTGACCAGGGCTCGGCCGGCGTGCCGTCGGGGTTGAGGCCGTAACGGCGCAGCAGCTCAGCACCCGCTCCATCACCGGCCCGCTCCCGCAGCTTGGCCAGGTGGACTAGCGCGTTGTAGCTTTCGATGACGATGCCCTTGCTCCCGGCGTCGGTGGCCTGCCGGTACACGGCCTCGGCACCGTCCAGGTCCCCGGCCTGCACCCGCACCCCGGCGAGCGAGAACAGCGCGTGGGTGTCCCCGGCGTGGACGGTGCACAGTGCCAGGGCCTGTGCGCCGTCTCGGTCCCCGGCCTTCTCCCGTAGCTCGGCGAGCCGAACCAGCGCGCCGGTGTCCCCGGCGGCGGCGGCCTGCAGTGCCAGGGCCTGTGCGCCGTTTCGGTCCCCGGCCTCCTCTCGCAGCTCGGCGGTCTTCCATTTCTATTCTGCGGTCAACAGCTGCGTGAGGAATTTGTACGAGCAGCCGGCCGCCTCCGGCGTCGTCCCGTGGATGACCTGGGAAACCCGTCGTCCGGACCCGCGGCCGGCACGGCCAGCCACTACCCTCACGACGATGAAGCCCCATCAGATTCGAGCCGAGCACGTTGCTTTCCTTGGTGGCATGCCATCAAGGAGAGCAACGAACCGCAAAATCAGGAGGCCTTACAACACGTCGGGCTTCGTCAGCCATCCAATGGGTGATTCTGCCTGCTAGAAGCGGCCTGGTCGTCTTTGCCGGCACCCTCGGATGAGGTACGGTCCGGAGCCGTGACCAATCCCAACGTGCGTTGTCAGGCCTATGAGCTGGGCGAGCTGTTCTGGGAGCATGACCGGCTGGCGCTGCAGTCCCTGAATGAGGCCCAACGCAAAGCGCAATGTACGGCTCGAGAACGACTGCACCGACACGCCCGTCGGGTCCAGGACCTGCTGGAGGCCGGAGAACTGCCCGCAGGCGACCCCCGACAGCAAGCGGCTGCGGCCGGCATGGTGGATCTGACCCTGCAGCTCTGGGAGCACGCCCGCGACGAGGACAACAACCGCGCGGGCGACACCGTGCGACATGTCAGACTGCCGATCCCGGCGCCTGCCACGATTTGGCGCGAGTCACCTGCATCTCCCACCGAGCCGACCCTGCCCGAGCAGCATGACGCCGCGATGGTGTGTCGGCGCTGCGGGATGGCGCTGGAACGCACCCAGTTGGCGGGGGCCTTGGGACGGCCCAGTTCACAAGGCTGGCGTCACGTAGACGGCCGGAAAAGCCATCTGCCAGAGCCGGTCTTCGCTCGGTCGTCCTCGTTCCCGACACATCGCTGACCGCTCGGTCGTAACCTTAGGGGTTGCGGCCCGGCCACAAGTCAACGTCCAAGGCGTGCTCCAGGTTCGCGATCGTCAACAGGTCGCACCAGACCTCGCCGGCCAGGACGTTATCGATCGTCGGCCGGGCCACACCGGAACGCCGGGACAACTCGGCGATGGTCCAGCCCTTAGCCTCGATCGCGGCAGCCAGCCGCGCGGCAAGAGCCTGCGCGACATGGGCGCCGTAGTGATCAGCCAACTGTCCGTGGGGCCAGGTGCCGGAAAGCAGGAACGCGCGAGGGTTGCGCGATCGACTGACTCCACGGGGCACGTTGCACAGTCTCACCCATCCGGCTCTCCGAAGTGGCGCAGGGGCACACCTTTCTGTAGATGCTATTCCATTGGCATCTCGATTCTGCCGCTACGCACTGGAGGTCGTTGATGGACGACACCGTCGAACCCCGCGGACCCGCCCAGGTGAACGGGGGCGACCCGCCCCTGGTACCGTCGGCTGTGGCCGGGCCCTGCTCAGGGCGTCGCACCGGAGGACTGATCTCCGGGCGGCTGACAGTACAGTGCGACCGGTCAAGGCGTCTGGTCCGTTCGGCATGGCATCCGCCCGCCCCAGGGCAAACGGCCGAGGCGGGCTCGTCGACACCGACGCGTCGCTAATCGATCGCGCTCGGTAACCGGGACTCTGGGCACTTCACGACTATGATCACCAGCCGTGGGTCACCACCTGGATCCCGAATCCGCTGCCGCGGCGACCGAGGAGTTCGTACTCGCCTACTTCCCGGACGACATGCTGCTCGGCGGATCCGGTTCTGGCACCTGGGACCTGTACCGGGCCGGCGTGTGGAGCCCAGAAGCCAAACGCACTGGTGTCTTCTCCTTCGTCGGCGGAATCGACACTGGCACGGACCAGCTGCGTGACTGGCTCCAAGACGGCCTAGCTCTCGGCGGGACGGTCACGATACGGCGCAGCCTGTACTGGGTCACCGCTGATTCGGAGCGGCGAGTGTTCCCGGCGCACCACGTGGGTCTGGTCCGCGGTTAGATGCTGCCCCACGCCGTCGCCGGGCTCTGATCTACGGGACCGCAGGGCAGTCGGGCCCCGCGAGACAACCTCCGCGGGGCACTTGCAAAGGAAAGGAACTGACATGTCCAAGACCGGGCCGGTCACCGATCACCAACTCGGTGTCGCTCGCTACTACACCAAGAAGTGCGGCCGGCCCGCCGACCGCGCCTCCGTGCTCGCCCTGGCTCGGATGGTGCCACCAGAGTTCACCGGCGATCGGCCGCAGGACAGGGCATGGAAGATCGAGGTGTTCAAAGGCCGTACTCCCACCCGCAAGGCCGTGCGGAACCGCCTGTTCTTCATGGAGAGCCACCGGCGACGCCAACAAGCACATGCCAAAGCCGCCGCCCTGGCTGCCCATCTCGACTACGACCTCCTCGGTCCACAGATCGCGGAATGGATCAGCTGCTACCTTGAGGAACACGGGACCGGGCCTTGTTGGAGCGAGGTCGGCAGACAGTGGGGCTGGGACCGGATTCACACCCACGCCATCCTCAAAGCCACGCACAGCGCAGGATGGGTCACGTCGACTGAGCAACCCCGATCGCTTCGCCCCAGCCACCCCAGCATGAGCCAGAACCGCTGCTCGCGGCGCTGATGGCGACGGCCGCCTATACCGCGGTGCTGCGCCGGTCGGTTTCGTCGGTCGCGGCGAGGAGCCGCTTCGATGCTCCGACTCCGCTGGTCAGAGGGGCAGTCGCGAGTCCGAGCACGTAGGGACCCCAGATGGTCTGGACGCGTTATCGTTTTTGGCCTGGCGACGCCAGTGTCTGGTCCACATGCTGCCGGTCTCCAGTCTCAGAGAATATGGGAGCCGACCCCGGCCGAGCCAGCCCCCTTGACGCCGGGCCTCGCGGCGAATGGGCTCAGGCACGTACCCGCAGGGAGCGATTGTTCATATCAAGATCGAGGACCCCGCCACCAGCGGCGCGCACAGCGCGCCAGGCGGCGAAGCCTTCGAGAATTGCCTTCTCCCAGTCGGCGGCTCGGTGGGCGCTGACCTCCAGTAGCGCGACCATGACCTTGATTGCTTGCAGGAGCTCGTGGTCGACGTGCTCGACGCCTTCCAGGTAGTCGTGCTCGACGGCGTAGGAGAACACCAGCGCCGAGATGCCCTCCTCGATGGCGATGGCCCGGCCGCCGTCCTCGGCCTCGTCGACGGTCGGTACGCTCCGGCGCTTCCGGCCCAGAAGCATGCGGGTGACCGGCGACCAGCCCAGAACGGCGGCGTAGGCCAGGTGGAAAACGTCGTGCAGCGCGTACCCGTCCTGGATGTGGGCGGCATCGGTGAGGCTGTCGCCGATCGCTTGTCCGTCGAAGTACGTGTGGGCCTCCATACGCCCGCCCTCGTTGGTCTCCAAGCTAATCGTCACCACGCCGGTGCGCGGCAACTGCTCCCCGGGAGGGTATTCCTGGTCCAGGAACGGCTGGCCAGCCGCGCTCGGCTTCCACCGGTCGGCGATCTTGCCGAGGTTCGCTGCGGCGATATCCTCCAGGTCCAGGTCGAAGTGGTCGGCGACTGCGGCGATATACCACAGCACGTCGCCGAGCTCCTCCCGAATCTTGGCCTTCGCGCCGCGGTAGGCCGGCCCGTCACGCAGCAGCTTCTTGTAGGCGGTGGCGACGCCGCCGACTTCTCCGGCCAGCCCCAACAGCGCGACGATGAGCGCGTCGTGGCCGTCGTGTGTCGGCTGGGCGGTCTTCAGGGCCGCCTGCTGGTAGGAACGCAGGTCCATGGGGTACTCCCTGTCGGGATCTAGAACAACGGTGTGTCCTTTTCCAACACCGTGCGCTACTATAGGACACACAACCGACGGCCTGTCGGGAAATCCGGCAAGAAAGAGAGAGGCGGCAGCGGTGGGCGAGGGTGGTGTGAGCGTCGAGGAGGCCGAGGACGTCGTGATCGAGCTGCTGGCGGCTAGGCACGGCGTGGAGGCGGTGGCGCTGCGCGAGGACCTGCAGGGCCGGGGCCAAGACATGCCGGTCGACTCGGTCGTCATGGTCTTGGTGCTGACCGCTGTCGAGGCGCGTTTCGGCATCCGGCTGTCTGCGGACGAGGACACCGCGCGCTCGCTGGGCTCGGTGCGGGATTTCTCGCGCACCATCGCCGAGGCCTCGAGGAAGGAAGGCTGATGATGGAACCAGATCGGCAGCAGAGCGCTGATTCCGCCGAGCAGGGCGAGTCCCGGCAGCTGGGCGAGCGGCTGAAGAAGGTGCGCGAGTACCTGAACTACACCCAGCAGTTCGTCTCGGAGCGCACCGGTATCCCGCGCTCGGCGGTTAGCGACATCGAACGCGGCGAACGGAAGGTGGACAGCTTGGAGCTGAAGAAACTGGCCCGGCTGTACAGCTATCCGGTTGCGTTCTTCCTGGATGCTGACGAGGACGCTGCTGTCGGGGATCACGCGATCAAGGCAGTCGCACGCGCACTCAACCCGTTGGACGAGACTGAGCGCGAGCAGGTCATCCAGTTCGCAGAGTTTCTGCGCCAACGCAAGGCTGGGCAGCTCGAGGCTGAGGCTGAGTCGCCGGAGCAGCGGTGAATTGGAACGCGGCACACGGGCCCGCGATGATCGCGGCAGTGCAGGCACACGCGGACTTCCTCGGGGAGCCCGGGGGCTACGTGGACCCGATCCGGGCCTTGGACGCTGCGGGGGTGCTCGTACAGGGCATGGAGTTGGGTGGTCGGCAGAGTAAGACGTTCGGCATCTACTTCGGTCCGGAGGACTCCGGCCCGGCGGTGCTGCTGAACACGCGGTTCGACGAGACCGCGGTGCGCCACACGGCCGCCCACGAGCTTGGGCACCACGTGTTCGGACACGGTACGCAGGCCGACGACCACATCGACTCGCTGGAGGAACTCGGGCGCCGGTCGTGGCCGATGCACGAGATGGCCGCCGAGGCGTTCGCCGCCTGGTTTCTGATGCATCCGGACTGCGTCGCGACCGCGATGGCCGGGTTGGGGATTGCCAAGGTGGCCTCGCCGGAGCAGGTGTATCAGCTGTCGCTGTGGCTGGGTACTTCTTTCCGGGGGACCGTGCGTCACCTGGCAAACCTGCGCCGACTGTCCCAGCGCCAGGCGCAGGCTTGGATTGCGGCCAGCCCTGCCCGGCTGCGCCGCACCCTGGACGCCGACTCGGTGTCGCCGCGCCACTGGCAGCTGGGCCTGGCCGCCTCCGGGCACCGGCTGCACGTGCGCCCCGGCGACCTACTGACGGTCGACCTGGCCGGGGAAGACGTGGAGCATACGGTGCTGCCGGACGGAATCCAGGCTCTGCCGGCCGACGGCACGCTGACCCCGACGCTGCGGCTGCAGGTGAACCGCCTGCTGCAGGAGCCGTCCACCCTCACCGCCAGCGATGACTGGCACGTTGCGCTGGTGCCGTGCCCTGAGCGCCGCGGGCACCTCAACCCCACGTTGTGAACCGCGGCGGCGCCCGGCGCCGCCGCACCCAGAAGGAACAGCCAACCCGGGAGATCCAGGAGGACCCCGATGCTCGCGCGACCCGTCCACGAAACCGATGTCTCCAACGCCTGGCTGCAGGCCCTCACCGCGCTGCACAACAACGCGCAGCGCTCGGCCCTGCACACGGTCGTCACCATCGACGACCCCACCGCCGAGGACCCCCAGGTGCGTGCCGAGGCCGATCGGCTCTTGGCCCAGTTCGACATGGCGCCGATCAACACCGTCGCCAACACCATCTTCCCGGCCAGTCTGGCCGCCCTGTCCGACAGCCACGAAGACCTGGTAAACCGCTACCACGAGATCTATCCGCTGCTGCGCTCCCGCTGGCACCAGAACAGCCAGGGGACGTACTTCGGCCGACTCATCGCCTTCGGCGCCTCCGGCACCGACCCGGGATATGACCAGCTGGGCGCCATCATCCGCAAGCTGGCCGCCGAGCACGCGCGGGGCAACGGTAAGACGGCCCTGTACGAGGCGGCCTTTGGCAACACCGGCGGCTTCGACGATACCGAGGACGCTGTCGAAGGCGACCGTCTGCCGCCGCCTGTCGCAGCTGCTGCGACGATCTACTCAGCGGAACACGACAAGCTGCCGGTCGGTGGGTTCCCGTGCTTGAGTCACTGCTCGTTCCAGCTCGACCGCGAAGGTCGGGTCCACGCTCTGGCCCAGTACCGTAGCCAGTACCTGGTTGAGCGTGGCTACGGCAACTATCTGGGGCTGGGCCGGCTGCTGGACTACGTGTGCCGGCAGACCGGCCTGGCCCGGGGCCGTCTGACCGTCACTGCGGGATACGCTCAGATAGAGGTAAACATCACCAAGGTCAGGGCCCTGCTATCGCACCCAAAGTCGCTGTTCTGATACCCAGGGGCTATACCGCGGCGCCCAGCGTGGTCAGCACCCGCGGATCGTCCAGGACCGTCAGGCACTCGTCGGCGAAGTCCACGAACCGGGCCAGCGTCGCCGCCCACCGCGGGTCCTCCGGTGCGGCGCCCTCGCCCACCTCGACGTTCAGGTCCCTGTTGATCCGCACCGACAACCGCTCCAGCGCCTCCACCAGCACCACGACAGCCTGCCTTTCGGCACCGTCAGCGCCGGCGACCGTTTCCATCATGCGCAACTCCTTACATCACCATGGCGGATGCGACCACCATGGCGCTAGAAATTTTGTTCGACAAGATGGGATAGTGCCGACGCTGTCAGGCGGCTGATCCGGCGACGGTGTCGTTGATCTGCCACTTTGGCGGGAACCAGGCGTCCAGCGGTGTCTGGTCGCGCCGGTAGGACTGCTTGATCCGGCTGCGGCCGCTGATGCCGTCGATCTCTGGGTGGGCGACCCGGGCGTACTTGTCGACCTCACAGAACAGGTTCTGGCAGTCGATCAGCTGCAGGCGCCGGCCCCGTAGCCCGTGGAACTCCAGGCCCAGTCGGGCGAAGTGCTCCTCCTGGGTGTCGGCCATGTAGCGGATCACGTCGGCCTCGATCCCGTCGGCTTGCGCGCCGAAGCACTTGCGGATGCCGTCGCGGGCTCCGGGCCCGGGCACTACGAAGTCCATCTCGTCGAAGTTCAGCTCGGCGGAGTAGTTCAGGTCGATCAGGAATTGGTACCCGAGGAAGTCCCCCACGGCCGGGAAGGAACGCAGCAGCGTGAATGCTTCGGCCATGGACTGGCACGCCCGGAGCCGCTCTGGCGCCCGGCTGGCCATCATTCGCTCGATTAGCCGCAGATGGTTGCTGTGCTTGCGCTCCTCGCCCATGGCCGGCGGGGGCACTACGTAGGCCGGGGAGTACAGCCGCTCCCCGGCGTCGAACGCGCCGGTGAGTACTTTGTCGTAGCTGTGGAAGTCGTATCCTGTCCAGCTCGGCGTCCCTAGGTGCTCGGCCAGCAGCTCCCATGTAGAGATGCGGTTGAACGATTTGAACAGCACTGTTCGGAAGAACACTTCGGGCCAGGCTTGGCTGCCAGCGTAGACCACGTTCCGGATGAGGTACTGGCTGACCCGGTCGGCGGCCCGGTAGCAGTTGGTGAACCGGTAGTTCAGCAGGATCGGGTCCTCGGTCCACGGCCCGGGCTGCCCAGCCAGTCGGGCCTCGTAAATCGCCTGCCGTGCCGCAGCGAACCGCCAATACGTGTCGAACACTGCGCTGGGCGTCAACGTCCGGCCGGCGACGCGGATCCCGCGCCGCCGTGTAGCCGTAACGCCCCGACTGCGGCTCTGCCCGCCAGAACGGTCTGCCGTAGGTCTCGTCGCAGTGGCCATGGTTGAAGTATACATCTAGTATATATTCGATAGATACATTTCGGGTCGATGGGATTGGTAAGAATGGCGCTGCTGTGGCGGTCCCACGCGCGCAAGCGGCTCGTCCATTGGCCCGAATCGGTCGACGAACGCCTGGAGATCCTGGTGCGGCAGGTTATCGCTGAGGGCGGGGACACCAGCGCCGCGCAGGTCCTCGGCGCTCTTGTCGCGCTGTGTCCCACCGATCCAGAGAAGGTCACGCAGCTGGTCAAGGAGTACCGGCAACTGCACGAGGAGGAGTTCCGGACTCAGATAGACCCGGTAGGGCTGCCCGAGTTGCGGCGCCGGGGCCCGCGACGCAAGCCCCGAGATTAGAAACTTGCCGGCCCTGGTTCGGACCCGCTGCCGACGGGGATAGACCCTGCGCAGGAAGAGGGGGTCACCGTGGTCAGGGAAGCCGTGCGCCTGCGCCCCGGGGCGCTGGTGGTGCTTGAGGGTTTGGACCGCACCGGCAAATCCTCGCAGGCTACCCGGTTGCAACAACTACGCTGGGCCGACCCAGCGCCGAAGTTCACGCACATGCCCTCTGGACTTACCGAGCTGACCCAGGCCGTGTACAGGCTGACCGAGGACACGACCATCGCCTCGCCGTTGGCTCGGCAACTGCTCCACCTCGCCTGCCACGCCGAGAACCTAGGCCCGCTACAACAGGTCCGCCGTGAGCGGGCCGTCGTCTTGGACCGGTGGTGGTGGTCGACCGTGGCCTACGGCTGGCACGCCAGCCACCTCGCCGAACACGGCGTTGACTACGAACTCTTCCACGGCCTTATCGGCACCGTCTGGGCCGGCCAGAACGCCGACACTGTGTTCCTGTTCACCACGCCTCACAAGCGCGACGACCACAACCGCCAGGAGGTGCGCGAGGCCTACGACTTGCTCGCGGCCGAGCACCCGGCGCAGACCGTCCGTGTACCGGCGACAGACCCCGCCGCGACAACGGAGTTCATCGTCGCCGCCCTACGGGAACGCGGCCTGCTTGAACAGTGGTAGCTGCACGTAGGGCGCGCGATGTGCTGAGCGGTCGGCTCCAATGCTGTGGCGTTCAGGTGCCGATAGGTGCGGGTCCGGACAGGCTCCCGTCCGTGTTGGCGATCGGGAACGACTGGCCCCGATATAGCTGCTGCCACCAGCATCAACATGGCCTCGCGACCTGAACGGGCAAGTCACTCAACCCAAGCCGCGTCCTCGGCCTCTGGGCAAGACCGCCCCGGGTCGCCGGTACGGGCACCAGCGTGGGCTCGGAGCAGACATGATGTGTTCGTGCGTGACTTCACAGTCGTCTCCGACCGCGAGTTCGAAGAACTGGTGGCTGACTTGCTTCAGGCCGAGCTCGACACACATGTGGAGCGGTTTCCGCCTGGACGGGACGGCGGCGTCGACCTTCAATGGCGGCTAGGCGAGGAGACCGTGATCGGACAGTGCAAGCACTATGCTCGCTCTGGCTATAGCAAGTTGCTCCGTGAACTGCGTCGCGAGGCTGAAAAGGTTAGCAAGAACAAGCCTGACGACTACTGGGTGGTCACATCGGTCGATCTCACCGGGCGTCAGAAGAAAGAGATCCACGAACTCTTCCAGCCGTGGATGCGATCACCCGGGAATGTTCTGGGGGCTCGCGATCTGGACGGCATGCTGACCCGGTTCCCAGCGGTCGAGCGTCGCCACATCAAACTGCTGTTCTCCACCGGTGAGCAACTGACTACGCTGGTGCACGCAGGCATCGTCAATCGCACCCGCGCCTTCCAGAAGCGAATCGAACGGGCGCGTCCAGCCTACGCGGTGACCCAAGCGCATCATGAAGCCACGGATCTTTTGAAGAAGCATCGGGTCTGTGTCATCGTGGGCCCGCCCGGCATCGGCAAGACCTCACTTGGCATGATGCTGGTCGCGCAGGCCATCGGCGATGGATATCAGCCGGTGGAAGTGTCAGAGGACATTCACGACGCCTTCGCCATGCTGCGCGAGGACGAGAAGCAGGTCTTCTTCTACGACGACTTCCTCGGCGAGCTCTCCTACGCAGAGCACCTGGGGCGGAAGAACGAACAGAGGCGAATCGAGGAGTTCATCGAGGAGGTCGTGCACAGCTCGACCGCTCTGCTCGTCATGACCAGTCGCGAGTACATTCTGCGCGACGCCCGGAGGATGCACGATCCAGTGGGGAGGATCGCCGCCAAGCCCTTCGTCGTGCGACTCGCGCAGTTTCCGCTTCCTGATGCGGCACGCGTTCTGTACAACCACCTCTGGCATGCGAGCCTACCCGGCCCGGCCCTGGGTGACCTGGCCAACGACGGCTGGATGCGGATCGCGGGCCACCACGGGTTCAACCCACGGGTCGTAGACTGGTGTGTCCAGTCCGAATTCGTCGGCGACGGCCGACACTACGTCTCCCGAGTCGTGGCAGCACTCGACAATCCGGAGACGATCTGGGAGACCACGTTCAACGGACTCCGCGAGTTCGACCGGCTTCTGCTCTATGTTCTCAGTACTCTGCACGGTAACTTCAGCACCGTGGAGGAGGCCTGCGCGATTCTCGATGCCCTATGCCGCGAAACGGGATTGCGCTTCACTGAAAGCGAACTTCACCGGGCACTGGACGTACTTGAAGGGACATTCACCAACGTCGAGATGGCGACCCACTGGTCTTCGGGGCAACAAAAGACCGTTCGCGAGGTGCGGTTCATGAACCCTTCGATCCGAGCGTTCGTTCTCAGAAGGATCGCCGCAGATGTCTCCGTTTGCAGGAACGTGCTCCGCACGGCCACTGATCTCAACGCGCTGGAATTGCTGTGGTTCGGCGATGAACAGGGGCTGATAGACGGGCGCAGGCAATGGTCATCCAGGCTCAGCCCACAGGTTCGCGAGGCGTTCGTAGCCGCTGCCCAACGCGTGACCGCGCAGTCGCAACGCTACTACCGCGCCATCCTTTTCTGGAATTGCATGCTTCCCGCATGGCGCCCGGATCGCGAGTGGCTGACGCAGGTTGTGGAGGCACATATCGTCGAGCTGTCAACGGACGATGACGAGGACACGGTGGATCCATATCCCTACAATTCAGTACTTGCGGAGCTCAGGGGAACGGACGTCGGGAAACGGCTCCACGCCTGCGTCGATGCGAAGACAAATGTCGACTTCTTCGACGACTACCTCGACACGTGGGACAGGCTGGCTGAGCACATCAGGGCTCACAGGAGTGACTGCGAGCTCGCCGGCTCCGCTAGAGTCCAGGAGGCGTTCGAAGACTTCGTTGTCGGCGAGCTGGAGTACCTCGCGGAGACCTCTAACGAGCCGGACGTGGACCGCCTTCTCGAGGTGGCGTCCATCGCCGACATCCTCAGCCCGCCAGCCCTCCAGCAACGCCTTCGCGAAGCACTCCAGCGGGCGAAGACGAGCGATTCCGGTCGTGATTCGCAGCAGGCACCTGCGTCGGTGAAGATCAGCTGGGATGGCAACCTGCTCCAGGACTTCGAGAGGCTTCTTCGACCGGAGCCTCCTGAGCCGCATGATTGTGAAATCCAATAGATTCGCAGAAGTGCTGGCAAGCGGTTTCACGGGATTCGTTCGTGCCAGCGGATGAGCCCCTCCGAAGGCTGTGCATCTACCGCTAAAGTCGTCCAGGTACGTCAGGCGGCATGTTGATACTCATGGATGATGCCGCAGAGCGCTGTCCCCGACACCTGCGACCCACCCATGGCCGGAATCGGCGCCTTGTTGGTGAAGACCTGCACTCTGAGTTCTAGACGCGCCCCGCCGAGCACTGGGACCAAGGCCACGCCCTAGGGGCGTCTCCTCGACTCTGAGGATGAGATCGATGAAGTAGGCATGTACGGCGCCAGCCTTCTCCGGTAGCAGGCGTCTTCGTGTGCCTAAGTGTGCGCCGAATGCACGTAGATAGAGGTGTTGGTTCGCCAGATGCTGGCCTTCGGCCGCGGCTGTTGCGAAGTTCCTCGGCCACCTCAGTGTGGGTACTGCACAGCGTAGTCAGAGCCTGTCGATACAGTCACCGGACGATACTCGCCAGGGGGATGATCCGTGACCAAGAAACTTGATTCGAAGATCGCCGCGACGCGAATGCGTGACTGCGGCGCCGATCCGCAGGAACCGTATGAGAACGCGCTGGCAAGGTGGCACTGCAAGTGCATGACGTGTGGAGCAGACATCTGGCCGCGGTACGCGAACGTCGTAAGCACCGGCCAGGGGCCCTGCGTCTTCTGCAGCGGCAAGGCGCGAATCCCGGAGCGGGAGGCGGTCGCGGCTATGCGTGCGGCTGGCCTTGAGCCCCAGAGGCACTATCCCGGCCTGAACGCGCCATGGCTGTGCCGATGTCTCACGTGCGGCGAGTCGACCGACCCCACGCTGTACTGGGCAAGGAAGGCAAAGCGTGCGGCATGCCGGTATTGCGCCGGCATCGCGATCTCGCCGGAGGAGGCCGAGAGGCACATGCAGGATGCGGGGTGGGACCCACTTACCGACTACCCCGGTGTCACGAAGCCCTGGCCGAGCAGACATCGCGTGTGCGGCGTGGAGGGCCAGCCGCGGCTGGACGCCATCAAGAACGCCGGAATCCGCAGCTGCGGGTTCTGCTCAGGTCTCATACCGCTTACCCACGAGGCTGCAGCCTCCGTGCTTAGGGATGCTCCGCCCTTTGGCGGCATCCCGCTAGAACGGTTCCGCAACGCCCGCACGCCCTGGCGCGCCGAATGCCTGGAGTGCGGAAACGAGATCCGCCCCCGAATCGACAACATAAAGAGCGGCCAAGGCATCTGCAATAACTGCTCCGGCGGTGGCGGATACAACCCGGCTATACCGGGGCATTTATACCTGATCTGGCATCCGGCGATCGCCACCGCGAAGGTCGGCATCGCGAACTCAGCGGGCCGTCTGCGCGGACACGACCGCCGCGAATGGGTGACGCACAAGACCATCGGTGGCGACGGCTACCCGATCTGGACCACCGAGCAGGCTGTTCTTCGCATCTGGCGCCAGACCCACGGTTGGCCGCCTGTAGTCGAGTCCAAACAGTTCCTGCCTCGCGGCGGCTGGACCGAGACCGTGTCTCTTGTGCATAGCGACATCTGCACCCTGTGGGATCAGGTCGTTCAAGAAGCCTCTAAATTTGGCGTCCTGCTTTAGCCTTCGGTTGCGGTGGCTTTCCAGAGGCGGCACCGTTTGTCGGAGGTCCGGCCGCTTGGCGCTGTGTCGGGGTGAAATCGAACCAGGCCAGCGCGCTTGAAGGAAGAGCAGCGCAGCAGACGACGCAGATCAAAGCAGGACCCGATCTTCTGAGGCCGCTGCCCGAGGCTTAGATAGCCGACCCCAGGGTTGCTCGAGGCGAGGACTAATCCCACGGGCCGCGCCGCACTGAGGAAACGAGACTACCTGGCCGGAGTCGTACCGTCCTGACAGGGCAAGCTCGCGTCTCCGTCCCGGGGCGTTTGTGTCTCCCCCTCTCGCAGTCAGGGGCTTGCGGGCCAGGCAAACCCGAAGTGGCTATGCAGCTTGTTCCGGCAGGTCTCGAACCATCCAGCGCAGTCGTCCAAGGTCTGACGCGCGGCTTTGCCCGATAGATATCGCTCGTAGTTGGCGAGCCCGCGCGGATCCGGACGATCTGGCGGCGGAAGATCGGCTGCCGGCCGCCAAATGAACTCGAACATCCTCAAGGGCGGGGTGAGCGGCGGGATGATTCCGTTGACGCGCTCCACGGCGAGGGCACGCTGGTGTCCAAGACGGTTGCGGGCGTATCGGGCGCCCTGAAGAAC
This sequence comes from Catenulispora subtropica, assembly GCF_039531675.1. Lineage (NCBI taxonomy): Bacteria > Bacillati > Actinomycetota > Actinomycetes > Catenulisporales > Catenulisporaceae > Catenulispora > Catenulispora subtropica. Next base: position 44,558 of record NZ_BAAAQM010000009.1, read on the forward strand.
CAGCGCTCCGGTCTGGCCGGACAGCTTCGCATAGTCTGCTGCGCAGAGCTCGGCGAAACCTTCGTGGATGCTTACTGCCCACCACATTGCCTCTGCGAGCGGGATGACCACTCGTTCGGGAAGAGCGTCGGCGTCATGCTCCCGAAACCTCACCCGCGCCTGGTGGAACCCAAGGATGGCGGTCTGCAGCATGAACCGTGGATCGTCGGCAGCGTCGCTCATCTCGGCAGAATACGGGTGACTCACAGAGCCGTGAATCAGAGGTCTTCTGCAGCCCCGGCGCGGCGAAGCGAACGAGATTGCGCTCTCTCAACCTACCTATGTAGAGTTCTACGCATGGAGACTAACCGAAGTCCGCGGATGACTCAGCCGACGCAGGCCGTGCTCCGGGCGCTCCTGGTCGAGCCGAACAAACCTATGTATGGCTCGCAGGTGTGTGCTGAGGCCGGCCTCCCGTCCGGCACGATCTATCCGATCCTGGCCCGGCTGGAGCGTGAGTACGGCTGGCTTGAGTCGGAGTGGGAAGACCCTGATATCAGTATCGCCGAGGGCCGTCCCCGGCGCCGGTACTACCAGCTGAGCCGCGACGGCGCCCAGGCGGCCCGGCTCGCCCTTGCCGAGAGTTACCAGGCTCGGCATCACAACGGCCGCAAGTTCGGAGGCAAGGCCGGACCCGCGGGTGTGACTTCGTGACCATGACAAACCGCGTTCGCGTGCTCGACGTCGCGTTCGATCTCTTCCGCGCACGCATACGACTGAGCATGCTCAACATCGCCTACGGCTTCATGATGAAGATCGTCGGGTTGGCGATGTCGATCGATCGGTTCCGGATCAGCCGCGGTCGCGTCGGCTCGGACGTGATCCTCTTTGCGGAGGTCGTCGCGCCCCGGGTCTACACGATCCAAGCCGCACGAGACCGCGTCACAAGCCACATGAACACCGCGACCTTTGCATTGAGCTGGGTGACGTTGACGCCTTTTCGGTACTACGTTCCGATGGCGGTGGTCGTGACGCCCTTTCGTCGCCTGGCCATCCTGATCGCCCGGCCTATCGCTGCCGCGGGCGAGTTCGCATTCGACACCGGACGGACCACGCTGGCGATCTATCCGGTCCTGGTGAACTGGATTCGCAACCTGCCGGCGCGGTCTCTTCCGTCGATGCCGTCGTTGTCGTTGCGCCGACTTCGGCTGGGCCACCGGAGTTCGACTCCGCGGCTGTCTCGCGGTTTGACGATGCTCGCCGCGTTCGCCCTGCCGCCTGTCGACCGCGAGGAGTACGCGCAGAACTGGTATGCGGAGCTGTTCGTCCATCCTCGCCTTCACCGGGCCCTGATTGTGATCGGTATCTGGCGGAAGCTGCCGGTCCTGGCCTGGGGACTGCGCACCTATGGCCGTCGGCAGGTGATCCGATGACCACATCCCTCCGCCGTCCTTTCGCCAAGGCAAAGGACGTGGTCGTGACCGTTATCGTCATCGGCATCATTGCCGCCTACCCTGTCGGGTTTGTCGCTCTGGGTATGGCCATAATGGGATTGCCCAGCCTGTTAGGTCTGAGCTCGAATACCACTCGCGCAATCGCAGCGGTCTTGCTCGTCCTGCGGTTCATCCGCTTCGTTGCGGACGTGCTCTGGAACAACTTCGCCGACGAGAAATTCCTCAACGCGGGCGAGGCGCTGGGCAGGGCGATCCGCAAGCTGCTGCCATCTGTCCTGCCGTCGTGGCAGACGTCGTCGTCTGCTAGTCGCGAAGGATCCGCTCCTCCACGGCTGTCACGCCATCTGACGGCGCTGGCCACGATCGTTCTGCCAGCTGCCGACCGCGGCCAGTTCGCCGAGGAGTGGAACGCCGAACTGTTCGTTCACTCCCGTCTCCAGCGGGCGCTTTTTGTCATCGGTATCTGGCGCAAGCTTCCGGCCCTGGCCTGGGGACTGCGCATCCACAGCCGCCGACAGAGGATCCGATGACTACGCACCCCGCCGCCGCCGTCTCCAAGGGAATCCGTCACATGCGCGCAGCCACAGCCAGCGCCGCCACCGGGGTCGCGGGCTGGGCCGCCGGGATCGGTCTCGGTTGGCCCGCCGTGATCGTTGCGGCGGTCGTCTTCATCTCGATCGTCGCAACGCTGGTATGGGTCCTCAGCGACGGGAAGCGCAGCCTGCGCTTGGCGCAGCTGGTTTGCGCGATCCGCACCGGGAAGCTCAACTCGAGGGACCCCTCGTCGGGCTTCGGCATCGAGCTGTCGAACACCGAACAGCCGACCGTCGCGACGTCGGTCCTCAAGGAGCTGCCGCGCCAGCGCTCGAGCGCTACGCGGTCCCGGCGCCCGAAAGCCGCCCGGCCGGCGCATCCTGACACCAAGGGAGCCGAGGATGGGGAACGTCTGGCGGGTTAGTCGCCCCCCGCCACGGCGGCCACAACGAGTGGGTTCCACACGTGCCGTTCCATGCGATGCTTCGCACATGTTGCTGTGGTTCATCACCGTGGTGATTTCGGTCATCGCTTTGCTCGCGCGCCGAAATGAGGCCTTCGCTGGCCTGTTGACTGCGGCCCTGGTGCTCGGGGGAGTCGGCTTGGTGCTGTGGGTCCTGATTTACTCGGCATTCTGGACGCCGGATAGTCCCGGACCAGCCTCAGCGGGCAGTTTCCGGACCGCCGCGTCGGCGGCAGGGCCGAACGGGCCTGATTTGGACGCCGACCGCCAGACGGCCGCGCCGGCGCCAGGACCGAGCACGACCTCGCCAGTCGCAGCCCCGCTTGCCACCCCGAACCCGACGACGGACGGGATGAACCCCATCCCAACGATGTCGACATACCCTTCGACTACTTCAAGCTCCATGTCGTTCACCGCCGACTTTCACAAGTACGTCGCGGAAGCCTGGCTGGCCCCTACCGAGCTTCCCTTCGCCGCAGCGTTCTCGTGGCAGAGCAGTGGCCAGACACCAGTTGGGGCAACGGGTGTGATTCAGCAGGATTGGTACACCTGCAACCCCACCGGAAGAGAATGGGGTTACGACCCGGCGAAAGACGGCGTCCAGGCTGCCAACTTCACCGCACTTCCCGGCAACCCCCAGGCCCAACTGGAGGAGCGGATGATCTTCTTCCCAGACCCGCAGGCTGCCGGCCACGCGCTCGACCAGATCGCTGCAGACTTCACCGCCTGCAAGACGGTGACCTCTCTACCGGGTTTCGGGATGGAGGGCATCGAGCTGGTCAGGTTGAACAAGACGGCGACCATCGGCGGCGGCTTCGCCTATTTGCACACCGCCCGCAGATTCGACGGAACGCGGGGCAACGGCGTGGGGCACTGGGGAACTGACGCACACGAGTATTTCGTCCAGCGCGGCAACGTCCTCGTCCTCATCAGCCTCTTTGCACAGGGCGCGGCTGGCGGCAACGCCATGGACGTCACGACCATGGACACCACCATCTTGCAACAGACGGCGGATCATCTGGACACGGCCTACGCAGGCTGAGAGCGCGAAGCTTCGTTGTTGGGTGGCAGTGCTGACCGCGACTTCTTGCCGGGCTTGGTGCTTAAGCACAGGGTTGGGTCCGCCGCCGGAAGTCTCGGCCAGAGCGGGCGGCGGACCCGTCGCATGACCAGGGAAGAACGCCCTGCCCAACGCGCTGAACTGTTCCTTGAAAGAAACACATCTACAGAACTAGTGCGTTGGATGCCCTCCCCAGAACCGCTGCTCACAGCGCTGATGATAACGGCCGTGCACGCCGATATACGGTTTCGGCGCGCCAGCCTGGTCCCGGGCAAATAGCATGCCGGTCATGGTGACTTGTGGCGTGTGCCAAGAGCCCTTTGACGTCCAAGACGCGCGAGAGGAGTACAAGTCGGAGTTTGGAGGGGATGTGGACTACGACGAGCAGTACGATGGGGGTGTCTGCGCCGATTGCGCCATTTCGGACACCGAGTCGAACTACAACAAGGGCCTCGCCATCATGATGATGAACGGCGACGCGGACTACGACGACGAGCACGTACAGAACTACTTGTGACCGCTTCTACCCTGGCGGTCCTGCCAGCCAGCGGAAGAACGCTGCACGACCAAGCTCATAGGGCGAGTTGCTGTCAGACGAGTACGAAGCTCGGCTGGAGACCGAGCGTCGAGAGATCGCAGCCAGGAGGCAGGCTCGGGACTCCTAACGGGACATCGCGGCCAGCTGATTCGACCAGTCTCTACTGCCAGGCGACCAGCTGGAACTTGCCCGGAGGGGGCGTGATCCCCTGGCATGCGGCAACGGCGGTGGCCCGCTGGGCATCGGCCAGGAGCCGTTCTAGCGGCCAGGCGATGACCTCATCGTTGAACGCGTCGTGGTAGGCGGTGTCCGCGGCGTCGAACTCTTCCTTTGCCAGGCGCTGGTCGTAGAGCGTGAATCGGTGGCCGTCGGAGTGTTCGGCGAGTCGGAGACCGAAGGCCAGGAAGACACGGCGGTGCCACCGTTCGAAGTCGGCGCCGGTGGTTTCTACAGGGGCGGGAATTAAAGCCGTGGAGGTGAGGTCCTGGTGCGCTTGGGCACGCCCGGCGTCGGCGCTGACGACAACGTGGTCGCTGACCGTAGTGTGCGCCACTGATCTGTCCCTTCCGCCCGGGCCGCTATGCTCTGGCGGCTCTTTTGATCGCATAACGATCGACTGGGCGGTTGGTGACGGCGGACGGCGTTCTGGTCGGCCGACGGCGGGGTGCGGGGACGTGGCGCGGTGCGCTCTGCTCGGACGGCGGAGCTTTTGGGCTCCGCCGCTTCTTTGCCGTTTGCGATGCTCGATGCCCAGGGAGCGCAGCAGCGGTCCGGCCAGCATGTGGATGATCGCCCCGGGCGCCCCGGGTGTTTTGGTGGCTTGACGGTAGTGGCCGCACGCCTGAGCGGCTGCGGTCGTGGCGTCTCCTGACCGCAGCCGCTCCTTCTGCTAAGCGTCGGCCAGGTTGCTACGGCGTCCCGGTGCTGGAGGCGGGAAGCATGTCGGGCAAAGCGGCGTTGAGGTCGGACAGGCGGCTTAAGACCAGCGTGCCCTGCTTGCTGGCCGCCGACGACGTCGCCAACTGGGCGGCCGCGTACTTGTCGGTCATCACGACCTGGCAGTACGGGATCGCGGCGGACAGGGCGTCGGCGTCACGGACGTCGTTGCCGGTCCACTTCTTGTAGGAGTTCCGGAACCCCTTCTCGTGGAGCGTGATGTCGACGGCTGCGCTGGGGATGTCGTCCAGGAACGCAGTCAGCCACTCCGCACCGTTGTCGAAGAAGTCATCGATGCCGACGCCGTAGTCGGCCAGAGCGGGGACTAGGTGCTGGCGGAGCTCCCAGAACATGTGGCGGGCCGCGGTGATGTTGCCCAACCGGGAGCGGTCGACGGTGCCGTCGGCGACCATCGCGGCCAGGTCCGTCTCCCGCTTCAGACGGGCCTGTTCCATCTGCGCTACGGCCTCGGGCTGGTACCCGAGCTTGCGCAGCTCCGGCAGGTCCTCGGGCAGCGCGCCGCGCAGCAACATGTACTCCCCGAGCACCCGCCCGGTGGTCTCCATCTCCTTGACCACGTCGGCGGGTAGGCCGGGAACGGCGGCGTCCTTGCCCTTCAGGACCATGACGCGGCTGTCGCCGAAGGCGAACATGGCGCCGAGTCCAAATGGATGGATCGGCGCGGGGGCGTCTCCGCCGTACCGCGCGGCGAGCGCGGTACGCAGCTGGTGATCGACGGCGATCCACCGTCCGGTGATCGTCGCGAAGCCGCTGATTTCGGTGATGACGTCGGTCAGATCGGTCCGCTGCCGCAGCGAGGAGATCTTCGCCACCTCCATGTACGTCGTCGCGGACAACGGAGCGATCACCTGGTGGGCGGCCGTCGTGGCGCGCAGCATCTCGTAGGCGACCTGGTCGGCGGGGAACTGGGGCCGGCCAAGCCGGGCCTTGGCCAGCGAGACCCAGTCCTTGAGGTCCAGGTAGACCTTGAGCCGGTTCTCTGCGGCGGGGAACACCGGATACTCAGGGGTCTGGTCGGCGAAGCGCAGCGCGAGGACGAGTGCGTCCTTCGGGATGCCGAACTCGGCGGTGGCGGAGTCCAGAACGGACCAGCCGGGGATGGCGCCGTGAGTGTTGGCCGTGCTGTGCAAGGTGGTTCCTCGGATCTCCGGAAAGGCCTGGTCGGTGTCGAGCCTGGTGGTTCAGGATGATGTGAACATCATCCTCCCGTTCCGTCATCCGCCGCGCTTCAATTTCGGTACCTGTGCCCTGCGGTCACAGAGCTAAGTCAGACCTAACCCGACACGGTCTTGCCGCAACACCAGCAGAGTTGACAGGGAAGACGTCGGCCAGGGCGACGCCCTCGCCCTCGCCGTCGGCCCGGGCACGGCCGTCGTCGTCGACACCGGCCCCGACCCCGCGAAAGCCGACCGCTGCCTGACCGACCTCGGCATCCACAAGATCCCGCTGCTCCTCCTCACCCACTTCCACGCCGACCACGTCGACGGCGTTCCGGGCGTCCTCCGCGGTCGCGCCGTCGCCGAGATCGAGACCACCGACGACCCCGACCCGCCCCGGGGCGTGACCGAAGTCGCGACCTGGGCGAACTCGGCCGGAATCCGCACCTCACAAGCCACCGCCGGAGAACGCCGCGCATACGGCCCCGTGTCCTGGGACGTTCTCTGGCCCGACCCCGCGGCCGTGCCGCCGCCGAAGCACAACCACCGCTCCCGCGCCTCACCCCACCGCCGCGAAGAGGGCTCCGGCCCGAACAACGCCAGCGTCGTCCTCCACGTGACCATCGCAACCCGCGACGGCCCCGTCCGCCTGCTGCTGACCGGCGACATCGAACCACCGGCCCAGCAGGCGGTCCTGGCCGCACATCCGGACCTCGCCGCCGACGTGCTGAAAGTGCCCCACCACGGTTCCGCGCATCAGGACCCGGACCTGTTCACCGCCGTGCATCCGCGCCTCGCCGTGATATCGGTCGGTGCGGGCAACACCTACGGCCACCCGGCCTCGCGCACCCTCGACCTGGCCGCCACCGCCGGTGCGCGGGTCTTCCGCACCGATCGCGACGGGCAGATCGTCGTCTTCGGGACGGCGTCCCGTCTTCGGGTCGCCACCATGAAAAGAGAGGAGCTGTAAAGCGTCGTCGCCGCGTGTCGCAGCTTATGGATAGTCTCGTGCCCCGTACCCGAAGCCGAGTCAGGAGGGGAGCCGGCTCATGGACGGCCACGACGAGCACGCCCACAGCCACACCCACACCGCCGCCTGCGACACCGGATGCTGCGAGCGTCTGGAGGCCGAAGGCGAGGTCGCGGTGGCGCGGCTCATCCTGGACGGCGGCGACCTCGTGCACGCCGCGAACCACGTGGCCGGGGCGATCGGCACCGACCCCTCGCTGCCGGAGGCGCACGAGGCGCTGGCCGAACTGGTGGCGCGGGTCGGCGGGCCGGGGGCGGCGCTGCCGCTGTTCCCGGACACCGAGCGCTACACCGGCGCGCTGGCCTGCCGGGCCTCGCTGCTGGCCGCCGTCGGGCGGTACGACGAAGCGGTGCAGCTGCTGGCCGGCGTCATGAGCGCGGCGCCCGCCCGGCCCTGGGCCGACGTGGCCTGGCTGGCCGACCCGGAGCTGCCCGCGCGCCTGAACGCGGCGTCGCTGACACAGGCCGTGCTGCGGCTGTGCCAGGGCCTGGGCGATCCGGTCTCCGAGGAGGAGCTGCCGGCCCTGGTGCCCTTCGCCCGGGTCGTGCAGGCCGTGCTGGGCCACGACGCCGACCCGCAGCTCGCGGCCGTGGCCTGCGGGCTGGCCCGGCGGATGGGCGACTCGCAGGGGGCGATCCGCTGGGGGGAGGCGGCGGTCCGGGGCGGCGCCGGGGCGATGGGCGCGATCATGCTGGGCAACGCGCTGCGCCGGTTCGGCCGGATCGGCGACGCCATCGCGCTGTGGACGCGCACCGTCGAGGAAGACCCCTCGCAGACCTACCTGATGGTCGACCTCGCCGAGTCGCTGTCCCTGGTCGGACGGCGCGCCGAGGGCATCGCGCTGCTCGAGAAGGTGGTCGCGGCCGAGCCCGCGCACGAGAAGGCGGCGCCGGCGCTGCTCGGCATGCGGTTCGAGGCCGACGACGACCCGGTGCACCTGCTGGCCCTGGCCGACCACCACCGCGCGCACCCCGATCACGACTACGCCGCCTACCTGCTCGGCCACCACAGCCGAGGGCTGGCCTGGGTCGGACAGGTGACCGGGGCCACCGAGGCCTGCGTCAACGTGCTGCGGCAGCTCATCGAGGCCGAGAACCACGGCATCGCCGGCGAGATGTCGCTGTCGATCATCGAGCCGCCGAGCGCGCTGGCCACGCTGCGGCTGGTGGTCCCCGGGCTGAGCATGTCCTTCCTGGAGATCGGCGACCCGGACCCGCGCCGTCCGTCCCGCCAGGTCGACGTCGCCGCCTGGCGGTACGAGGGCCTGGACGCCGTGCCGGCCTTCGACCCGCCGTCGCCGCAGACCACCGCGCTGGTCCGGGACCTGGCCACCCCGAACTGGCCCGGGCCGACCGGCCTGTACGACCGCGCCGTCGCGCTGGCCGGCGTGCCGGTGCCGGAGCTGCTGGGCGTCCTGGCGCACCTTCCCGCGCCGCAGGACGCGCCCTGGCCGGACGGGTTCGCGCTGCAGGCGCCGGACTACTGGGTCCGATCGGTGCAGACGATCGCCTGCGTCGGAATCGCGCACCATCGCACCGACGAGCCGTGGGACGTCTCCGGGCGGCGCCGGATCCTGTTCGACCTGCTCGACGGCCCCGAGGACTGGATCTGCGAGGCGGCCGGGATGGCGCTGGTCGCGGTCGGCTGGGCGTTCCCCGAGACGCGCGAGGAGATCCTGGAACGGCTGCTGAACCGGCTGGCGCTGTTCGTCCAGATCGCCGAGAAGCGGCCGGTCACGATCCTGGGGTCGATGTGCAGCGTGGTCCTGGCATGCCCGTGGCTGGAGCCGCGCGCGGCGGCCTCCGTGCTGGACATTCTCAGGCGTCTGGAATCCGAGGACTGAGGCGCGGCGCGCGCCGCCTCGCCGACCCGGTGCCTCGAACGGACCAGAACCGCCGCTGCCCGGGCGGCGGTTCTGCCAGGCTTGGGGCATGGTGACGCTGCATCTGGCCCAGAACCCCGACGCCGACGCCTTCCTCGCGCAGGACCCCCTGGGAGTGCTGACCGGGATGCTCCTCGACCAGCAGGTGCCGATGGAGAAGGCGTTCTCCGGCCCCTACGTGCTGGCCACCAGGCTCGGCGTGAAGCGCCTCGACGCCGAGCAGATCGCCGGCTACGACCCGGACGAGTTCGTGGCGGTCTTCTCGGAGGTGCCGGCGATCCACCGGTTCCCCAAGGCGATGGCCGAGCGGACCCAGAAGCTGGCGCAGGCCGTGGTCGACCAGTACGACGGCGACGCCGAGACCGTCTGGACCGGGGCGAAGGACGGCGCCGACCTGTTCAAACGGGTCTCGGCGCTGCCCGGCTACGGGAAGCAGAAGGCGCAGATCCTGGTGGCGCTGCTCGGCAAGCAGTTCGGCGTGACGCCCCAAGGCTGGCGAGAGGCCGCCGGGGACTACGGGACCGAGGGATCGACGCGGTCCGTGGCCGACGTCGTGGACGCCGCCAGTCTGGCGAAGGTGCGGGCGTTCAAGAAGGAGATGAAGGCGGCGGCCAAGGAGGCGAAGGCGGAGGACTGAGCCGGGCTTGTCCCCCCGCCGTGCCATGCTTGACCCGATGCCTGCCGAGACCGCCGCCCCGCCCCAGCTCGTCCTCGTCGTCGGGGCCGAGGAACTGCTCGTCGACCGGGCCGTGGCCCGGGTCGCCGCCGCACGCCGGGCCCTCGACCCGGACACCGAGACGCGCGACCTGTCGCCGGGCAACTTCACCCCGGGCACCTTCGCCGAGCTGGTGAGCCCTTCGCTGTTCGGGGAGAGCCGGGTGGTCGTCGTGCGCGCGGCGCAGGACCTGGCCGCCGACGACGCCACCGCGTTGATCGCGGCGCTGGGCGGCCTCGCCGACGAGATCACGCTGGTCGTGGTGCACGTCGGCGGAGTGAAGGGCAAAGCGCTGCTCACGGCGGTGGAGAAGGCCGGGGCGTGGCGGATCGACGTCGCGAAGGTCACCAAGCCGGCCGAGCGGATCGCGTTCCTGCGCGAGGAGTTCAAGGCCGCCAAACGGCAGATCACCGAAGAGGCCGCCCGAGCGCTGCTGGACGCGGTCGGCAACGATCTGCGCGAGCTGGCGGCCGCCGCCTCGCAGCTGGTCGCCGACACCAGCGAGGACGCCCGCACCCCGATCGACGAGACCGTGGTCGCCAAGTACTACAGCGGCCGGGCCGAGGTGTCCGGGTTCACGGTGGCCGACCTGGCCGTCGACGGCCGCACCGCGCAGGCCCTGGAGCAGCTGCGCTGGGCCCTGGCCACCGGCACCGCCCCGGTGCTGATCACCAGCGCGCTGGCCGCCGGCGTGCGGTCGGTGGCCCGGGTGGCCTCGGCGCCGCGCGGCGCGCGCCCCGCCGACCTGGCCCGCGACCTGGGGATGCCGCCCTGGAAGATCGACAAGGTCCGGCAGCAGGTCCGCGGCTGGACGCCGGACGGCATCAGCGTCGCGCTGCTCGCGGTGGCCGAGGCCGACGCGGCGGTGAAGGGCGGCGGTGACGACTCGGCTTACGCGCTGGAGCGGTGCGTCGTGACCGTGTGCCGGGCGCGCGGGCAGGGCGTGCGGGGCTGAGGGCTCCGCTCCGGACTGCCGCGCCCGGCTCGCCGGCACCCGCAGGGGTGGCTGGCACCGGCACTCGCCGACACCCGCGGCCTTCGCCAGCACGCGCGGGGCTTGCTGGCACCGGCGCTCGCTGACGCCCGCGGCGCTCGCCGGCACCTGCGGCGCTTGCTGGCACCTGCGGCGTTCGCCAGCACCCGCCGGCACCGGCGCTCGCCGACACCCGCGGCCTTCGCCAGCACGCGCCGCTCGCCGGCACCCGCGCCGCTCCCCGCCTCACCGCTTCGGCAGCCGCCCCGCGACCAGCTTCGCCAGGTTGACCACGTCCGTGTGCGCGCCGGCCGCCGACCCCTCCTCGGTGAACCGCACCGTGATGTCCAGCCCGCCGCGGATCATCTCGATCCTGCAGTGCTGCAACCCGCTGCTGGCATCTGTGTCGACCTGGATCTCGGTCTTGTCCGAGTTGCCGAGCTTCCCCTGGTCCTCGAACTTGGCCTCGGTGGCGAGCGTCGAGGTGTTCCCGAGGAAGGCGCCGACGGCCTGCGTCGCGTCCTTCTTGTAGTTCGAGGCCTGGATGCGCAGCTCGGCACCGGTGGAGGTACTCCACGCCTTGTCGTACGTCGCGGGGTCGTCCGAGGTGTTGTCGACCGGGGTGCCGGCGGTCGCCGAGGTCTTCAGGTACTGCGACGCGTCGTCGTCGGTGAGCAGGCTGGACAGCGGGAAGTCGGCCGGGATGGCGCTCTGGTCGATGCCGCCGGTGCCGCCCAGGGTGCCGCCGCTCGTGCCGCCGCTGGAGCCGCCCGAGCCGCCGCCGGACGCGAACAGGGCTATGCCGCCGCCGACCAGCGCCACCGTGACCACACCGCCGACCGCGGCGATCAGGCCGTTGCGGTTCTTCTTGGGCGGCGGGGCGAAGGTACCCTGCTGGACGCCGTACGGCGGCGACGGCGGGCTCGCCCACGGATTCGCGACCGGCGCGGCCTGGGTCGGCGGCGCGCCCTGGTACGTCGGGAGTGACGGGTTCGAGGGGTTCGACGGCGGCCCGGACAGGGGCCCGCCCATCTGCTGCGGCGGCACCTGCATCGACGGCACCGACGGCACGGACGGCACGGACGGCATCGAGTGCGGCGGCGTGTGCGGCCCCTGCGGCAGGGGCAGCGACTGCTCGAACTGGGGTGCCGCTCCGCTCTGGCCCGGGCCCGTCATCGGCATCGACGGCATCGACGGCACCGACGGCATCGAGTGCGGCGGCGTCGGCTGCGACACCACCTGCGGCTGCGAGGTCGGCGTCCCGGGCATCGTCGGCGCGGCCTGCGGCGGGATCCACCCCATGGCCGCCGTCGCCTCGACCCCGGCGCCCTCGGAGAGCACCTCCAGGATCCGCTCCGGCGTCGGCCGCGCGCCCGGTTCCTTGGTCATGCACGCCGACACCAGCTGCAGCAGCGTCCCGGACAGCCCCGACAGGTCCGGCTCGCCGTTGACGACCCGGAACATCATCTCCATGGTCCCGCCCTCGCCGAAGGGCTGGCGGCCGGTGGCGGCCCACAACAGCACCGCCCCGAGCGACCACACGTCCGAGGACGGCCCCACCGGCTGCCCGGACACCTGCTCCGGCGACATGAACGACGGCGTGCCGACCACCGTGCCGGCCTGCGTGACCGTGGAGGACTGCGCGGTGACCGCCAGCCCGAAGTCGATGACCCGCGGCCCGTCGTCGGCCAGCAGCACGTTGGCCGGCTTCAGGTCGCGGTGCGTGAGCCCCTCGCGGTGGATCGCGATCAGCGCCTCGGCCAGGCCCGCGCCCAGCACCAGGGCGTCCTGCTGCGGCATCGGCCCGCGCTGCTTGACGGCGTCGGACAGCGACGGCCCGGGCACGTAGGCGGTGGCCAGCCACGCCGGGTCGCCGTCCGGGTCGGCGTCCACCACCGGCGCCGTGAAGAACCCCGACACCTGCCGCATCGCGGTGACCTCGCGGCGGAACCGCTCACGGAACGTGGGGTCGCTGGTCAGCTCGCCCCGGATCACCTTCACCGCGACCCGTCGGCCGGACGGCGAGCGTCCGAGGTAGACCTGCCCCATCCCGCCGGCGCCGAGCCGGTTCAGGATCTCGTAGCTGCTGATCCTCCTCGGATCGGCCGGTCGCAGCGGTTCCATGAATGAATCCCCACCCCTGTTTGTCCCGCGAGAGAACGCATCGACGTGCGAAAGCCTAGCGCGCACGGCCCACCGCCTGCGGTAAGCGGGCCGGGGCCCGGGAAAGCGGGCCGGCCCGGGAAAAGCCGATCGGGGCGACCCCTGGGGAAGGGGTCGCGCCGATCGGGAAGTTCTCTACCGCGGCGAGAGGGACCGCAAGAAGGGAAAGAGGGTCAGCCCTGCAGGGCGTTCACGCTCTTCGCCAGCGCCGACTTCTTGTTCGCGGCCTGGTTGGCGTGGATGACGCCCTTCGAGGCGGCCTTGTCCAGCTGGCGGGAGGCGGCCTGGGCCAGCTCCTGCGCCTTCGCGACGTCGCCGGACTCGACGGCCTCGCGGGTCTTGCGGATCGCGGTCTTCAGCGAGGACTTGACCGCCTTGTTGCGCAGGCGCGCCTTCTCGTTGGTCTTGATCCGCTTGATCTGGGACTTGATGTTCGCCACTGAAAGATGCCTCTGCTTGGTGAGATAGAAGGTGGTGGGCGCGAGGCAACGCACGCGCCACGCAAGGGACCAGGCTAGCAGGCGGGCGTGCGCGGACCCAAACCGGGCACGTAGCCTGTGACGTTGCTATATACGGTTCTCAGTTACCCCACGGGTCATGGGACGATAGAGGGCAGTGTAGTGAACTCTGTAGTGAGCCCTGCTAGTAGAGCCATAGACCTGTAGAGCTTTAGACCCGTAGCACACCGTTCCCCGGACAGACTGGACCCCGAGTGCCCGCCCTCCCGCCGAACATCCCGCAGCCGTCGACCACTGACCAGGCGCTGATCCGCAACTTCTGCATCATCGCCCACATCGACCACGGCAAGTCGACCCTGGCCGACCGGATGCTGCAGCTCACCGGTGTGGTCGACGAGCGTGCCATGCGCGCCCAGTACCTGGACCGGATGGACATCGAGCGCGAGCGCGGCATCACCATCAAGTCCCAGGCAGTGCGCCTGCCGTGGCGGGCCGACGACGGCCGGACCTACATCCTGAACATGATCGACACCCCCGGGCACGTGGACTTCACCTACGAGGTGTCCCGGTCGCTGGCGGCGTGCGAGGGCACCATCCTGCTGGTCGACGCCGCCCAGGGGATCGAGGCGCAGACCCTGGCCAACCTGTACCTGGCCATGGAGAACGACCTGCAGATCATCCCGGTGCTGAACAAGATCGACCTGCCGGCCGCGCAGCCGGAGAAGTACGCCGAGGAGATGGCGCGGCTGATCGGCTGCGACCCGGACGAGGTGCTGCGGGTCTCGGCCAAGACCGGCGTCGGCGTCCCGGACGTGCTCAACGAGGTGGTGCGCCGCGTCCCGGCCCCGGCCGGCGACCCGAACGGCCCGGCGCGGGCCATGATCTTCGACTCGGTCTACGACTCCTACCGCGGGGTGGTCACCTACGTCCGGGTGGTCGACGGCCACCTGACCAAGCGCGAGCGCATCCAGATGATGTCCACCGGCGCCACCCACGAGCTGCTGGAGATCGGCGTCATCTCCCCGGAGCCGACGCCGTCGCAGGGCCTGGGCGCCGGCGAGGTGGGCTACCTGATCACCGGCGTGAAGGACGTGCGGCAGTCCAAGGTCGGTGACACCGTCACCACCCAGAACAAGGGCGCCACCGAGACCCTCGGCGGGTACAAGGAGCCCAAGCCGATGGTGTTCTCCGGCATCTATCCGATCGACGGCTCGGACTACCCGGAGCTGCGCGAGGCCCTGGACAAGCTGCAGCTCAACGACGCGGCGCTGGTCTACGAGCCGGAGACGTCGGCGGCCCTGGGCTTCGGCTTCCGCTGCGGCTTCCTGGGCCTGCTGCACCTGGAGATCATCCGGGAGCGCCTGGACCGCGAGTTCAACCTGGACCTGATCGCCACCGCGCCGTCGGTGGTCTACCGGGTCGTGATGGAGGACGGTACCGAGCACATCGTCACCAACCCCTCGGAGATGCCCGGCGGCAAGGTGATGGCGATCCACGAGCCGGTGGTCCGCGCCACGATCCTGACCCCGAACGACTTCGTCGGCGCGGTGATGGAGCTGTGCCAGAGCCGGCGCGGGACCATGCTCGGGATGGACTACCTGTCCGAGGACCGGGTCGAGATCCGCTACACCCTCCCGCTGGCCGAGATCGTCTTCGACTTCTTCGACTCGCTGAAGTCCAAGACCCGCGGCTACGCCTCCCTGGACTACGAGCCCACCGGCGAGCAGCAGGCCGACCTGGTGAAGGTGGACATCCTGCTGCACGGCGAGACCGTCGACGCGTTCTCCGCGATCGTGCACAAGGACAAGGCCTACGCCTACGGCGTCCGCATGACCGAGCGGCTGCGCGAGCTGATCCCGCGCCAGCAGTTCGAGGTGCCGATCCAGGCCGCGATCGGCTCCCGGGTGATCGCCCGCGAGTCCGTTCGCGCGATGCGCAAGGACGTCCTCGCCAAGTGCTACGGCGGCGACATCTCCCGCAAGCGCAAGCTGCTGGAGAAGCAGAAGGAAGGCAAGAAGCGGATGAAGATGGTCGGCCGCGTGGAGGTCCCGCAGGACGCCTTCATCGCCGCCCTGACCAACGAGACCGGCGACAAGGCCAAGAAGTGACCGCCGGGAAGTGACCGAGGTCGCGGTCGGTGCCGCACAGTAGCCTGGGCTTATGAGCGTGATGGCTGACGTCCACATAGTCCGGGTGTTCACCGACGGGCAGGGGTTGTTCGGCAACAACCTGGGCGTGGTGCTGGACGCCGCGCACCTGGACGCCGCGGCCGGCTCCAAACTGGCCGCGGACCTGCGGTTCAGCGAGGTGGTCTTCGTCGACGACGTCGACAAGGCCGCCCTGCGCATCTTCACCCCGGCCGCGGAACTCCCCCTGGCCGGGCATCCGCTGGTCGGGACCGCGTGGCTGCTGTCGAAACTCGCCGGCCGCCCGGTCACCACGCTGCGCCCGGCGAAGGCGGCCGAGGTAGCGACCTGGGCCGAGGACGGCCTCACGTGGATCCGCGGCCGCGTGGCCGACGCCCCGGACTGGGGCCTGGTCCAGCTCGCGGACGAAGGCGCGGTCGAGATGCTGGCCGTGCCACCAGGGCCGGAGTACCGGCGGCACCAGTTCTGGGCCTGGGTCGACGAGCCACGCGGGCTGATACGCGCCCGGGTGTTCGCCGCGGACAGCGGCGTCGACGAGGACGAAGCCACCGGCTCGGCCGCGATGCGGCAGGTCGAGGCACTGCGGCGGCCGGTGATGATCCGACAGGGGTGGGGGTCGGAGATCTGGGCGCGACCGGCACAGGCGGCCGGGTGGGCCGAGATCGGCGGCCGGGTCGCGGGGGACGGGGTGCGGACGGTGACGGTCGGCGGGACGGATTAGGCGTCCGGCGGAGCCGAGGAAAGCGGATGGACCAAGCCGAGCGGAGCCGGGCTGAGTCGAGCCGAGCCAAGTCCGGCCAACCCAGCCCAGCCGAGCCCAGCTGAGCCGACCTGAGCCGAGCCGAGCCAAGTCCGGCCGAGCCGACCTGAGCCGGGCCAAGCCAAGTCCGGCCGAGCCGACCTGAGCCGAGCCGGGCCAAGTCCGGCCAAGCCAAGCTAAGCCGAGCCGGGCTGAGTCGATTGAGCCGAGCCGAGCCAAGTCCGGCCAAGCCGCCGCCCCCCGCGGCTGCTCGCCACCTTCAGCGCAGGCTCGGCACCTCGCCGTTCTCGGCGAGGTCGATGGTCACGCCGGTCAGCCCCTTGAGCCAGTGCCTGCTGATCACGTCCAGCTCGGTCCGGGTCGGCGGGGTGCGGCCGAGGCCGATGGCGAAGCGCAGCTCGGTGGCGGTGCTGTGGAAGGGGCGGGGCCACGCGTGGACGTCGGGGATGCCGGCGTCGTCGAGGGCTGTGAGCAGGCTGCGGGTGCGGCCGCGGACGCGTCCTTCGAGGATGGCGCGGTGGTCGGGTGTCGGGCTGGTGAGCGTGAGGACGGCCCAGCCGCGGTGGCGGCGGTGCAGGGGTGGCGGGGTGAGCAGGGTGGGGAGGGGGTCGCGGGTGGCGGTGACCGTCTCCCAGGCGTTGTAGAGCTCCTCGGTGATGAGGTCGCGGGTTGCGGGGGTCAGGTGCAGCGTGAGGTCGCGGATCGGTGCGGTGGGGGTGGGGATCGGCTCGTGCCAGTCGTGGGCGGCCCAGGTCTCGAAGAAGTCGGTGAGGTCCCGGCAGCGGGCCGCCATCAGGGCCCAGGCCAGGCCGGGGAGGCCGCCGAGCGGGGCCGCGTCCAGGCCGCGGGCGCGGGCCCAGGCCTTGACCACCCGGACGTGCGGACCGGGACGCAGCGCGAGGATCGCTTCGGCGTCGGAGACCGCGGACAGGGAAGCGGCGATGGTCTCGCCGAGTTCGGCGCGCCGCTCGACCGCGGCGGTCACCGGTACGTCGGCGACCGGCGCCAGTACCAGGTCGGCGCTCAGCCGCGGGGTCGCGATGCGCAGGCCGGGGACTCGGGCACCGACCATCTGGCGGACCCGGCACTCCTCCCCGAGCGCGTCGGCGACCCGTCGCTCCAGCGTGAAGACGTCCGGCGTCCCGGGGAGGGCCGCGACGAGGTCGAGGTCGGCGCCGGGCAGGTGCGTCCCGCTCCGCCGTGAGCCGACGACGTGGACCGCGGCTTCGGGGAGCGTCGCGGAGACGCGCTCGGTGAGGGCGTCTGCTTGACGGTCGAGGCACGGCCCGTCGAGCGCTGATTCGGCCGCCGCGTCCTCGTCGGCCCAGCGCACATCGCCGGTACCCAGCATCACCACGGCACGCACCCGCATCGGCTCGTCGCCCCGGCGCGACAGAACCGCGAGGCGGTCGACCGTCGTGGCGATCGGTGCGAGCTTCACCGGGGTCCGCGCCGGGTCCGCGACCTTGCCCAACGTGAGGTGAGGTGTGAACACGTCGCGGCTGCGGCACGTCGGGAAGCGGGTGAGGAGCGCGGCGTGCAGACTCCGCCAACCGTCGCCTTCCGGCTCCAGCCACAGTGTCGAGTCGTCGCGATGCGTGAAATGACGGATCTCGCTGAGATGCACGTCGAACGCTGGGACCGTGGCCGCGACCTTGCTGATGAGCGGGACGGCCGCGTCGAACTCCGGCTCGCCGACGAAGCCGAACAGGATGTTGACATGCGGCGGCCATCGCAGCACCTGCGGGTCGTGGCGCCGCCGGACTTCCTGAATGTCATCCCAGACCTCTTCGGGCGGGATCCAGGCGACGGCGGTCCGCGCGGTGGGGCGCGCGTCGAGCGAGGCAGTGGAGGCGGCAGAGGAGACGAGAGACGCTTCGGGTACCAGGGTCGCCGTGATCCCGTAGTGGTCCGAGACGAACAGGCCACCGGCGTTCGGTACGTCGCCCACGAGGCGGATGTCGGATGCCTGCCACCCGCGCACGAGCACACGGTCCAACCGCTTGGCCTCCCCGCTCAGCGACGAGACCGCGGCCAGCGGGTTCGCCGTCGGGTCGAACGTGGGTGTCCGGTCCCCGGCACCGTGGACGGAAGTCCACGCGTCCGTCAGGCCGAGCCGCATCGACGGCGCGTCGGTGTCGTCGTTGAAGTCGCCGACCAGCACCACCGGCACCTCCACCCCGGTCAGCCCCTCGGCGAGCTGCGCCAACTGCTCGGCACGCAGCCCGGCGCCGTCGGTCGAGTGATCGCTGCTCAGGTGGGTGACGGCGACGACGACCGGTCCCGTCGCCGTCTCCACGACGACGGCCGTGACCGCCTTGAAGGTGCCGAGCACGTGCCATCCGGCCTCGACCACGGGAAGCCGGGTGAGCAGAGCCAGGCCGCTGTCCGGGACGTCGGAGGAGCGCGGATCGCTGCTGATCGTCCACGACTCGCGGATCCACGGCTCGGCCAGCAGCGTCTTCAGCAGTGCCGGCTCGACCTCTTGAAGGGCGATCACGTCCACGTCGGCCTCGGCCAGCGCGGTCAAGAGCATCGGGCGGCGCTCGCCGGTGTGGATCAGGTCGCTGTCATAGCGATCCCACAGCGTGTTCCACGTGAGGACCTTGATTTCAGAGGCGGCGACGCGGGTCGCGGGGGCGGTCGACGCGGACGGAGAAGCCGGTCGCCAGCGCCCCTCCGCGAACGCGAACACATGCGGCGTCCGAGCCGCGAAGAACGGCGCCGCCAGCAACCGCTCCCGCTGTGCCAGCCCGGCGCCGGAGGCGTCGAGCGCGTCCAGGCCCGACGCGCGGTCCCACACAAGTTCGCCGTCCGCCTCGAAGAACACCACCCGGTGCCAGGGAATCTCCCCGTGCGGATCGAACGACGGCAACGGCACCCGCTTCGGCTCCCGGCCCCGCTGTTCCACCCCGAGCACGAAGCGCGAGGCGTCGAACCGCGCGTCCCACCGTATTCGGTGGTAGATCTCCTGGCTGGTACGCATCGCGGCTCAGTCCTCCCACGGTGTCGACGCGAGCGTGTCGTCGTCGGTGTCGAGATCGGCGTCGAGGCCCGCGTCGGCATAGGAGAACGAGACACGGTGCGCCTCGCCGGGATACGACGGCTCGTAGCGGCGGATCTGGGCGGCCAGCACGTCCTCCGGCACGGGATGCTCACGCTTCCGGTTGCGCAGGGCGAGCTCTTCGGCCGAGAGAACGAGCACCCGGTGCTCGATCAGGGCGTTGCGGCGCTGTCCCACCCGGTCGACGAGCTTTCGCTGCGAGCGCGTCAACGACGTCGCGTCCCAGATCACGGAAGTGCCCTTGGCCAGGAGCTCCTCCAGCTGACTGACCGCCTCGCGGAAGACTTCCTGGTTCGCCGACTGGTTCGCGCGGGATCCGCGTGCCGCGCGCAGATCATCGAGGCTCACGACTTCCGTGCCGGGCGCCTTGGCAAGCGAGGTGACCAGCGTGCTCTTGCCGCTTCCGGAGATGCCGACCATGTGAGTCAGCCGCGGGTAGTCGCCGTCGCGCCACCGCCACGTAGCGGCGACCGCTTCCTCAGCGGACGCGATCCGGCCCTGCGCGAACAGCTCGCGTGCCTCCCCCCAACAACGGTCCGCCGCGTGATCGGGGAGGTCGGTGAAGGCGGCCTGGCACGCGGATCGGAAGGCCGGCAGAGGCGACGTCGGCAGGAGACCCGCGTCCTCGGCCACCAGCGCAGACCACGTGACGCTCTCGGCGGACGCCGCAGTGGGCGCCGTGGCAGCGGCGATGGCGTGGAGGACGGCGAGGTCGGTGCCGAAGGCCATGCGCACGAGTCCGGCACGTCGCTTGTCGTCGTCGAGGGGGTTGTGAAGGCGGCGGGAGTGGCCGATGACGTCGGCGATGCGGCGCGCAATGGGGAGGCCGAGGGGAACGGCGAGTTCGGCCATGGCGTCGGCACGACGGCGCTCATGGAGGAGAGCGGCCATGGCACCGATGAGGCGCGAGGTGCCGAAGCAGCCGGCGACGTCCATCCGGGAGTAGGCGTCGGCCAGAAGCCCGGCTGAAGCCGGGGTGACGTCGATCGCCGGTGCCAGTTCCGTCGCCGGGACGTCGACGCCGTTGCGGACCGCCCACCCGGGCGCGCCGGGCCCGAGTCCGTTGGGGACGACTTCGGCGAACATCCAGTGCGTGTCGGTCTGCACGTGCGACGGCCGGACCCATTTGGCGACGCGCGAGCCGAAGTCGTCGTAGGCGAAGCCTTCCTCGGCCCGGACCACGTAGCCCTCCTGGCGGGCCGGGTCGAGCCGGAAAGCCTTGGTGAGCGTGCGCTCGTCTCCGTCGAACGTTCCGCGGTAGAGCACGCGCGGCGTGGGGATGCCCAGACCGGTGAGGAACGTGACCGTGGAGTCCCAGTCGAGGCAGTTGTCGCCGTTCCAGACGGAGAAGCCGTAGAAGTAGCCGTCGAGGGTGGCGTAGGGGATCGAGTGGCGGGCGAAGAGGTTCTCCCCGCAGATGCGCCAGCCTTCGGGGATCCGTGCGGCTACTCGGCTGTGGAGCGCTTTGACCCAGGCGCGGGAAGGGTGGTGCGCGGAGTCGAGGGAACGGGCGTGCAGCCCATCTCGATAGAGCGTCGTGTTCTCGCCGTCCATCTTCTCGGTGACCACGATGCGGCGCCCTGCGAGTCCGGAGAGGTTCCCGACGCGCACGTCATCAGCCGTGGCGCCAGGCGACCAGGGCAGATGAGGTGTGCGGGGATAGTGGACTCGCATGGCGCCACTGTAGGCACCGGTGGCGACAGGCTCTACGGAATAACGATCCACACGTTCGGCGGGAGGTCGGGACGGGAGGCGGGGCGTTGCTCCTCGCGCCACAGGCCCGGGGCGAGGTCCTGCGCGAGGCGGCGCCAGAAGCGGGCACCGTTGGCGTTCGCCTCTTGGAAGGCGATCTCCCAGGGACCGGGGTGAGCGGCGAGAACGTGTTTGGCGAAGTGGATGCCGATACCGGTTCGGCGTGCGCCGCGGGTGATGAAGAAGCTGTTGAGGACGCGGGTCGGCTGGTCGCGCGCGCGAACGAAGGCGAAGCCAGTGGGGTGGTCGTCGAGGAAGGCCAGGTAGGCCGTCCAGTCGGCGTCTTCTATGGCGGACACCAGCCATTCACTGCGGAAGGTGCCGTCGGAGTTGGGCAGGCGGTGGTCGAACTCTGACATGTCGTGGCGGAACAGCAGCCACAACCGCTCCAGCAAAGCACGATCGGCGGGGGTCGCGGGGCGGATGACGAGGCCGGACACAGAGGCGAGCTGGTCTTGCATGGAGGCTCCTTGCCGGGTCAGAGAACGCGAAAAGCCTCCCGGCGAACCGGAAGGCTTTTGTCTGGGAGAGATTCTACCGTGCGAGAGCTCCTACGAGAGGGGGTGGCCGCGAGGGCGGCGGAGGCGGTGCGGGCCGCCAGGGATCTGAAGGATCGGAAGGATCCGAGGGAACGCATGTGGCTGGGCTCGCAGCCGTAATAGCCTTCCGCGCTGAGAGACCCTAACGATAGGCTTCGCCCGTCAAGGCGTTGGGGAGATCGCCGCAGGGAGGGTGAATTGCGTTTGCTGCCTCAGGACCGGGCTCAACGGACGATGGCCGTGGGCACGTTCGTGAACACGATCGGGAACGGCATGTACATGACCGTCATGGTCATGTACTTCACACGGTCGGTGGGGTTGCCGGCCGCGCAGGTGGGGCTGGGACTGACGGTCGCCGGGTTGGTCGGGCTGGTCGCGGGGGTGCCGGTGGGGCATCTGGCCGACCGGCGTGGGCCGCGTGAGGTGAGTGTCGCGCTCGGCGTGCTGTCCGCGGTGGTGATGGCGGCCTTCACCCTGGTGCACGTCTTCTGGCAGTTTCTGCTGGCCGCAGTGGTGGAGAACCTGGTGGCGTCCAGCGTGCGGGCGGCGCGAGGGGCGATGATCGCGCGGTTCGGGGGCGAGGAGAAGGCGGTCTTCCGGGCATACCTGCGGTCGGTGACCAATGTGGGGATCGCCCTCGGGGGCGTGCTGGGCGGGCTCGCCTTGGTTTTCGACACGCGGGCTTGGTACGTCACGCTGATCGGCATCAACGCGGCCACGTTCGTCGTGACCGCCCTGATCACGGTGCGGGTGCCGCGGCTGCCGCCGTTGCCGGTGCCGGCGGGGGCGAACCGCTGGATCGCGTTGGGGGATCGGCGCTTCCTGGCCGCCTCGGGTCTCATGGCTCTGATGAGCATGCAGTTCGAGGTGCTGTTGTTCGCCGCGCCCTTGTGGATCGCGAAGTTGGGGCACGCTCCGCGATGGACCGTGGGGGCCCTGCTGATCGTCAACACGGTGCTGGTGGCGGTGTTGCAGGTGCGGATGAGCCGCGGTGTGGACACGGTCGCCAAGGGAGTGCGCGCGACGATCCGCTCCGGGTGGATCTTCGCGGCGGCGGCTGTGTTGTTCGGCTCGATCGGGTGGGTGCCCGGGTGGGCGGCCGTGGTGGTGCTGCTGGTCGCCGCAGCTGTGCACTCGGTGGGGGAGATCGTGCAGCAGGCCGGGGTGTTCGAGCTCAGCTACGGACTGGCCGCCGAGCACGCGCAGGGGCAGTACCAGGGCCTGGCCTCGATGATGACCGGTGGGGCGATGGCTCTGGCACCCGGGATCTACTCGCTGGCCTGCGTGGACTGGGCGCCGGCCGGGTGGTTCGTGGTGGGGGCCGTGTTCGCCGCCGCCGGGTGCGCGATGCCCTGGGCGGTCCGGGTGCGGCCGCCGGCGGTGCTGGAGGGGGACGTCGCGGCGGAGGCTGCGACGGTGCCGGTGGCGGCTGCGGCGGTCTGAGACGGCCTGAGAAGGCGCACTCGGAGCCGCTCGGAGCCGCTCCGTGTCGGCGCCGTCGATCGTATGGCGGCGACGGCTGGTGGCGGGTTCGGCGGCCGGTTGGAATGGACGGCATGGCGACCCCCAAGACCGTCCTCATCACCGGCACCTCCTCCGGCATCGGCCTGGCCGCGGCGGTCGGCGCCGCGCGCGCGGGATGGACGGTCGTGGCCACCATGCGGGACCCGGCCAAGGCCGATCCGCTGATGGCGGCGGCCGGAGCGGCCGGAGTGGCGGGACGAGTGCACGTCGAGCGCCTCGACGTCACCGATCCGGCGAGTGTCGAGGCCACGGTGGCGCGCGTGACGGCCGCGCACGGGCGACTGGACGCCGTCGTCAACAACGCCGGGGCCGGGGTCGTCGGGACCGTCGAGGTGGCGGGCATGGCGCCGGTGCGGGAGACCATGGAGGTCAACTACTTCGGCGTGGTGGAGGTCACCCGGCTGACGATGCCGCACCTGCGGGCCTCGCGAGGGCGGCTGGTCACGGTGACCAGCGTCGGAGGCGTGGTGGGGCAGCCGTTCAACGAGGCCTACTGCGCCGCGAAGTTCGCGGTGGAGGGGTTCATGGAGTCGCTCGCCCCGGTCGCCGCGACCGTCGGCGTACGGGTCACGGTGGTCGAGCCCGGCGCGGTGGCCAGCGAGTTCGTCGCCAGCCAGCGGTTGGACATCCCGATGCTGGTCGGCGCGGCGGGACCGTACGCCCCGGCGCTCGAGGCCTACGTGGACCGGACGCTGAAGTCCTTCGGCCACGCCCAGCGCTCGGAGGAGGCCGCGGCCCCGATCGTGGACGTGCTGCAGGCGGCGGCCCCGCCGTTCCGCGTGCAGACGTCGGAGTGGGCGCGCGAGTTCGCGGCGGCGAAACTGGCGGACCTGAACGGGGCGGCCGTGCAGGCCATGACCGCGCAGTGGGTCGGGGCGAGCTGAGCATCAGGGACAATGGAGGCATGCCAGGTGTCCTTCCCGACGGTGAACCCGTCCCCACCGACGGATCGCTGCCGCCGCAGGCCCTCGCCGAGCCCGAGCTGACCGGTACGCCGCTCGCCTTCTACATCCACGTCCCGTACTGCGCCACCCGGTGCGGCTACTGCGACTTCAACACCTACACCGCCTCCGAACTGGGCGGCGGCGCCTCGCAGGCGACCTACGCCGCCACCGCGATCGAAGAGGTGCGGCTGGCGCGCAAGGTCCTCGGCGGCGCCGACCTGCCGGTCCAGACCGTCTTCTTCGGCGGCGGCACGCCGACCATGCTCCCGGCGGCCGACCTGGTCGCGCTGCTCGGCGCCGTCCGGGACGAGTTCGGGCTGGCCGCCGGTGCCGAGGTCACCACGGAGGCCAATCCCGAGTCGGTGGACCCGGCCTATCTGGCCCGGCTGCGGGAGGGCGGCTTCACCCGGATCTCGTTCGGCATGCAGAGCGCCCGGGAGCACGTGCTGAAGATCCTGGACCGGCGGCACACCCCCGGACGGCCCGAGGCGTGCGTGCGGGAGGCGCGGGAGGCCGGTTTCGAGCACGTCAACCTGGACCTCATCTACGGCACGCCGGGGGAGAGCGACGACGACTGGCGTGCCTCGCTGGACGCCGCGATCGGCGCCGGGCCGGACCATGTCTCGGCCTACTCGCTGATCGTCGAGGACGGCACCCGGCTGGCGGCCCGGGTCAAGCGCGGCGAACTGCCGATGATCGACGACGACGTCCACGCCGACCGCTACCTCATCGCCGAGGAGGCGCTGGCCGCCGCCGGCTTCTCCTGGTACGAGGTGTCGAACTGGGCCGCCTCGCCGGCCGGGCGCTCCCGCCACAACCTGCTCTACTGGACCGGCGCGAACTGGTGGGGCGTGGGCCCGGGCGCGCACAGCCACGTCGGCGGCACCCGCTGGTGGAACGTCAAGCACCCGAGCGCCTACTCGCAGCGGATCGCCGCCGGGCAGTCGCCGGCGCACGCGCGCGAGGTGCTGGACGCCGAGGACCGCCGGGTCGAGCGGATCCTGCTGGAGCTGCGGCTGGACTCCGGCTGCGCCGTCAGCCTGCTGCGACCGGCCGGGCGCAAGGCCGCGATCCGTGCGGCCGGTGAGGGGCTGCTCGACGCCCGGTCACTGGCGGAGGGGTTTGCAGTCCTTACGCTCAAGGGAAGA
Organism: Catenulispora subtropica; assembly: GCF_039531675.1. Classification (NCBI taxonomy): domain Bacteria; kingdom Bacillati; phylum Actinomycetota; class Actinomycetes; order Catenulisporales; family Catenulisporaceae; genus Catenulispora; species Catenulispora subtropica. The sequence continues at coordinate 69,799 of NZ_BAAAQM010000009.1, forward strand.
CTGCTGGCAGACGCGGTTGTCCGGGACTTGGTCGACTGAGAGGATGGGCGCCATGACTCCTGCGCGCCTCATCTCGGTGAACGTCGGACAGCCTCGCGATGTGGAGTTGAACGGCGAGATCAGGCAGACCGCCATCTTCAAGGACCCGGTCCCCGGACGGGTGAAGATCGTCGACCACCACGTCGACGGCGACCGCCAGGCCGACCAGGTGGCCCACGCCGGCGTCCACAAGGCCGTCTACGCCTACGCGCGCGAGGACCTCGACTTCTGGGCCGCGGAACTCGGCCGGGACGTCGAGGACGGATTCGTCGGCGAGAACCTCACCATCCTCGGCTACGGCGTGAGCCACGCCGTGGTCGGCGAGCGCTGGCGGCTCGGCCAGGTCGAGCTGGAGGTGGCGCAGCCCCGGATCCCGTGCTGGAAGCTCGGCGTACGGGCCGGCGACCCGGCGATGACGCGCCGCTTCGAGAAAGCCCTGCGGCCCGGCGCCTACCTGCGGGTCGTGACCGAGGGCGAGGTCGGCGCCGGCGACGAACTGGAGGTCCTCTCGCGCCCCGCGCACGGCTTCACCGTCTTCGACGGCTCGCGGATCTTCCACCGCGACCGCGCCGAAGCCGCGACGCTGTTGGAGATCGAGGAGCTGGCGCCCCCGCTGAAGAAGTGGGCGCGGAAGCGACTCGGGCTGCCGGAAGACGAATCCGAGGCCTGATCCCGGGAACGCGACTGGAAGGTGCTGGTCCCCATGCATCTGATTCGCAAAACCACAGACATCGCGGCGATCGGTTGTGCCACCGTCAGCGTTCTGACACTGGCCGGATGCGGCTCGGCGACCGATGCGAGCCCCGCGCCGGCCGCCAGCACCGCGTCCCCGGGCTGCGAACTGAAAGCCGACCTCGTCAAACTGCACGGCGTCGCGGCCGGCACGTCCTACTGGGACGTCGTCGTCACCAACACCGGCAAAGCCCCCTGCACACTGCCGGCCGCACCCGGACTCGCCGTCCTCGGCCCCGACAAGAAACCCCTGCCGGTCACCGTCAACCGCGACCCCGACGCCGAACCGTTCCCGCTGGCCCCCGGCACGTCGGCCGCACAAGCCATCGGCTACGGCACCGACGGCAACCCGCCCTGCGACGCCGAGACCACCTACCTCCGCCTCACCCCGCCCGGCGTCGACCTCGCCTTCCGCGGCGACGCCCGGCACTGCGGCAACGACGCCCTCGTGACCTCGACGTGGATCGCCGGGAACCACGCCGCGCCGCAGTGACCCGTGCTGACGCCTACCCGGTCACGAAGTCGATCAGCTCCTCGACCCGCCCCAGCAGCTCCGGCTCCAGATCCCGGAAATCGCGCACCGACCGCAGGATCCGCTTCCACGCCGCCGGGGTGTCCACCGGCCAGCCGAAGGCTTCGCAGACCCCTTCCTTCCACGGCCGCCCTCGCGGCACCACCGGCCACGCCTCCACGCCCAGCGCCGACGGCTTGACCGCCTGCCAGACGTCCACATACGGATGCCCGACCACCAGCAGATACCCGGCGAACGGCGAGCGCCGCGCCTGCTCGACGATGCGCGCCTCCTTCGTGCCGGGGACCAGATGGTCCACCAGCACCCCGAGACGCGCGTCGGGACCGGGACGGAAGTCCTCGACGATCGCCGCGAGATCGTCCACGCCCTCCAGGTACTCCACCACCACGCCCTCGACGCGCAGGTCGTCGCCCCACACCTTCTCGACCAGCTCCGCGTCGTGGCGCCCCTCGACGTAGATCCGGCCGGCGCGCGCCACCCGGGCCCGCGCCTTCGGCACGGCGATCGAGCCGGACGCCGTCCGCTGCGGTGCGGCAGCCCCCTGCGACGTCTTCGGCGGCACCAGCGACACCGGCTTGCCGTCGATCCAGAAGCCGGGGCCGAGCGGGAAGACGCGGTGCTTGCCGAACCGGTCCTCCAGCGTCACGGTCGGCCCGCCGGGCATCTTCTCGACCCGGACCACCGCGCCGCAGAAGCCGGTCTCGACGTCCTCGACGACCAGGTCGCGGACCGCCTCCACCTCGGCGGAGGCCGGCCGGCGCGCGGCGGCGGCCAGGTCGGCGGAGTACTGCTTGCTGCGGATGTCGGGCTCTGGCACGCGCGCCACCTTAGGGGAGTTCGCCGGACAGTTGCGCGTAACCTCGCACGACCGCGTCGGCGAAGTGGGAGGAGTCCGCGATCGGCCACGAGCCGGCCTCGACGGCGCGCTCGACCGGGACGCCGTCCGCGTGCAGGGCCCTGATCTGCTCGGCGACGGCGGTGACGTACTCCTGCATGTCCCGCAGGAAGGCGCGGCCGGCCGGGTCGCCGTGGCCGGGGACGTAGGTCGTGGCCTCGGTGGTGAGGGCGGACAGGGCGGCCAGCGTGGCCGGCCAGTCCAGGGGGAACGAGTCGGCGCCGAAGGCCGGCGGGCCGGACTGCTCGACCAGGTCGCCGCCGATCAGCAGCGCCGCGTCCGGCAGCCACAGCACCAGGTCGTTGTCGGTGTGGCCGCGGCCCGGGTGCAGCAGCTCGATCGTTCGGCCGCCGAGGTCGAGGGCGTGCGAGGCGGTGACGAGGTGATCCGGCGTGCGGACCACCAGCTCGTCCACCTTCGCCTTCCACTCCGGTCCGCCCTCGCGGATCAGGTACTCACGCGTCTTGAGGAAGCCGGGGCCCTCGGGGTCGAAGGCGGGGATGTTCCGGTGCCCCCAGAACTCGGCCGGCGGCACCATCAGCGGCACGTCGAACGCGGCGTTGCCCCACATGTGGTCGAAGTGGGTGTGGGTGTTGACGACCCAGCGCACCGGCAGCGGCGTCAGTTCCGCGAGCTCGGCGCGCAGTTCCTTCCCCTCCTGGACGCTGCACCGGGTGTCGGCGACGAGGACGCCCTCGCCGCCGAGCACCGCGGTCACGGTGATGTTGACCGGCTCGAACCGGCGGGTGAAGACGCCTTCTGCGGTCTCTTTCCACGCACTCATGCCTTTGATCCTGCCAGGGCCGGCGCAGCCTACGTCGCGTGCCCCGGCCGCCTCGCGCGGCGCCGCCGCGCGGGTCCGGGCCCGCCGGCTGTTCGATGCGCCGGCGTGGACGATCCCGGCGCCCGGGCCCGCTCCTCCGTGACCGCGATCGACGGGGTGGTCTTGGACCTCCTCCTCGCGGAACCCACGAATGCCTCAACGGTGGCTCCGGCCGTCCATCGCCTGCTCGACGCCCACTGTGCGGGGTGAGGCCGCCCGTGACCGGCAGGTTCCACCCGCGTCCGAGCGGATTGCCGACCGGCCGGAGGACCATTGGCGGCTACCCGCCGTTACACTGAAAGGAATGCCTTGGCACTCCACCCCGTTGAGTGCCAGTAGACGGTGGAACGAACCGGTGGAGCGGGGCCGAGCAAGCGGAGGCGGGTGTGACGACCGAGAACAGGCTCGACGAGCGCAAGCTCGACGTGCTCCGCGCCATCGTGCAGGACTACGTCGCCACCAGGGAGCCGGTCGGCTCCAAGGCCCTGGTCGAGCGGCACAACATCGGCGTGTCGCCGGCGACGATACGCAACGAGATGGCGGCGCTGGAGGACGAGGGCTACATCCACCAGCCGCACACCAGCGCCGGCCGGGTGCCCACGGACAAGGGCTACCGGCTGTTCGTGGACCGGCTCTCGCAGGTCAAGCCGCTGTCCGCGGCCGAGCGCCGGGCCATCCACTCGTTCCTGGACGGCGCGGTCGACCTGGACGACGTGGTGGCCCGCACGGTGCGGCTGCTGGCCCAGATAACGCAGCAGGTCGCGGTGGTGCAGTACCCGTCGCTGACCCGCTCGGCGGTGCGGCACGTGGAACTGGTGCCGCTGACCGCCAGCCGGATCATGCTGGTGCTGATCACCGACACCGGCCGGGTGGAGCAGCGGATCGTGGACTGCGGCGGACCGGTGCCGGAGAGCACCGTGGCCGAGGTGCGGGCCCGCCTCAACGCCGAGGTCGTCGCCCAGCACCTGAGCGACGTCCCCACCCTGCTGGCCGACTTCTCCGGGCGCTTCGGCGCCGAGGACCGCACCTGGGTCGCCGCGCTGACCGCCACCCTGCTGGACGCGGTGGTGGAGCAGCGCGAGGAACGGATCGTGATGGCCGGCACCGCCAACCTGGCCCGGTTCCGCCACGACTTCCCGGACACCGTGTACCCGGTGCTGGAGGCGTTGGAGGAACAAGTGGTGCTGCTGCGCCTGTTCGGGGAGGCGCAGTCCGGGCTGACCGTGCGCATCGGGCACGAGAACGCCCACGAGGGCCTGGTGGGCACCTCCATGGTGGCCAGCGGCTACGGCCGCGGCGAGGACGTGGTCGCTCACCTGGGCGTGCTCGGGCCCACCCGGATGGATTACCCGGGCATGATGGGTGCGGTCACCGCCGTAGCCGCCTATGTGGGGCGCATACTGGCTGAGACCTAAGCTTCGGGCACGACGTATTCGATGCAGTTTGAGGGCGGAGTCTAGCGAGGGCATGTCGGTGTCGACGGATTACTACGCGGTTCTGGGTGTGCGGCGGGACGCCACACAGGACGAGATCAAGAAGGCGTACCGGCGCCTGGCCCGTGAACTGCACCCGGACGTGAACCCGGACCCCGGGACACAGGAGCGGTTCAAAGAGATAGGCATGGCCTACGAGGTCCTGTCGGACCCGCAGAAGCGCCAGATGTACGACCTCGGCGGCGACCCGCGCGCCGCCGCCGGCGGCGGCGCCGGCGGGTTCGCCGGCTTCGGCTTCACCGACATCATGGACGCCTTCTTCGGCGGCGCCACCTCCCGCGGCCCGCGCTCGCGGGTCCGCAAGGGCAACGACGCGCTGATCCGGATCGAGATCGAACTGGCCGACGCCGCGTTCGGCTCGGCCCGGGAGATCTCGGTGGACACCGCCGTGATCTGCGTCGCCTGCTCCGGCGAGGGCTCGGCCCCGGGCACCCACCCCGTGACCTGCGACATGTGCAACGGCCGCGGCGAGGTCTCGCAGGTCACCCGCTCGTTCCTGGGGCAGGTCATGACCTCCCGGCCGTGCCCGCAGTGCCAGGGCTTCGGCACCGTGGTGCCCAGCCCCTGCCCGGAGTGCTCCGGCGAGGGCCGGGTCCGCACCCGCCGCAAGCTCACCGTGAAGATCCCGCCGGGCGTGGACAACGGCACCCGGATCCAGCTGGCCGGCGAGGGCGAGGTCGGCCCCGGCGGCGGCCCGGCCGGCGACCTGTTCATCGAGATCGTCGAACTGCCGCACCCGATCTTCCAGCGCCGCGGCGACGACCTGCACTGCACGGTCACCCTCCCGATGACCGCCGCCGCCCTGGGCACCAAGCTGCCGCTGGAGACCCTGGACGGCCCGGCCGAGATCGACGTCCGCCCGGGCACCCAGTCCGGGCACGCCATCACCCTGCGCGGGCGCGGCATCCAGCACCTGCGCGGCGCCGGGCGCGGCGACCTGATCGTGCACGTCGAGGTGAAGACCCCGACCAAGCTCGACGCCGAGCAGGAGGAGCTGCTGCGGCGGCTGGCCAAGCTGCGCGGCGAGGAGCGGCCGTCCGGGGAGTTCGCACCGGGGCAGCAGAAGCTGTTCTCCCGGCTGCGGGACGCCTTCAACGCGCGCTGACCACACCTGAAGAGAGACACATACGTGAGCACCGCACCGGTCTTCCTGTGGCAGGAAGCCGAGACGACCGGACGCGGTGCCCGCGTGCGTCTGGACGGCCCCGAGGGCCGGCACGCCGCCCTGGTGCGCCGACTTACCCCCGGCGAGCGCGTCGACCTCGCCGACGGCCGCGGCACGATCGCCGAGTGCGTGGTGGCCGTCGCCCACAAGGACTGGCTGGAACTGGACGTCCGGGACGTGACCCGCGAGCCCGCGCCCGCGCCGCGGATCACCGTCGTGCAGGCGCTGCCCAAGGGCGACCGCGGCGAGACCGCCGTCGAGACCATGACCGAGATCGGCGTCGACGCCGTGGTGCCGTGGGCCGCCAGCCGCTCCATCGTGCAGTGGAAGGGCGAGCGCGGCGAGAAGGCGTTGAACAAGTGGCGGGCCACCGCCCGCGAGGCGGCGAAGCAGTCGCGGCGCGCGTGGTGGCCGACGATCGAGCCGCTGCACTCCACCCGCCAGGTCGCCGAGCTGCTGGCGGCGGCCGACCAGGCACTGATCCTGCACGAGGACGCGAAGACGCCGCTGGCCCGGCTGGCCATGGCGACGGCCGGCGAGATCGTCCTGGTCATCGGCCCCGAGGGGTCGATCTCGCCGCAGGAGATGGCGACCTTCGAAGAAGCCGGCGCGACCGCCTACAAGATGGGCCCGACCGTGCTGCGGACCTCCACGGCCGGAACCGCCGCGGCCACCGTCGTGCTGGCCCGGTCCGGGCGCTGGGGCTGAAGCTCCAGCCGCATGTGGCGGTTCGCGACCACGTACCCGAGGCTCTTGTACAGGTTGTACGCGCGGTCGTTGAAGCCGAACACGTTCAGCGCGACGACCTCCGCCCCCAGCCCCCTGGCCGCCGCCGCACCGGCCTCCATGATCGCGCGGCCGTAACCGCCGCCCTGGTGCTCCGGATCCACCTCGACGTCGTATATGTACGCCTCGGTGCGCCCGCCCTGCCGACGGATCGCGATCCACAGCGTCCCGACCGCCGCCCCGGACTCGGCATCACGCGCGACCCACACGTGCTGGTCCGGAGTCGCCAGACCCAAAGGCAGCAAACGGCGGGTATCCTGCCAAGCCTGCTCCAAAGCGGTCTCCGCAGCCCAATGCCCGGCCTGCACCTGGGACTGTGCATAGCCGCTTGCGGCATGCGCCTCCCACGCCGGGTACTCGTCCGCGGTCATCGGATCCAGGCGCACCGACCTGATCGGCTTGATCGTCATAGCGCCGAAGATACCCGTAACTAACGCGACCGCTTGAGCGTGCGCTTCACCTTCCGCCCGACCCGCTTCACCACCGGCTTCGCCTTCGCCGACACCGCCGCCGGGCCCGCCTCACGCTTCACCGCCGCCGCGAACGCCGCCCGGCGCCGCGCCGACCGGGACGCCAGACCGTCACCCGCGGCGATCCGCGCCAACAGCGCCGCCGTCGCCGCCTCGATCCGCGGGTCGACCCACCCCTCGCGGCCCAACGCCATCGGCCAGTGGAACGTGCCCGCGTCGAACACCCACGCGCCGCTCGGCTTGCGGTGCAACGTCGTGTGCTGCACCCGGTCCCCGCCCGCGCCGTCGGTGTACGGCGAGCGCGCCAGGATCGTGAAATCGGTGGAATCCGCCTTCTGATACTTGTCCTGGACGCTGTCCGCCTCACCGCCGACCAGCCCCGGGAACGCCTCACCCTCGCCGACGCCCGCCGCCTGCCAGAACCAGTGGTCGGCGTTCGCCGCCACCAGCGGGGCGTCATCCTTGACCACACTCACATACTGCGCGCCCAACAGCTCCTGCTCCGGCAGCCGCAGATCCCGCCACATCACCGTCTGGCCCGGACGCCTGGTCTTGACCGGATCCTGACGCGACTTGAAACAGGTGATCGTCGAACCCTCATACCGGATGTGCCAATACGCGTTGTTCGCCTGCAGGAACACCGCCGACACGCCGGCGTCGAACGCCTTCACCAGCGACTTGCGCATCCCCGCCGACCAGTACTCGTCGTGACCCGGGAAGATCAGGCCCTTGTAGGACAGCGGATCCACCCGGCCCGCGTCCAGGTCGGAGCTCACGGCGTACTCCATGTCGTAGCCCTGACGCTCGGCCCACATGATGAAGTCGTGGACACGCTCCGCCTCACGCGGCATACCGGTCAGCTCATACGGACGCAGGAAGGACACCGAGGAAGCACGCAGCTTGCTGGACTGCACGCCACCGCCCTCGAAACCGTAATAGAGGTTCTTCCCACGCTCACCATCGAACGGATACATGTTGTACGCCTGATAACAGGCGAACGGCACGACGACCAGCCAACTCGCCCGGCGCCGCAGACTCCGGACCACGAACGGCACGAAATTCGCACCGTCCTCCGCCCGCAGCACGGCGAGATACACGCCCGACTTCCAGTCCCCGGGCACGTTCAACCGCCACGACGCCTCCCACGGACACGTGATCAGACCCGACTCCGGATCCGTCACCGGCTCCGGCTGCCGGACCGCCGCGACCGGCTCGCTCACGCCCAGCAGCGCCGTCCGCTCACCGTCGTACGCACCCACACGGAAGATCTCCACCGTCACCGACTTCGGCTCCGCCACCGAGATATGGAAATCGATCGGCTCACCCGGAGCCACCGCCGTCTCCGACGCGAAGCCCTTCACCGGGGCGGCCGCGTCATCAGAGAGATCCGGGACATCGGTGGCCGAGCCGACCGGGCTGGCGACCGGGATGAAGCCGTCGAGGAGGCGCATAGTGCCGTAGCCTATCGCCGGGAATCTTCGATCGACGGCGCTGATGGAGGACACGATGGCCGACGGACAGCCGGTAGCCGACTGCCTGTTCTGCAAGATCGTGGCCGGGGAGATCCCGGCGACGGTGGTCCGCGAGACCGAGAACACGTTCGCGTTCAAAGACATAAACCCGCAGGCGCCGATCCACGACCTCGTCGTCCCCCGCGCCCACTACGCCGACGCCGCCGAACTCGCCGCCCACTCGCCCGAACTCACCGCGGCCCTGCTGGTCGAGGCCGGCGAGGTGGCCAAGGCCGAAGGCATCGCCGACGACGGCTACCGCATCGTGTTCAACACCGGCGCACACGCCGGACAGACCGTGTTCCACGTGCACGCGCACGTACTCGGCGGCGACTTCCTCGCCCACTTCGGGAGCTGACTCACCGACGCTCGGCGCGCGCCGCCGCGCCGCCCTCGTGGCGGCCCCGGCGCGCGCCGAGCGTCGTGAAGGCGTCATGCCGTCATGCCGTCACGCCGTCACGACACGCAGGGCAGCCGCACAGCCTTGTCCTGCCACGTCGGCCCGGCCGAGACCAGGCCGACCGGCGTTCCCAGGGCCTCGCCGATCACGTCCGGCCAGGCGCGGGGGTCCTCGGGACCTTCGCGATACAGCGGCGCCGACTTCGACACCGTCTTGGTGAGCAGCCGCTGGTAGTCGAGGTCCGGCAGCAGGCTGGTCGGCAGCTTGGTCATCGGCGGCACGTCCGTCGAAGCCTGGTAGGCCCAGCACAGGCGGCGGCCGTCCGCCGCGGCGTCGGCGTGGGTGACCGCGAGCGCGTCGGCGCCGCCGGACACGTCGAGCGCGTAGCGGTGCGCCACCGCGTCGAAGTGCCCGATCCGGAAGGCGCCCTGCCAGGTCCCGGTCTCGTTGTGGGGCTCGGGCAGGCCGCCGGTCAGGGCGGCGTCCTCGGTGACGAGCGGCCCGGCGCCGTGGCGGGTGGTGTAGGTGCGGACCACGCCCAGGTGCAGGGCGGCGTCCCGCTCCAGGCCGGACTCCTCCAGCAGCGCGTCGGCGTTGGCGAAGGTCGTCGTCGACCAGGTGGTGTGCGGGTGGAAGCCGTACCACTCGTCCAGCAGCACCCCCTGGGCGCCTTCGAACACGCACGGGCCGGAATCCAGCACCGCCGCCAGGTAGCCGCTGCGCTCCTCGTCCACGATGCGCACCTGCTGGGCGAACGCCCGGTAGACGTCCGCGCAGCACTCCGGGCCGGGCAGGCCGTCCGGCAGGCGCAGCCCGGACAGCTCCAGGTCGGCGGCCAGGTGGTCGCGCAGGTCCGTCAGCTTCCTGATCAGCGTCGGCCGGCTCCGGCAGTCGCCCACCCGTGGTGGCTTATCGGGCGAGACGGCCAGGGAGAAGGAGACCGTCTCGCCGATCCCCATGCCGCAGCTGCCGTGGCGGGTCGCGCCGGGGGTGCGGTCCCGGGCGGCCTCGCGCACGCGGTTCGCGGCACGGTGGTACGGGGTGGTGAGCAGGGCGCGGGAGTCGGCCGACAGCAGGTCGAAGGGACGGGGGACGCCGAGCTCGGCCAGGTGTGCGGCCTCGGCGGCCAGGGCGAAGGGCTCGACGAGCATGAAGCGGGACAGGTGGGTCGGCACGCCGTGGAAGGTGCCCGAGCCGAACTGGGCGAAGGTGTGGTGCCGGCCGTCCGGGGTGACGACGTTGTGGCCGGCCTGGGCCCCGCCGTTGAACCGGATCACGGCGCGGTACAAGGACCCGTCGTCCCCTCGCCGCCCGTCCCGCCGCACCCCCGCGGCGGCGGACCGGGCGGCGGGGGAGCAGAGCCAGTCCACGGTGGAGCCCTTGCCGGCGTCGCCGAAGCCGAGGTCGACGACTATCGCGTGCTTCATGCCGATCGCGTCCATGGCTTCCACGATCAGGCGCGGCCGTCGTATCCGGCGTCGTAGGTGTAGCCGGCACCCTGCGCCCGCAGGAACCTGATGGCCGGGTCCTGGCTGGTGCCGACACCGCTGCCGCCGTCGCCTCCGCTGCCGCCGCCGCGGTGGTCGCGATCCCGGTCACGGTCCCGATCCCGATCCCGATCCCGGTCGCGATCCCGATCCCGATCCCGATCCCGATCCCGGTCGCGATCCCGATCCCGATCCCGATCCCGATCCCGGCGCGGGTGGCGCCGGTCGTGGACGCGCCGGCTGTCCAGCCCGCCGAGCGCCCGCTCCACCGAGCGGCCGGCCCGGGACCCGACGTCGCGCAGGTCCGCCAGCCCTTCGTCCAGGTCGATGCGGTCCTCGGCCAGGCCGATGGTCAGCGCGATGGTCTCGCAGACCGCGTCCAGGTCGTCGAGCTGGATCACGTTCTGGCCCAGCAGCGCGCGCCAGGCGCCGAGCACGTCGTTGTTGCCCACGTAGGAGGAGCCCTCGGGGAGGATGTAGTAGACGTCGAACTTGCGGGTCAGCTCCCGCACGACCTCCTCCACCGGCGCGGCCGTGCTGCGGCCGTGCTCCGGGCGGTAGCCGAGGACCCGGGAGACGTGCTGCGGGTTGACGCTCGGGTAGGGCATCTCGTCGCCGATGATGAACAGGTAGCCGCGCTTGCCGCGCTTCTCGTAGCAGTCCAGGGCGGTGTGGTGGGCCATGAAGTACAGGGCGAGCTCGTAGGACTCGCGCATCTGGCCCCCGCCGCCGCCCTCCAGGACGATGTCGCCGAGCTGCTCGTCCATGCGGTTGTCGGACTCGAACTGGCCGACCTGCAGCGGCACCCGGTCGGAGTAGGCGTCGCCGATGGCGCCGAACATGATCTGCGGGTGGTCGACGTAGCCCTTGCGGAGCAGCAGGCCGTGCAGGTCGGCGAGCTTGGTCTGCAGCACGCGCGGCACGCCGCCCATGGACCCGGTGACGTCGAACAGGACGGAGATGGCCAGCGAGGTGGGGTGCTCGGCGCTGTCCCGGCTCTCGCGGACGTCGACGCCGTACGGCTCCAGGGAGCGGTGCGCGCGCCACTGGTTGCGCGGGGTGCTGACGATGATGCGGTCGTTGTAGTCGAAGGCGCTGCGGCCGTTGGCCTTGCGGTACACCTCCGCGGCCTCGTACTCCTCGTAGTTCCAGTGTCCGCTGCCCATCCCCATCGCCTTCTCGTGGCCCGCACCAAGGTGCATCGGTATCGGATCGGTTATCGTCTAACTGACGATAACCACGGTCGACTGTAGCATAGTGTCAGGGTGACGAAAAGGGGTGGTGCGGAAAATCTCCCGCCCTGGTCGTCAGGGGCCGGGCTAGCATGGAGGCACCACGGAAACGGGAGAGTGATCAAAGGCCGTACGGCCGTTCCTATGGCAGACAACACCGCACCGCGCTCCGGCAAGGGCCGCCAGTCCTCCGCCGCGGACCGCACCGGGAAGCCGGCTGGAGCCGGCCGCGCGGGATCGAACGGGGCCACCGCGCGCACCAGCCCGGCCGCCGGCCTCGGCGCCGGAGTCGGCGGGGGCGTCGGCACCGCCGCGGAGGTGGCGCCCGGCGTCGTCCAGGCCAAGATCGAGATACCGTCCGGCCACCCCCTGGTCACCGTGTTCGGGGCCGGAGACGGGCTGCTCCGGGTGATCGAGAAGGCCTTCCCCGGCGTCGACATCCACGCCCGCGGCAACCAGGTCACCGTCTCCGGCAGCCCGGGCGAGGTGGGCCTGGTCCAGCGCCTCTTCGAGGAGATGCTGCTGATGCTGCGCACCGGCGCCCCCCTCACCGAGGACAGCGTCGAGCGCTCCATCCAGATGCTCCGCAGCGGCGAGGCCGACGTCGTCGGCCAGCGCCCGGCCGAGGTCCTGACCCAGAACATCCTCAGCAACCGCGGCCGCACCATCCGCCCGAAGACCCTGAACCAGAAGAACTACGTCGACGCCATCGACCGCAACACCATCGTCTTCGGCATCGGCCCGGCCGGCTCCGGCAAGACCTACCTGGCCATGGCCAAGGCGGTCCAGGCCCTGCAGAGCAAGGCCGTCAACCGCATCATCCTCACCCGCCCGGCGGTCGAGGCGGGGGAGAAGCTGGGCTTCCTGCCCGGCACGCTGTACGAGAAGATCGACCCCTATCTACGGCCGCTGTACGACGCTCTGCACGACATGATCGACCCGGACAGCATTCCCCGGCTGATGGCCGCCGGGGTCATCGAGGTCGCGCCGCTTGCGTACATGCGCGGCCGGACCTTGAACGATGCTTTCATCATCCTCGACGAGGCCCAGAACACCTCCCCCGAGCAGATGAAGATGTTCCTCACCCGCCTCGGCTTCGGCTCCAAGATCGTCGTCACCGGCGACGTGACCCAGGTCGACCTTCCGGGCGGCACGGAGTCCGGGCTGCGGGTGGTGCGCAATATCCTGTCCGACGTGGAGGACATCCATTTCTCGGAGTTGACCAGTGCCGACGTGGTGCGGCACCGGCTGGTGGGGGACATCGTCGACGCCTACGGGCGGTACGACGCGCACCACGGCGTCGGCCGCGCGGACCGCGCGGACCGTGGGGGCCGGGACCGGGACCGGGGCGGGGACGCCTCGAGGAAGAGGCACTGACCCCTTATGTCGATCGACATCGCCAACGAGACCGACTACGGCACCGACCAGGGCGTCGACGCCGAGGAACTGGTCGGGGTGGCCCGCTACGTGCTCGGTGAGATGGGCATCCACCCGATGGCCGAGCTGTCCATCCTGCTGGTGGACACCGCCGCCATGGAGCAGCTGCACATCCAGTGGATGGACGAGCCCGGCCCGACCGACGTGCTCTCCTTCCCGATGGACGAGCTGCGGCCGGCCCGCGCCGAGGACGACAACGAGCCGGTCCCCGGCCTGCTCGGGGACGTGGTGCTGTGCCCGGAGGTGGCCGAGAAGCAGGCCCGGGACGCCGGCCACTCCACGGCCGACGAGCTCCGGCTGCTCACCACGCACGGGATCCTGCACCTGCTCGGCTACGACCACGCCGAGCCGGACGAGGAAGCCGAGATGTTCGGGCTGCAGAAGCAGCTGCTGCGAGGATGGAAGGCCAGGTCCGGCGCTCGATGAGCAGTCATAGACGTCCGCAGGGCACTCAGCGCCGGAGGGCGGCCGCGTGAGTGCCCTGCTGTTCTGGGAGATCGTCGCCGTGGTGGCGCTGGTCGCGGTGGCGGGCTTCTCCGCGTGCGCCGACGCCGCCCTGTCCCGGGTGTCCCGGGTCCGCGCCGCCGAACTGGTCGAGGAGGGCGTGCCCCGGGCCGCCCGGCTCCAGGAGCTGGTCGACGACCCGGCGCGGGTGCTGAACCTGGCGCTGCTGCTCCGGGTGGCCTGCGAGACCGCCGCCACCGTGGTGGTCGCCGTGCTGTGCGTGCGCCGCATCGACTCGGTGTGGGGCGCCACGTTCGCCGCCATCGGGATCATGATCGCGGTGTCCTACATCTTCGTCGGCGTGATGCCGCGCACCATCGGCCGCCAGCACTCGGTCCGCGTCGCGCTGGCCTTCGCCGGCCCGCTGGCGCTGCTGCAGAAGATCCTCGGCCCGCTGGCCCAGCTGCTGATCGTGATCGGCAACGCGGTCACCCCGGGCCGCGGCTTCCGCGAGGGCCCGTTCGCCTCCGAGGCCGAGCTGCGCGCCCTGGTGGACCTGGCCGAGGCGAACAGCGTGATCGAGGACGAGGAGCGCCGCATGGTGCACTCGGTCTTCGAGCTCGGCGACACGCTGGTGCGCGAGGTGATGGTGCCGCGCACCGACATGGTGTTCATCGAGCGGCACAAGACGCTGCGCCAGGCGCTGTCGCTGGCGCTGCGCAGCGGCTTCTCCCGGATCCCGGTGGTCGGCGAGAACGCCGACGACGTGGTCGGCATCGTCTACCTGAAGGACCTGGTCCGGCGCATCCACGAGCACCCCAGCGGCGAGACGCTGGAGGAGGTGGAGTCGGTGATGCGGGACCCGGTGTGCATCCCGGACAGCAAGCCCGCCGACGAGCTGCTGCGCGACATGCAGGCCGGGCACATCCACCTGGCCGTGGTGATCGACGAGTACGGCGGCACCGCGGGCCTGGTCACCATCGAGGACATCCTGGAGGAGATCGTCGGCGAGATCGCCGACGAGTACGACGTGGAGCGTCCCTCGGTGGAGCGCCTGTCCCCGGACGCCGCGCGGGTCACCGCGCGCCTGGGCGTGGACGAGCTCGGCGAGCTGTTCGGTGTGGACCTGGAGGACGACGACGTGGAGACCGTCGGCGGCCTGATGGCCAAGCGGCTGGGCCGGGTGCCGATCCCGGGCGCGCACATCGAGCTGGAGGGGCTGCGGCTGACCGCGGAGTCGGCCGAGGGCCGCCGCCGGCGGATCGGGACGGTGCTGGTGAAGCGGGTCCCGCAGGACGAGGTCTGACCGGACCCCGGATCGTGCCCTGACCAGGGCTTCCCGTGACTTCGCGTCACATGACCGATGTGCGGCCGCCCCGTCGGGGGCGACAGTGCGGGAGTCCGGAAGTCCCGATGACAGGAGTGCGACATGACTGGACGACTGCAGGGCGAGCGCGCCCTGGTGACCGGCTCGACGAGCAACATCGGACGGGCCATCGCGGAGCGGTTCGCCGCCGAGGGCGCGCACGTGATCGTGTCCGGCCGGGACGTCGCGCGGGGCGCCGAGGTGGTCGACGGCATCCGCGCCGCCGGCGGCCGTGCCGACTTCGTGCGCGCCGACCTGGACGGCAGCCCGGGGGCCTCGCGGGCGCTGGCCGAGCAGGCCGCCGCGGCCCTGGGCGGCGGTATCGACGTGCTGGTCAACAACGCCGGCGTCTACCCGCCCGGCACCACCGCGACGACCGACGAGCAGACCTTCGACCGGGTCTACGCGGTGAACGTGAAGGCGCCGTTCTTCCTGACCGCCGTCGTCGCCCCGGAGATGGCCGCGGCCGGCAAGGGCGCGATCGTCAACCTGGGCTCGTGGGTCGCGCGGCTGGCCGTGCCGGTCGGCGCGCTCTACGCCTCCACCAAGGGCGCGATGGAGACGCTGACCCGGGCCTGGGCGGCGGAGTTCGGACCGCGCGGCGTGCGGGTCAACGCGATCTCGCCCGGGGTGATCCTGGAGCCGGCGCCGGGCGAGCCGCACCCGGGCGAGGTGATGATGAACGGCACCCCGGCCGGCTGGCTGGGCAAGCCGCGGTACATCGCCGACGCGGCCGTGTACCTCGCCTCCGGCGAGGCGTCGTACCTCCACGGCACCGTGCTCGACGTCGACGGCGGCCGCACGTCGACGGCCGTGATCGCAGCATAGGAAGACCCCGCCGCGGCGCGCCCGATCCGCATCCGGCTCAGCGCGTCGCGGTAACCGGGTGGCGAACCCACCCCGGACATGGGCTATAGTTTTCTTCGTCGCCGGGGAAACCGGGCGGGAACAACACAATGCGGATGTGGCTCAGTTGGTAGAGCATCACCTTGCCAAGGTGAGGGTCGCGAGTTCGAGTCTCGTCATCCGCTCGGTACGAAGGCCCCGGATATGATCCGGGGCCTTCGTCGTTGTGCGCTTCGCTCTCGGTAGCGTGGTGCCATGACCGACACCCAGCTGGACCCCGAGAACGCCAAGCTCCACACCCTCGCCAAGGCCCAGCGGGCCCGCAACGGCGCGCTCGAGGGCGCGGCGGTCCGGGACGAGACCGGCCGCACCTACGTCGCCACCACCGTGGACCTGCCGGCGCTGAAGCTGACGGCCCTGCAGACCGCCATCGCGATGGCCGTGGTCAGCGGCGCGAAGGCGATCGAGGCCGCGGTGCTGGTCACCGAGGAGAAGGAGTTCCGGCGCGAGGACCTGGAGGTGGCGGCGGACATGAAGGGGAGCGGGGCGCAGCCCCGGCTGTTCCTGGCCGACCCCAAGCTCTAGGCACCCGCTTCCGGCCGCTCGGCCGGCCCGTACGGCGTACCACCGCGAGTAGGGGAGAATGGTCCCCATGACGAGCAGCGCGAGTGGACGGTCCCGGTCCCGCCAGGCGGCGAACGCCGAGGCGGCGAAGAAGAAGGCCGAGCGGGTCAAGCGCAGCCAGCAGCTCGCCGAGCGCCGCGTCACCTCCGACCGGGTGCGCGACTCCGAGCCCGCCCCGACCGCCTACGGCCGGGGCGTGCGCGACGACTCCCCGCCGCGCTACGAGTTCCCGGACGACTTCCGCGCCGGGTTCGCCTGCTTCGTCGGCCGCCCCAACGCCGGGAAGTCCACGCTGACCAACTCGGTGGTCGGGGCCAAGGTGGCGATCACCTCCGGGCGCCCGCAGACCACGCGGCACACCGTGCGCGGCATCGTGCACCGCGAGGACGCGCAGCTGGTGCTGGTCGACACCCCCGGCCTGCACAAGCCGCGCACGCTGCTCGGCGCGCGGCTGAACGACGAGGTGCGCGCCACCTGGGCCGAGGTGGACGTGATCGGCTTCTGCGTGCCGGCCGACGAGAAGATCGGCCCCGGGGACCGGTTCATCGCCACCGAGCTGGCCGAGGTGCGCCGCACCCCGAAGATCGCCATCCTCACCAAGACCGACAAGGCCTCCAAGGAGCAGATCGCCGAGCAGCTGCTGGCGCTGGTCGAGCTGGGCCGCGAGGTCGGCATCGAGTGGGCCGAGGTGGTCCCGGTCTCGGCCGTCCGCGACACCCAGATCCAGCTGCTGGAGGACCTGCTGGTGAAGCAGCTGCCGGAGTCGCCGCCGCTGTACCCGGGCGGGGAGCTGACCGACGAGCCCGAAGAGGTCATGGTCGCCGAGCTGGTCCGCGAGGCGGCCCTGGAGGGTGTGCGCGACGAGCTGCCGCACTCGCTGGCGGTCACCGTCGAGGAGATGAACCTGCGCGAGGGCCGCCCGGCCGACCGGCCGCTGCTCGATGTGCACGCGACCCTCTACGTGGAGCGGCCCAGCCAGAAGGCGATCGTCATCGGCCAGGGCGGCGAGCGGCTGCGCGAGGTCGGCTCGCGGGCCCGGCGGCAGATCGAGGCGCTGCTCGGCACGCCGGTGTTCCTGGACCTGCACGTGAAGGTCGCCAAGGACTGGCAGCGGGACCCGAAGCAGCTCGCGAAGCTCGGGTTCTAGCGCCACCGGCGCCTGGAACGCCGAGCGTCGGAGCCTGGTGCCGAGCGGGCAGCGCGGCGAGGGGCCAGCGCGGCGACTGCCCGGCACGCCGAGTGGCCAACCGCACAGACTGCCCGGCACGCTGACCGCCCAGACCGGCGACTGCCCAGCGCGCCGACCGCCCGGTGTGGCGACTGCCCAGCGCGCCGACCGCCTAGCGCGCCGACCGCCCAGCGCGGCGACTGCCCGGCACGCCGACCGCTCCGACCGGTACCGGGCCTATCCGGCGCTCGTCACGCCTCTGCTGAAGCTGACATCCGCCACCAGGATGTTGTCCCGGACCCGCAGAAGTTCGTCGGTCGCGATCCCGTGCAGCTCGAAGTAGCGCACCAGGTGGTCGAACAGCGCCTTGCGCAGTCGCTGCAGGATGTCCCTGGCGTCGGCCTCCTCCTGGTAGAGGATCTTGGCCGGGTCCATGGTCCAGCACCGCAGCGAGGTCCGGGCGCCCCGGTCCGGCATCCGGCCGCCGCGGATCGCGTTCCTCGTCGTCACCGTGTCCCGCAGCACCAGCCGCCGGGTGACGAACCGCAGCAGCGGCCCGGACCACGCCTCGGTCAGCGCCACCGGCAGCTCCATCAGCGCGTACCAGCGCGCGTGCGCCCGCAGCCCCCGGACGGTGCGCGGCAGGCTGCCGCCGGCGGTCGTGTACTTCCCGGCCAGAGGCGCGGCGACCGCCGAGGCGATCTCCAGTGACATCCGCTCGTGCTGCTGCCGGATCCGCACGTGCATCGTGACCGCCAGCATCCCGCCGTGCCGCACCGCCTGGAACGTCAGGTAGGTCTGCGCGCGGTCCCCGGGGTCGTTGATGCCCGCGGAGTAGATCAGCGCGTGCGCCTGCCGCGAGGGCCGCGTCTCTTTGCCGCCGGGCCACAGCCCGTTGACGCCATTGGCCGCGTCCCCGCGCACGAACAGGTTGCTGACGACCTGAAGTCCTTGGACGCCGCTGTCCCGCGACATCTCGTTGCGCAGGAAGATGTGCAGGTCGGTGGCGTCGACCCGGCGCGCCGGCGGCGCGGTTCCCCGGTCGTGCTCGTCATATTTGCCGTTCCCGCCGTTCTTGCCGGCTTTGTCGGCCTTCTCGCCCCACACCGGCACCATCGCCAGCGGCAGACCGACGTTCACCTTGCCGTCCACCACCTCGCCATAGCCGTCGAACGGTGTCGCGCAGGCCGCCGAGTAGCAGACCACGTTCGAGCCCTGGTCGGCGACGATCTCGCCGTGCACGTCCGCTGGCAGCGGAGGCGCGGAGGCCAGCGGTGAGGCCGAGGCGCGCAGCAGCGCGAACGCCGCGTACACCCGCAGCCAGCGGGCGGCGGTGCCGATGGTCCAGGCCAGCGCCGCCACCGATCCGACCCCGCACGCCACGCCGAACACCGTCGGCGGGAAGTCCTTGGTGCCGCGGGTGATCAGCAGCGGCCCGGCTATGCAGAACGCCGCCAGCACCCAGCACGCCAGCAGCGCCCAGTCCCGGCGCCGCCGGATCCGCAGCGAGTGCCGCGTGTGCTGGAGGATCGAGGGCAGGTTCAGTCCGACCGGCGGCCCGATCGCCGAGTACCCGTCGCCGCGCAACAGTTCCTCGGCTTCGCGGGCGAACCCGGTGTCCCAGTAGACCTGCGCGCACAGGGTCCGGGTGGCGGCGTCCAGCGGGGCGACGGGCAGTTCGGTCACGCGCGTCCCCACCTCTCAGACTGCTGGCACCTCTATACAGAATTCTGATATTAGAGGTCGAACTGCCAGGTCTTCCAGGTCTCGGCCTTGATGTAGCCGAGGGCCTCGTTCACCCGCAGCATCGGCTCGTTGTCGCCGTTGTTCCAGGTGTTCACGATCGCGAGCTCCGGTTCGGCCTCCAGCAGCCGCAGCGCCAGATCGGCCTTGAGCCTCAGGCCGAGGCCGTGCCCGCGGTGCGCCGCCACCACGCCGGTGTTGCCGACGTCGGCCATCGGGAAACCCGGGACCACGAACACCTCGTGGAACCCGGCCGCCTCGCCGCCCTCGGTGAACGCCGCGACGCAGTGCTTGCGCACGCCGTCGGCCGCCAGCATCGCCTCGGCCTTGCGGCGCCGGTCCACGTCCGGCGGCGGCACCTGGAAGTCCAGGTCCCCGGTGGGGGCGTCGCCCATGGCCTGCGAGGCCCGCACCATCGTGGCTAGCAGGTGTTCCGGCGTCGGGGCGACCCAGTGCTCGACGCGGTACTGCTTGTTCTTCGCCGACGGCGCGGCCCAGGCGGCGTACCGCTCCCGGTCGATCGCCGCCAGGGCGATGTCCGAACGCCAGTCCTCGGCCACCGGCCGGCCGCCCGCGGCGGTGAACACCGGATCGTAGTCCGGCGCGGCCAGGTCGCTGAACCCGATCACCGTGCGCGCGCAGCCGCGGCCGCGGGAATATGCCAGGAACGCTTCGAGCAGCGGCCGCGTGGCGTCGGCGCGGCGCTCCGGAAGAATCCACAGGTCGGCGAACACCATGTCCCGGTTCGCCTGGGAGTCCTGGTCCAGCGACCCGTAGCCGATCGGCGTGCCGCCGTCGAACGCGGTCACCGCCCTGCGGTGCCGCGTGGGCCGGGGGCCGATGAGGAATCGCAGGAAGTCCTCGGTCGGTGCGGGATGCCGCACGGTGTCCGCCGCGACACCGGCCTGGAACACCGGCAGCAACGTCGTCCGCGTCCGCCGGTCGGCCGGGTCCAGTTCACGCGTCTGGATAGTCATCACCGCCGATGCTAGGCGGACCCGGTGCCGGCGGCGATCGGTTTTATCAGCCCTCAGAGATCGAACTGCCAGTTGCTCCAGGCTTCGGCCTTCTCATAGCCCATCGCCTCGTTCACCCGCAGCATCGGCCCGTTGCCGGCGTCGTTCCAGGTGCTGACCACGTCGAGCTCCGGCTCGGACGCCAGCAGCCGCAACGCCAGGTCCGCCTTCAGCCGCAGGCCCAGGCCGTGCCCGCGGAACTTCGCCGGGACCGCGGTGTTGCCGACGTCGCCCATCCGGAAACCCGGGACCACGAACATCTCGTGCATGCCCGCCATCTCGCCGTCCTCGGTGAGCGCGGCGATGATGTGCTTGCGCACCCCGGCCGCCACGATCAGCGTCTCGGCCGCGCGGCGGCGCTCGACGTCCGGCGGCGCGTGATTGAGCCGCAGGTCGCCGGTGGGCGCGTCGCGGATCGCGTCGTTGGCCTCGACCAGCGGCGCCAGCAGGTGCTCGGGCGTGGGCACGGTCCAGGCCTGGATCCGGTAGCGCGCGTTCTTCGGCGACGGCGCGGCCCAGGCGGCGTACTGCTCGCGGTCGATCGTGGTCAGGTCGAGCTGTGAGCGTCGCTCCCACGACACCCGGCGGCCGCCCGCGGCGGCGAACACCGGCTCGTAGTCGGGCGCGGCGAACTCGCTGAACCCCAGGACCATGCGCTGGGCTCCGCGGCGCCGGGTGTGGGCCTTGAACGCGTCCAGCAGCGCCACGGCCGCCTCGGCGCGCCGCTCCGGGAGGATCCAGATGTCGCCGAAGATCATGTCCGGGTTCGCCGCCAGGTCCTGGTTCAGGCAGCCGAAGGCGATCGGCGCCCCGCCGTCGAACGCGGTCACGCACAGGCGGTGCCGCGCGACCCGCGGGCCGGTGATGAAGCGGAGGAAGCCGGCGGTCGGCTCCGGATGCCGTGGCATGTCGGCGGCGCTCGCGGCCTGGAACAGCGGCAGCAGCGTCTCCTGGGTCTCCGGAAGCACGGGGTCCAGTTCTCGGATCTCGATAGTCATCGCCGCCGATGCTAGGCACCGGTCCGCGTCGGCGGCGATCGAATATCGGGCACAACCGTTGTCGGCCACGCCGCTGGCCGCACCGCTGTCGGCCGCACCGCTGTCCGGCACACCGCTGTCCGGCACACCGCTGTCCGGCACACGGCTGTCCGGCACACCGCCTCGCCGGTCAGGTGTGCACCGACACCCCGACCTCCCTCCACGCCGCGGCCACCGCGTGCGCCTCGTGCGACCTGCGCCCGAACCGCTTCTCGGCGGCGTGCACGGTCGCGGTGCCGAACGTCGCGAACGTCGCCGCGGCCGGCAGCGTCGGCGAGGTGAGCACGTCGTACCAGATCAGCCCGGCGCCCTCCCACGAAGCGCCGCCGATCGCGGTCGCCGCCAGATAGAAGGCGCGGTTCGGGATCCCGGAGTTGATGTGCACGCCGCCGTCGTCGTCGGAGGTGTCGACGTACCCGGACATCGTCGCCGGCTGCGGGTCCTTGCCGATGGCCGGGTCGTCGTAGGCGGTGCCCGGGTCCTTCATCGAACGCAGCGCCACGCCGCGCACCGACGGCAGGAACAGCCCGGCGCCGATCAGCCAGTCCGCGTCCGCGGCGTCCTGGCCCAGCCGGTACTGCTTCACCATCGAGCCGAACACGTCGGACACCGACTCGTTCAACGCCCCGGACTGGCCGCGGTAGACCAGGTTCGCGGTGTACTGCGTCACGCCGTGGGTCAGCTCGTGGCCGATCACGTCCACCGAGGACGTGAACCGGCCGAACACCGCGCCGTCACCGTCGCCGAACACCATCTGCGAACCGTTCCAGAAGGCGTTGTCGTACTGGACGCCGTAATGCACGGTGCCCTTCAACGGCAGGCCCTGGCCGTCCACCGACCAGCGCTTGTAGACCTTCAGGTAGAAGTCGAAGGTGGCGCCGAGGCCGTCGTAGGCCTCGTCGGCGCTCTGGTCGCCGGTCGGCGCCGCGCCCTCGGCCCGGACCTCCGACCCCGGCAGGTTCTCGGTGTCGTGGTCGTCGTAGACGGCCCGGTCGTCGCGCTGCTCCGCCTCGGCCGGCGGCGCCAGGTGGCGCTCGCCCACCCACGGCACGGCGCTGCGGGTCAGGCGGTGCCGCACGTCGGCGACGAGGGTGCGGCGGGCGGCGTCGGCGACGCGCAGACCGGAGCCGGCCAGCCGGTTCAGGATGTGCGGGGGGACGATGCCGCAGAACACCGGCGGCTCGGTGGAGACAGGTTGCGAAAGTGCTTGATTTTGGCTCTTGACACGGATGATTCCCCTGGTCATAGCGGTAACTATGAACGCAAATGTGAGCCACGTCACTAGTTCTGCCCGCACTCTGACCTGCGATTACTCTGAACGGGTGATGCCCGGGGCGGGAATCGGGACGATGCCCGGGCGCCGTCTCAGATCCCGGACTCGAAGTGCGTCAGATGAGACGACCGCTATAGAGTCGCAACGCTATGTGCAACTCCTGCCTGCGCGGCCTGCTTCTCCTTAGCAGCCGCGGCGAGGGCCTGTAAGGAACAACAGGCCGGCTCCCTCGCCGCGGCCAGTTCGTGTTGCCGTCGGCCGTCCCCCTTCGTCGGAGACCTCCAGGGAGCCCTGAGCACTATGCGAGTACAGCCGCAGCAGCCGTCCGGTATGCCGATCCACAAGTACGTGCCGTTCGCCCCGGTCGACCTGCCGGAGCGGGACTGGCCCGACAAGGTCGTCACCGAGGCCCCCCGCTGGTGCGCCGTGGACCTGCGCGACGGCAACCAGGCGCTGATCGACCCGATGTCCCCCGCCCGCAAGCTCAAGATGTTCGAGCTGCTGGTCGCCATGGGCTACAAGGAGATCGAGGTCGGGTTCCCGGCCGCCTCGCAGACCGACTACGACTTCGTCCGGCAGATCATCGACGAGGACCGGATCCCCGACGACGTGGTGATCCAGGTCCTGACCCAGGCCCGCGAAGAACTCATCGAGCGCACCTTCGAGTCCATCCGCGGCGCCAAGCAGGCCATCGTCCACCTGTACAACTCCACCTCCACCCTGCAGCGCCGCGTCGTGTTCGGCCTGGACAAGGCCGGCATCACCCAGATCGCCGTGAACGGCGCCAAGGTCTGCCAGAAGTTCGCCGACGCAATGCCCCCGCGCCCCGACGGCACCCGCACCGAGATCTTCTTCGAGTACTCGCCCGAGTCCTACACCGGCACCGAGCTGGAGTACGCCGTCGAAGTCTGCAACGCCGTCACCGACGTCTGGCAGCCCACCCCCGACCGCAAGGTCATCATCAACCTGCCGGCCACCGTCGAGATGGCCACCCCCAACATCTACGCCGACTCCATCGAGTGGATGCACCGCAACCTGGAACGCCGCGACTCCATCATCCTGTCGCTGCACCCCCACAACGACCGCGGCACCGCCGTCGCCGCCGCCGAACTCGGCTACCAGGCCGGCGCCGACCGCATCGAGGGCTGCCTGTTCGGCAACGGCGAACGCACCGGCAACGTCTGCCTGGTCACCCTGGGCCTGAACCTGTTCTCCCAGGGCGTCGACCCCCAGATCGACTTCTCCGACATCGATGAGGTCCGGCGCACCGTCGAATACTGCAACCAGCTGCCCGTGCACCCCCGCCACCCCTACGGCGGCGACCTGGTCTACACCGCCTTCTCCGGCTCCCACCAGGACGCCATCAAGAAGGGCTTCGAACACCTGGAGCGGGACGCCGCCGCGGCCGGCAAGACCGTCGACGAGATCGTGTGGGCCGTGCCCTACCTGCCGATCGACCCCAAGGACGTGGGCCGCACCTACGAGGCCGTCATCCGCGTCAACTCCCAGTCCGGCAAGGGCGGCGTCGCCTACATCCTGAAGACCGAGCACCAACTGGAACTGCCGCGGCGCGCGCAGATCGAGTTCTCCCAGGTCATCCAGGCCAAGACCGACGCCGAGGGCGGCGAGGTCACGCCGCAGGAGATCTGGGACGTCTTCGTCGACGAGTACCTGCCCAACCCCGCCGCGCCGTGGGGCCGGCTGCGGCTGCTGGGCCACCACTCGTCCTCCGCGGTCGAGGAGAAGGACCAGCTCAGCGTCGACCTGGCGGTCGACGACGCCACCACCACGCTGGAAGGCGTCGGCAACGGCCCCATCGACGCGTTCACCAACCTGCTGGGCGGCGTCGGGATCGACGTTCGCGTCCTGGACTACGTCGAGCACGCGCTGTCCTCCGGCGAGGACGCCAAGGCCGCCTCCTACGTGGAGTGCGCCATCGGCGGCCGGGTGCTGTGGGGCGTCGGGATCGACGCGAACATCGTCACCGCCTCCCTGAAGGCCATCGTCTCCGCGGTGAACCGGGCCTTCAGGTAGTTCCCCACGATGTGGCAGGATCTCCTCCGTTCCGCAGAGAGCGGGACGGAGGGGATTCGTACCGATGCTTATCTGGGGTTGGCGGACCGTTTTCCGGGTCGTCGGTAGCGGCGTGTTCTCATGCCCGAGCTGTGGCGCCGACCGGAACTACGAGCGGCGACGCGCTCAGCGGTTCTTCACGCTGTTCTTCATCCCCCTGATCCCGCTCAAAGTCATCGGCGAATTCGTCCGGTGCGCCTACTGCAAGACCGACTTCCGCGAATCCGTGCTGGCCCGCCCCACCGCCGCACAGTTCACCGACCTCCTGCAGAACAGCGTGCGCGGCGTGATGGTGAACGTGCTCAGGCGCGGAGGCGCGGGACACCCCGGGGCGCGCGCGATCGCCCTCCAGGAGATCGTCTCGGCCGGCGCCGCCGGCTACAACGAAGCCAACCTGGCGCAGGACATGCAGGTCGTCCCCGAGGACCTGAGCCAGATGCTCGCCGGACTGGCCGGGCAGCTGCCCGAGGCCGGGCGCGAGGCGCTGGTGCTCGGCGCCGTCCGCGTCGCCGCCGCCGACGGGCCCGTCGACGCCGACGAGCGCGCCGTGATCGACGCCGTCGGCGCGGCGCTCGGCATGACCCAGACCCACGTCGCCGGGGTGGTCGCATCGGTGGCGCCGTCCCAGATGACGCAGACCGGCTTCCACGGCACCGGCGTCCAGAACCCCGGACTCCAGAACGCCATGCAGGACGCCGCCCCCCGGGGCTTCGACCAGAACGCCACCCAGGTCGACACCTCGTCGTCGATGGAGACCATGGTGATCCCGCCGCGCCCCGCCCCGGCCGCGCAGGACACCTCCTCCATGGAGACGATGCTCATCCCGCCGAAGCCGGCCACCGACACCTCCTCCCTCGGGACCATGCCGATCCCGCCCAAGCCGGCCCCTGTGACGCAGGACACCTCCTCCCTGGAGACCATGGTGATCCCGCCGAAGCCGCCCGTGGACCCCGCCGACGAGCCCACCCACGTCACCCAGGAGTACCCGCCGCACCAGCGCTGAAAGCGGCCCGCACCGCCCGCGCCGCCACCTACACTTGGACAATGCCCCTGCACCGCGACGAAGGCGTCGTCCTGCGCACCCGCAACCTCGGGGAGGCGGACCGCATCATCACCTTCCTCACCCGCGACCGCGGCCGGGTCCGGGCGGTGGCCAAGGGCGTGCGCCGCACCTCCTCCAAGTTCGGCTCCCGGCTGGAGCCGTTCACCTTCGTCGACGTCCAGATCTTCGAGAAGCAGGGCCGCGACCTGCACCTGGTCACCCAGGCCGAGACCCTGGCGGCGTACGGCGGCACCCTGGTCGCCGACTACCCCGCCTACACCGCCGGCCAGGCCATGCTGGAGGCCGCGGAGCGGTTGAGTGAAGATGATGTGCCCGCCGTGCAGCAGTACCTCCTGCTCGTCGGCGGCCTGCGTACATTGGCCTCCGGTGAGCACGCCGCCGGACTGGTCCTGGACGCGTTCCTGCTGCGCTCCCTGGCCGTCGCCGGCTACGCGCCGTCCTTCGAGGACTGCGCCCGCTGCGGCGACCCGGGACCGCACCGGTTCTTCAACCTGCCGGCCGGCGGGGCGGTGTGCTCGGACTGCAAACCGGCGGGGTCCGTGGCCCCGGCCCGTGAGACACTCGCCCTGCTGGGAGCGCTGCTCGCGGGGGACTGGGGCACGGCCGACGCCAGCGCCGACAAGCACCGGCGCGAAGGCAGCGGCCTGGTCGCCGCCTACTTGCAGTGGCACCTGGAGCGCGGCCTGCGCTCCCTGCGGCTGGTCGAGCGCTGAGCGGCCGCGCGGCAAGCGGACGGCTAGCATGAACAGTACGAGATAGGTGGAACGGTGAGACTGACCCGACGGATCCTCGAGGAGCGCCTCGCCAAGCGGCAGCCGGGCGTCACCCGGGATCCCTTCCCGCACAAGCACGGCGCTCTGCCGCCGGACATCCCCCTGGACCTGGTGCCCCGGCACGTCGCCGTCGTCATGGACGGCAACGGCCGCTGGGCCAAGGAACGCGGCCTGTCCCGCATAGAGGGCCACAAGGTCGGCGAGGCGTCGCTGTTCGACGTCGTCGAAGGCGCCGTGCAGCTCGGCGGGATCACCCACATCTCCGCCTACGCCTTCTCCACCGAGAACTGGAAGCGCTCCCCGGAAGAAGTCCGCTTCCTCATGGGCTTCAACCGCGACACCATCCGCCGCCGCATCGGCGAGATGGACGAACTCGGCGTGCGCATCCGCTGGGCCGGCCGCCGCCCCCGCCTGTGGAAGTCCGTCATCGACGAGCTGGAATGGGCCGAGGAACGCACCCGCGACAACAAGCTCCTGACCCTCACCATGTGCGTCAACTACGGCGGCCGCTGGGAGATCGCCGACGCCATGGCCGCCATGGGCCGCGACATCAAGGCCGGCCGCCTGGACCCCGAGAAGATCAACGAGCGCACCGTCAACCGCTACCTCGACGAACCGGACATGCCCGACGTCGACCTGTTCATCCGCTCCTCCGGCGAACACCGCACCTCCAACTTCCTGATGTGGCAGTCCGCCTACGCCGAGCTCTACTTCGACGACGCCCTCTGGCCCGACTTCGACCGCACCAACCTCTGGCGCGCCTGCGAAGTCTTCGCCGGCCGCGACCGCCGCTACGGCGGCGCGATCACCAACGAGGAACAGTTCGCCGCCGAAGCCGAACAAGAGCGGGAGTACGACGAAAGCGAGTACGCAGACCCGGACGCGTAGGCATAGAAACACGACCCCCTCACACTCCTCATGAGTGAGAGGGGGTCAGTTCTCTGTGAAAGCCACCGACGAGGCCGAGTTCCGCGACTTCATGGCCACCCGCTGGCCGGCGCTGGTCCGCACCGCATACCTCCTGTCCGGAGACCGCCACCTCGCCGAGGACCTGGCCCAAGTCGCCCTGGAGAAAACAGCCATGGCGTGGAGCCGCGTACGCGACGCCCACGACGTCGACGCCTACGTGCGACGCATCCTCGTCAACACCCACCTCTCGCGATTCCGCCGCAAGCGAGTCCAGGAGGTCCTCGCCCCCAGCATGCCGGACCCCGCCGCCCCCGACCCGGCAGCCCCAGACCCCGCACAGCGCCTCGCAGACCGCGAACTCGTCCTGGCCGCACTCGCCACCCTGCCCCGGCGCCAACGCGCCGTCATCGTCCTCCGCTACTGGGAAGACCGTTCGGAATCACAGACCGCGGAGATCCTCGGCTGCGCCATCGGCACAGTGCGCAGCCAGGCCCACAAAGCCCTGGCCAAACTACGAGTCAGCCCGCTGCTCGCCGACGACGACCCCCTGCTGCTCGACGCGCCGAAGGAGGGACGCGCATGAACGAGATCCCGCAGCGCGCCTTCCAGGCGGAGCTCGCCGCGCGCGCCCGGTCCCTGGACGTCGGTGCGCCACCGATCGACGCGGTGCTGGCCGGGGCGCGGCGCCGGGCCGGACGGCGGCGCGCCGTGGCCGCGGTCGTGGGCGTGGTGGTGATCGCGGGGACGGCGAGCGCGCTGGGGATCGCGTTCGCCGGGTCCTCCGGGGTACGCCAGCTTCCGCCGGGTCAGCGCTCGAGCACTCCGGCCCTGGCGCACACCTCGCAGGCCGCCCCGAACTCGGCGCCGGTCACCGTACCCGGACCGCGGTACGTGCCGCACGTGACGGTACAGGCCGGCCTCGCTCCCGGACAGACTGCTCCCGACAACCACCCGGTCGTGGCCAGCGGCACCACCGACGGAAAGCCGTGGCAGGCGAGCGTCTACACCGGCCCCGATCTCACCGGCGAGAAAGGGAAGTCATGTGACCTCCTCGCGCTGTGGATGGCGGGACAGAGACTGATCCTGAGCTCCGACTGTGTGGCCGGCGCCACCGACCCCCTGGCCACGGGGCAGAGCACTGTCATGATCGGAAACAGCCAGGCCGAGCAGGTGTGGATGTTCGTCGTCCCCCACGGCACGGCCAAGGTGGCGTGGGAAGGGACCGACGGCTTCCGGCAGGAGATGGCCGTCCTCCCACTCCCGGCGCCTTTCACCCAGGGAGTCGTGGTCTTCCCGAACTCAGGAGCCTTCCATCCCAGCGAGGGAGACAAGTTCGTGGGTTACGACGCGACCGGCAAGCGGCTCGACACCTACCTGGAGCTCCGCCCCGGGGAACTGCCCTCGACGGCCCGGTGACCCGGGGACGCTCCGCGATCATGCGACGGTCGCGGCGCGCCCCCGCGCCGCCCCCAAACTACCGGTCGCACCCGCTCCGGCGGGCGATCAGCGAACGCTCACCGGCCGCCCACCGGTCGCACCCGCCGCCCACCGGTCGCACCCGCCGCTCAGTGGTCGCCGCACGTGCCGAAGATCTCCAACGTGTGCGACACGTTCGAATACCCGTGCTCGGCGGCGACCCGTTCAGCCCAGCTCTCCACCACCGCCGGACCCTCGACCTCCACCGTCTTCCCGCACTCCCGGCACACCAGATGGTGATGATGCCGCGGCGTGGAACACCGGCGATAGATGACCTCGCGGTCACCCGTGCGAAGCACATCCACCTCGCCGGCGTCCGCCAGCGACTGCAACGCCCGGTACACCGTCGTCAGACCGACCGACTCCCCCCGCTGCTTCAACAGGTCGTGCAGGTCCTGGGCACTGCGGAAGTCGTCGACCTCGTCCAGCAAGGCCGCGACCGCCGAGCGCTGCCGGGTCGAGCGGCCCTGGGAGGGCAGGCCGCGCGCGCCCTCGTTGTCGCCGGAGTTGTCTGCGGTCCTCACTGGTCCTTCTCCCTGCGGTGCGGTGGCGTGCGGTGCCGGCCTGCGGGCGCGACGGCCAGCAGTCATTGTGGCAGGCTCGAGGCGGTCGCGGCCGGTGGTTGGGGCCGCGGATCCGAAACCGCGGCGCCGTCGGGAGCGCCGGGGGCGCCGGGACCGCCCGGGGCGCGGCGCGCGCGGGCCGCCGCCGAGCGTCCGCGTCCCCGGCGCAGCAGCCCGGCCCCGATGCTGGCCAGCAGGAACACGCCGATCGCGATCAGCACGATCGACGCCCCGGGGGGCGTGTCCGCGTAGTACGACAACGTGACGCCGGACAGCGCGGCACCGACGCCGATCGCCATGGCGGCTCCCATCGTGGCCGCGAACGCCCGGGTGAGCTGCTGCGCCGCCGCCACCGGCACCACCATCAGCGCGCTGACCATCAGGACGCCGACCACCCGCATCCCCACGGTCACGGTCACGGCGGTGGTGACGGCCATGAGCAGGTTCAGGCTCCGCACCGGCAGCCCCGCCACCCGTGCGAACTCCTCGTCCTGGCACACCGCGAACAGCGCGCGGCGCAGTCCCAGCGTCACGACCAGGACCCCTACCGCCAGCGCCGCGATCGCCCACAGGTCCCCGTCCGACGTCGACAGGATCGAGCCGAACAAGTACGAGTTCAGGTTCGCGTTGCCGCCGGACAGCGAGATCAGCATCGAGCCGCCCGCGAGGCCGCCGTAGAACAGCATCGCCAGGGCCACGTCGCCGCTGGCCTTGGCCCGCTCGCGGATCAGCTCCACCGCCGCCGCGCCGGCCACCGCCACCACGACCGCGCCCCACACCGGCGACGTCTTGGTGATCAGGCCCAGCCCGACGCCGGTCAGCGCCACGTGGCCGAGGCCGTCGCCCATCAGCGCCAGGCGCCGCTGCACCAGGTACGTGCCGATGGCCGGCGCTGCCAGACCGATGACCAGGGCCGCGAGGAAGGCGCGCTGCATGAAGGCCAGGCCGAAGATGGTGCCGCTCAGCATGCGGGGGACTCCTTCCAGGTCGTGGCCTGGGTGGTGGCCGCCTTCAGCGTCTCCACCGGCGTCGGCCCGGGCGGGCACTCGGGCGTGCCGGGCGCCTCGCTCGGCGTGTCGTGCGGGTGGACGTGGTCGTGCCCGGGACGTTCGTGCCCGTGGGCGGGATCCTCCTCGCCGTGCTCGACCGGCGTGCCGTCGTACAGAACCGTCCCGGCGCGCAGCACCACGGTGCGGTCGATGAGCTTGGCCAGCGGTCCGAGCTCGTGCAGGACCAGCAGGATCGTGGTGCCGTGCTCGGCCAGGCCGGCCAGCGCGTCGGCGAACGCCTGCTGGCTGACCAGGTCCACGCCGGCCATCGGCTCGTCCATGATCAGCAGGTCCGGGCGGCGGGCCAGGGCCCGGGCGATCAGCACCCGCTGTTGCTGGCCGCCGGACAGGGCGGCCACCGGGTCGCCGATCCGGTCCAGCATCCCGACGGTGGCCAGCGCCTCGCGCACGGCGCCCCGGTCGGAGCGGCCGCGGCGCACGGCCCAGCCGCGCGGGGTCAGCAGCCCGCTGGAGACCACCTCGCCGACGGTGGCCGGCACGCCCGCCGCGGCGGTGGTGCGCTGCGGTACGTAGCCGACGCGCTGCCAGGCCCTGAAGGAAGGCAGCGGGGTGCCGAACAGCTCGATCCGGCCGCTCTCCACCGGATACAGCCCGACGATGGTCTTGACCAGCGTGGACTTGCCGGAGCCGTTGGCGCCGAGCAGCGCGACGGTCTCGCCGCGCCCGACGGTCGTGTCCACACCGTGCAGGATCGGCCGGCCGCCGAGGGTGACGGTCACTTCGTGCACCGCCACGGCCGGGGCGGTTATGTCGGACGCGCCGCGGGCCATCACGCACATCCCAGCGCGGTGCGCAGCGCGGCGAGGTTGTCGCGCATCACGGAGACGTAGTCCTGTCTCGAGGGATCGTGCACGCCCTCGATCGGGTCGAGCACCGCGGCCTTGGTCCCGGTGTCCGCCGCGAGCGTCTGCGCGGTCTTGGGGCTGGCCAGGGTCTCGAAGAAGACCGTGGTCACGCCCTTAGTCTTGATCAGGTCCTGGATCTTCGCGAGGTGGGAGGCGGACGGTTCGTCGTCCGGGGACAGCCCAGAGATCGGGACCTGGGTGAGGCCGTAGCGCTCGGCGAGATAGCCGAAGGCGGCGTGGCTGGTGACGACGTCCTTGCGTTGGCACTGGGCCAGCCCGGCCTTGTAGTCCGCGTCGAGCGCG
Organism: Catenulispora subtropica; assembly: GCF_039531675.1. Taxonomy (NCBI): domain Bacteria; kingdom Bacillati; phylum Actinomycetota; class Actinomycetes; order Catenulisporales; family Catenulisporaceae; genus Catenulispora; species Catenulispora subtropica. The sequence goes on from NZ_BAAAQM010000009.1 coordinate 101,393, forward strand.
GTGAGCTGGGAGTCCAGCGCTGCCTGGTTGGCCTGGTAGTCGGCGGCGTGAGCCGGGTCGGCCCGCTGCAGCTTGGCGGAGACGGCGTCGGCGACCTTGGCGAAGTCGACCGGGTCCAGCCAGATGTGCGGGTCGGCGTCGTGGCTGCCGCCCTCGCCGAGGTCGCCGTGGTTCTCGAGGTGGACGACGGTCGCGGCGTCGAGCGTGGCCTTGGGCTTCTCCTGCCCGATGGCGGAGTCCACGAGGGGCTGCAGGCCCTTCTCGTAGATCGCGAGGTCGGCCTGGCCGACCGCGGCGACCTGGGACGGCGTCAGTTCCAGGTCGTGGGGCTCGGCACCGGGCTTGGTGAGGTTCTTGACGGCGACGTGCGCGCCGCCGATGCGCTCGGCGAGGAAGGCGAAGGGGTAGAAGCCGGCCACGACGTCGAGCTTGCCACCGGAGCCTCCGGCGCCCGGCCGGTCGGCGGCCTTGACGCATCCGCCGAGGGCGAGGGCTGCGGCGGTGGCCACCGCTACGGCCGCCGGAACGGTGCGGCGGGCGCGGGGGAGGGGGACGGCGCGGCGCGGGATGGGCATGGGGCCATCGTGACTGAAAATGAAAACGATTGTCAATTTGCCTGATCATCGGACCTCCGCAGGCTGGACCGCTGAGAGGTCCTCGTGCGGGTCCGGCGGCGCGTCGGCCGGTCGTCCCCGAACCGTCTCCTCTTAGCCGGAAAACCGCCCCGGATCGGATCACCCGACCGGCTAAGCTGGGGCATCATCCGAAACCCGGCATCCGGCCGGGCTTCGCCACCGTGGATGCGGTGGCAACAAGAAAGAGAGCGACTGTGGCCGCCGACAAGATCGAGACCATCGTCCGGCTCGCGAAGAGCCGAGGCTTCGTCTTCCCCTCCAGCGAGATCTACGGCGGCACGCGTGCCGCCTACGACTACGGGCCGCTCGGCGTGGAGCTGAAGGAGAACATCAAGCGCCAGTGGTGGAAGGCCATGGTCACCGGCCGGGAGGACGTCGTCGGCCTGGACTCCTCGGTCATCCTGGCGCGCGAGGTGTGGGAGGCCTCGGGCCACGTCAAGGAGTTCACCGACCCGCTGACCGAGTGCCAGTCCTGCCACAAGCGCTTCCGGGCCGACCACCTGATCGAGGCCTACGAGGCCAAGCACGGCCGGGAGCCGGAGCACGGCCTGGCCGACATCAACTGCCCGCACTGCGGCAACAAGGGCACCTTCACCGAGCCCCGCATGTTCAACGGGATGCTGACCACCCACCTCGGCGTCACCCAGGACGAGACCGGTCTGGCCTACCTGCGTCCGGAGACCGCCCAGGGCATCTTCGTGTCCTACAAGACCGTCCGCGACGCCTCCCGCAAGAAGCCGCCGTTCGGCATCGGCCAGATCGGCAAGTCGTTCCGCAACGAGATCACGCCGGGCAACTTCATCTTCCGGACCCGCGAGTTCGAGCAGATGGAGATGGAGTACTTCGTCAAGCCCGGCGAGGACGAGAAGTGGTTCGAGTACTGGCTCAACGAGCGCTACAACTGGTGGCTCGACCTGGGCCTGCGCGCCGAGAACCTGCGCTTCTACGAGCACCCGCAGGAGAAGCTGTCGCACTACTCGAAGCGCACCGTCGACATCGAGTACCGGTTCAACTTCGGCGGCCAGGAGTTCTCCGAGCTGGAGGGCGTCGCCAACCGCACCGACTTCGACCTGTCCACCCACTCCAAGCACTCCGGTGAGGACTTCACGCAGCTGGAGCAGGACAGCGGCGAGCGCTGGACCCCGTTCGTGGTGGAGCCGGCGGCCGGTGTGAACCGCGGCATGCTGGCGTTCCTGCTGGACGCCTACGCCGAGGACGAGGCGCCCAACGCCAAGGGCCAGATGGAGGTCCGCAAGGTGCTGCGCCTGGACAAGCGGCTGGCGCCGGTGAAGGCCGCGGTGCTGCCGCTGTCGCGCAACGCCGACCTCTCGCCCAAGGCCCGGGACCTGGCGCAGCAGCTTCGCCGGAACTGGAACGTCGAGTTCGACGACGCCGGCGCCATCGGTCGCCGCTACCGCCGCCAGGACGAGATCGGCACCCCGTTCTGCATCACGGTCGACTTCGACACCCTGGACGACCACGCCGTGACGGTCCGCGAGCGGGACACGATGGAGCAGGAGCGGGTGGCGCTGGACCAGGTGGAGGGCTACCTGGCGGCGCGCCTGATCGGCGCCTGAGTCCCTCCAGGGCCCTTCTCCAGGCCTTGACCGGCTGAATCGCCCTCATTGCTGATCGCAAACATAAGGGCCGCCGCGTGATTCACGCGGCGGCCCTTATGGCGAATGCATTTCCCCCGAGGTCAGTGCCGGTGCCTCTTCTCGGTCGGCGTCGGGCACAGCGGCGAGGCCTTGGTGACCGCCTCGGCGTTCACCTGCCACTGTCCTTTGGAACCGGTCGGCACCATCGTGAAGACGATCCGGTTGCCCAGGGTGCCGTGCTCCTGCAGAGCCTTGCCCGGGGTGTGGGTGAGCACGTCGCCGCGCACCACACCGGCCAGGTCCTCGCAGAAGCCGACGGTGGCCTGCTCGGCGGTCAGGCTCTCCACGCTCACGTTGGACAGCACCGCCTGCCCCACCGGCTGGTGCTTGGTGTCGATCCAGTTCTGGGCCCACCCGTGCGCCTGGGCGTAGCCGGCACCGGTCCAGTAGCGCTTCAGGTCCGCGGTCGCCGCCGTGACGGGCTGGTACGCGGCCGCGTACTGGGCTTTGTAGGCCTGGGACGCGTTCCACAGCACGATGTGGTGCGTCAGGTCCTGGAAGGCCGGGGTGGTCGCGTAAAGCACCTGGATGGTGTTCGGCAGCTGTATGCCCGGCTTCTGCTTGGTGTGATGCTCGGAGGAAGCGTTGTCCGGGGTCTGACCCGGCCCGGCCTGCTGCTCCACGGTCGACGGCGGCGGCACGTCCGCGGCGTGCGGATTCGTGTTGCACGCCGAGATGCCGACCGCGACGAAGACGCCCAGGGCGCCGGCCAGCAGGAACTGCGCGAGCTTGTCGCGCCCCCGCTCAGGCGCCCGCCCCCGCGGACCGTCCTGGTCCGTGCCGCCTCCGCCGGCACGGCTCCTTGCCACCACTTCGCTTCTCACTCTCGCCTACCCGCTGTTCCCGTTGTTCCAGCGGTCCCCCCGCCGGGTTTTTTAACTCATTCCTTATGACGTTCAGAGTACTGGGCCGGTTGTCCCGACACCGACTCGAAATATCCCGAACGGGTGCCGCCCCGCGGTATGGGATCCTGGAACCGTGACTTCCCCCCGCAAACCGCACCTCACCCTCGGCACCCTGCCGGTTGCGCCACCCGTGGTCCTGGCCCCCATGGCCGGCATCACCAACGTCGCCTTCCGCCAGCTCTGCCGCGAGCACGGCGCCGGGGTGTACGTCTGCGAGATGGTCATGACCCGCGCCCTGGTCGAACGCAACGAGAAGACCCTCCGCATGGTCACCTTCGCCGGCGACGAACGCCCCCGCAGCCTCCAGCTCTACGGCGTCGACCCGCAGACCGTCCGCAAAGCCGTCGAGATGATCGCCGCCGAAGACCTCGCCGACCACATCGACATGAACTTCGGCTGCCCCGTCCCCCGCGTCACCCGCAAGGGAGGCGGAGCAGCCCTGCCCTACAAACGCAAACTCTTCGCCCAGATCGTCGAAGCAGCCGTCCAAGCCGCCACCCCCGCAGGCATCCCCGTCACCGTCAAGATGCGCATCGGCATCGACGACGACCACCACACCTTCCTCGAAGCCGGCCGCCTGGCCCAGGAAGCCGGCGCCACCTGGGTAGCCCTCCACGGCCGCACAGCCGCCCAGCGCTACAGCGGCGAAGCAGACTGGACGGCAATCAAGGAACTGAAGGAAACCCTCCAGATCCCCGTCCTCGGCAACGGCGACATCTGGGAAGCCGACGACGCCCTCCGCATGGTCACCGAAACAGGCGCCGACGGCGTCGTCGTCGGCCGCGGCTGCCTAGGCCGCCCCTGGCTCTTCGCCGACCTGGCAGCAGCCTTCTCGGGCCGCACCGAACGCAAACTCCCCACCCTCGGCGAGGTGACGGCCACCATGCGCCGCCACGCCGAACTCCTGGCCTCCTGGCTCGGCACCGAACGCGACGGCGTCGTCGACTTCCGCAAACACGTGGCCTGGTACCTCAAAGGCTTCCCGGTAGGCGGCGACATCCGCCGCGCCCTGGCCATGTCGTCATCCCTGAGCGAACTCGACGAGTACTTCGCCCGCCTGGACCCGGACGCCCCCTTCCCAACCGACACCCTCGGCAAGCCACGCGGCCGCACGAACTCGCCAGGCAAGGTATCGCTGCCGTACGGCTGGCTCGAGGACCGCGACGACGACACGGTGCCGACGGGGGCTGAGATGGAGGATTCGGGGGGCTGAGGGGGTCAGCCGGTCGTTCGGCGCGACTGAGCTCGTCGCTTCCCTGGAACGGCTGCTGCCCGAGCGTGTCGTGTGATCAGACTCGCACGGATGCGCGGTCGTCGACCGGAGGCGCGGCTGCCACCGGCTCGCTGACCTCGGCTTACCGGCTACGTGCTACTCGCCGTTCGCGGTGCGACGTCCGTCGCTCGCCTTCCGCCTTGCGCCTTTTCCGCCTTCCGCCTTTCCGCCTTCCGTTGTTGGCGTCTGCCGTCCGCAGTTCGCGGTTTGTGGTCCGTCTCGCGTGGTCCGTCTCGCGCTGTCCGCCGTGTGTCCGCCGTGCGCTGTCAGCCGTTCACCGTCCCCGTCCACCGTTGGCCGTCCCCGGTCCCCCGTCGCCCGTCGCCCGTCGCCCGTCCACCGTTGGCCGTCCCCGGTCGCCCGTCGCCCGTCCACCGTCCCCCGTGCCGCTCGTTGCTGCACGCACCATGCCGCTCGTCGCTGCACCCCGTACCGCTCGTCGCGGTCTGCCGCGCTCGTCGCCTTCCGCGCCATCGGTGCCCCGTCCGCCGGTTTCCGCTCGTCGGCTTTCGATCCTCGGCCACCCACCTCAGCCTGCGGGACAGCACGAGGCGCCGGAACCCTCCAGGCGGTTCCGGCGCCCCATCCTGCGGCGAACGAGCAGCTCAGCTCTGCTTGATCGCCGAGATCTCCAGCTCGATCTGGATCTTGTCGCTGACCAGCACACCACCGGTCTCCAGCGCCGCGTTCCAGGTCATGCCGAACTCCTTGCGGCTGACCGTGGTCTTGGCCTCGAAGCCGATGCGGGTGTTCCCGTAGGGGTCCACGGTGGTCCCCAGGAACTCCACGTCGAACTCGACCGGCTTCGTGACGTCCTTGACGGTCAGGTCCCCATGCAGCACGAACTGGTCGTCGCCCTTCGCCGCGATGCCGGTCGACTTGAACGACATCACCGGGTACTTGTCCTGCTCGAAGAAGTCTCCGGACAGCAAGTGGCCGTTGCGCTGCTCGTTGCGGGTGTCCACACTCGCGACTGTGACCGAGGCCTCGGCGCTGCTCTTCTCGGGGTTCGCGCCGTCGATGTGGACCTTGCCCTCGAACTCGTTGAAGCCACCGCGCACCTTGGTGACCATCGCGTGCCGGGCGATGAAGCCGACAGTGCTGTGGGCGGTGTCGAAGGTGTAGTCACCGGTCAGGGACGCGTAGTCGGTGCTCATTGCGGACTTTCCTCCTAGTTGGCTCGAGCGAGCGACGATCTTGGTTTAGCTTTCAACTAACCTATCGTCCCGCTACAGCACACCCTGCGGCACTTTCATTCCCGGTGTGCCGTAGACGGGTCCGCCCGGGTGAACAATGGCTCCACCTCGGGTGAGGCGGCTCACAGGAACGAAACGATGTATTAGGGGTATAGCCGTGAGGAGCGCACGGCGCTGACGCGCTACGCTCCGCAGCGTCAGGGCAATGCGGTGGGACTCCCCTCAACCGTCCCGCCGCCGCCGCAGGTGTGCCACTCAGATCAGTCAGGGAGTATCTGCGTGCCGAAGTTCGTGTACGACTTCACCGAAGGCAACAAGGACCTCAAGGACTTGCTCGGCGGCAAGGGCGCCAACCTCGCCGAGATGACCAACCTCGGGCTGCCGGTCCCTCCCGGCTTCACCATCACCACCGACGCCTGTCGCGTCTATCTGGAGCACGGTCAGGAGCCCCCGGAGCTCCGGGACCAGGTGAGCCAGTACCTCGACGCGCTCGAGGCGAAGATGGGCAAGAAGCTCGGCCAGCCCGACGGCCCCCTCCTGGTCTCGGTCCGCTCCGGCGCCAAGTTCTCGATGCCGGGCATGATGGACACCGTCCTCAACATCGGGCTGAACGACGACTCGGTCCGCGGCCTCGCCGCCCAGGCCGACAACGAGCGCTTCGCCTGGGACTCCTACCGCCGCCTCATCCAGATGTTCGGCAAGACCGTCCTCGGCGTCGACGGCGAACTGTTCGAGCACGCCCTCGACGAGGCCAAGAGCACCAAGGGCACTCACAACGACCTGGACCTGGACGCCGACGACCTGCGTGGCCTGGTCGAGGCCTTCAAGGTGATCGTGGAGAAGGAGGCCGGCCGCGCCTTCCCGCAGGACCCCCGCGAGCAGATGGACCTGGCGATCCGCGCCGTCTTCACCTCTTGGAACGGCGAACGCGCCAAGCTCTACCGCCGCCAGGAGCGCATCCCCAACGACCTGGGCACGGCGGTCAACATCTGTTCCATGGTCTTCGGCAACCTGGGCATGGACTCCGGCACCGGCGTCGCCTTCACCCGCGACCCCGCCACGGGCCAGACCGGTGTCTACGGCGACTACCTGCAGAACGCCCAGGGCGAGGACGTCGTGGCCGGCATCCGCAACACCGTGCCGCTGCAGGAGCTCGAACAGATCGACGAGTCCAGCTACGCCGAGCTGACCGCCATCATGGCCAAGCTCGAAGAGCACTACCGCGACCTGTGCGACATCGAGTTCACCATCGAGCGCGGCAAGCTCTGGATGCTCCAGACCCGCATCGGCAAGCGCACCGCCGCTGCGGCCTTCCGCATCGCCGTGCAGCTCGTCGACGAGGGCCGCATCAGCCCGGACGAGGCGGTGCAGCGCGTCAACGGCGCTCAGCTGGCCCAGCTGATGTTCCCCCGCTTCGACGAGAACGCCAAGGCCGAGAAGATCGCCAAGGGCATGAACGCCTCGCCGGGCGCCGCCAGCGGCAAGGCCGTGTTCGACTCCTACACCGCGGTGAAGTGGTCCCGCTCGGGCGAGAAGGTCATCCTCATCCGCCGCGAGACCAACCCCGACGACCTCAACGGCATGATCGCCGCGCAGGGCATCCTCACGTCCCGTGGCGGCAAGACCTCTCACGCTGCCGTCGTCGCCCGGGGCATGGGCAAGACCTGCGTGTGCGGTGCCGAGACGCTGGACGTCGACACCAAGCGTCGCCGCATGACCGCGCCGAATGGCGTGGTTGTGGAGGAGGGTGACGTCATCTCCATCGACGGCACCTCCGGTGCTGTCTACATTGGCGAGGTTCCGGTCGTCTCTTCGCCCGTGGTGGAGTACTTCGAAGGCCGTCTCGGCGCTGACTCCCCGTCCGCCGACGACCTGGTGCGCGCGGTGCACCGGATCATGACGTGGTCCGATGAGCGCCGCCGGCTGTACGTCCGGGCCAATGCCGATACCGCTGAGGACGCGGCCCGCGCGCGTCGCTTCGGCGCGCAGGGCATCGGCCTGTGCCGTACCGAGCACATGTTCCTCGGCGAGCGGCGCGCGCTGGTCGAGCGGCTGATCCTGGCTGAGGACGAAGCGGAGCGCGAGGCGGCGTTGGCCGAGTTGCTTCCTATGCAGCGGGACGACTTCGTCGCGATCTTCACGGCGATGGGCGGTCTGCCGGTGACCGTGCGGCTGCTGGACCCGCCGCTGCATGAGTTCCTGCCTGACATCACTGAGCTGTCGGTGCGGGTGGCCGTGGCGGAGGCCCGGGGTGAGACCAATGAGGGTGACCTGCGGTTGTTGCAGGCTGTGCACAAGATGCACGAGGCCAACCCGATGCTGGGCTTGCGTGGTGTGCGGCTTGGGCTGGTGATTCCGGGCCTGTTCATCATGCAGGTGCGGGCTATCGCTGAGGCTGCGGCGCAGGTGGCCAAGGCCGGCGGGGTGGCGCGGGTCGAGATCATGGTGCCGTTGGTGGGGGCCGTGCAGGAGCTGGAGATCATTCGGGAGGAGGCTCAGACGGTTCTGGATGAGGTCAAGTCCCGGACCGGGGCCGACATCCGGGCTTTGATCGGGACGATGATCGAGCTGCCGCGGGCGGCTCTGACCGCTGGTCAGATTGCTGAGGCTGCGCAGTTCTTCTCGTTCGGGACGAATGACCTGACCCAGACCACCTGGGGTTTCTCGCGTGATGATGTCGAGGGGGCCTTCTTCTCGGCGTACCTGGACCGTGGGATCTTCGGGGTGTCGCCGTTCGAGACGATTGACCGGGATGGGGTTGGGAAGCTGGTGCGTATCGCGACTGAGGAGGGTCGGCGTACGCGGCCGGAGCTGAAGCTCGGGGTCTGTGGTGAGCACGGCGGCGACCCGGAGTCGGTGCACTTCTTCAACGCGGTGGGCTTGGATTACGTCTCCTGTTCTCCGTTCCGGGTGCCGGTTGCGCGGTTGGAGGCTGCGCGGGCGGCGATCGAGTCGGGGGAGAGCGACTCGCGGTGACATGGGGTATCGCCCGGCGGTGCTGAGCGCCGCCGGTGGTGCCGGGTCCGGTTACCTGGGGTGGGGTGTCCGGACCCGGCGGTGCTTGTCCTCCGGGGAGAACCTGCTCGAGACCGGGGGTGGCACCCCCGTTGCCTCCGACTTGGCAAGAGCCGGAGGCTATTCGCCACGCCGGCCTCGAGCAGTCGACGACATCGTCATCGAGAGCTGCGGGACATCCCCCCGGTCGCGCGTGCTGACGTCTTGGCGCGCAGCAGTCGCGGGTCTGCCGGATCCGGGTGTCGCGATCATCCCGGCCGCATCACCATTGTGGGTTGTGGGTAAGGTGGTGTGATATCCGCCAAATGGGTCGTTTTCGGGTGTTTATTCGCCTGGTGGGCGGCGTGGCGGAGTGATGAGGTGCGGGGAGTCGGTTAAGGCGGTGGCGCCGATGCGCCGATGCGTCGATGTGCCGAGGGCAGCCAGGGGCCGGAGCGTTCGAGAACCTGTGTTGACCGGCCGCGGCGCTCGATGGCCGAAGTGTGGGCCGAGACGTCGTGCGAAGGTGCGCCAGGGGTCGGTGGTGCGGTTCTGGGGGTGTCGAGGGTGCGAGACGTCGTCAGCGTCCGACCTGGCCGTCGATCTGCTCCCGCAGGATGTCGATGTGTCCGGCGTGGCGGGCCAGTTCTTCGACCGTGTGCACCAGGATCCAGCGTAGGGTGCGGTCTTCGCGTGCTGAGACGGCGTCGAGGTCGTCGAGGCTGTCCCAGATCTCGTCGGCGCGGGCCGCGGCTGCGCGGTAGGCGGCGATGCAGGACTCGACGGTGTCCGTCTCGGTGACGTCCATGCCGAGTTCGGGGAAGGGGTCGCGGCCGAGGAAGGCCCACTCCAGCCACACGAGTTCGGCGCCGGTCAGGTGTTTGATCAGGCCCAGGGGGCTGGTGCCGGAGGGGACGCCGGGGGTGCGGGCTGCGGTGTCGGGGAGGTCCTCGACTTTGCGGATGATCGCTTCGCGGAGGTAGCGGTGGAAGGCGATGAGGGTGTCCTTCTCGCCGGCTGCGATGGCGGGTGGGCGATTGTCGGTCATGAGGGAACGGTAGTGAGGGTGTGTCCGCTGTGTCGGCCCCTGCCCGTACTCTGATCGCGTGGATCTCGAAGCACATCGTGCGGAGCTCACCGCCTACTGCTACCGCATGCTGGGTTCGGTCCATGACGCGGAGGACCTGGTTCAGGAGACGTTGCTGCGTGCGTGGAAGGCGCGGGATCAGTATGACTCCTCGCGTGCGTCAGTGCGGACCTGGCTGTATCGCATCGCGACCAATGTCTGTCTGACGGCGCTGGAGTCGCGGAAGCGGCGTCCGCTGCCGAGCGGGATCGGTGCGGCGAGCCGTGACACCGAGGCGCCGTTGAAGCCGGCGCTCGATGTGCCGTGGTTGGAGCCGTTCCCTGACAGCCGCTTCAGTGTGGAGGCGCGTGCTGACCTGCGGTTGGCTTGGGTGGCGGCGGTGCAGGACCTGCCGGCGCGACAGCGGGCGGTGCTGGTTCTGCGGGATGTTCTGGAGTTCTCCGCTTCGGAGGTGGCGGAGCAGCTCGATACGACCGTCGCCTCCGTGAACAGCGCTTTGCAGCGCGCGCGGGTGACGGTGCGGGGGGTGGAGAAGCCCGAGGCGGTGCGCGAGGCTGATGACCCGGAGCAGCGTGCCGTCGTTGAGCGATATCTGCGCGCCTTCGAGGACGCGGACGTGCCGGCGCTGGTCCGACTGCTGGCCGACGACGTCATCATGGAGATGCCCCCGGTCCCGCTCTGGTATCAGGGCCGCGACGACTACGCGCGCTTCATGGAGCGCGTCTTCCGCATGGTCGGCACCGGCTGGAGTGCCCGCCTCACCACCGCGAACGGCCAGCCGGCGATGGCGGCCTACGCGCCGGATCCGGCCGCGGACGGCGGGCACCGGGCGCACACGTTGCAGGTCTTCAGCGTCGCCGAGGGCCTGGTCACCGCGAACGTCGTCTTCGCGGGCGGTGGCATCTTCGAGACTTTCGGGCTTCCTGCGGTGAGTGGCGGTGGCCTCGCCGGTCAGTGAGGGTGAGACGTCATTGATCACGAGCGGGGAGCCGTCATGAGCGAGTCCGCTGCTCGCTTCCTTTCTTACTGGGAGCAACCGATCAGTATCGATGGATCGCCGACGATCTCACCGACGTCGGCGTTGCGCCCTGGCTCCACATCACCAAGGTCTGGAGACGGATTCGCGGACCAGCCAGCTGCGACTACGCCGAGTCTTCAGTTCGTGTTGGCCCGGACGGGTTACCTCCGGGCGTTACCGTGGGGCGGTGAGTGATGCCTACACCGACACCGACCGGGAACGTCACCTGCCGGACCACCCGAGCAACGTCCGCCGCACGCCTTTCGAGCGCGACCGCGCCCGGGTGCTGCACAGCGCCGCGCTGCGCCGTCTGGCCGCCAAGACGCAGGTCGTGGCGCCGGGCTCCAGCGACTCGGTGTTCGGCGCCTATCTGGACAGCCCGCGTACCCGCCTCACCCACAGCCTGGAGTGCGCGCAGATCGGCCGGGAGTTGGGGAAGGAGCTCGGGGCCGACCCGGATCTGATGGAGGCCGCCTGCCTGTCCCACGACCTGGGCCATCCGCCGTTCGGCCACACCGGGGAGGAGGCGCTGGCGCTGGCCGCGGCCTCTTGCGGTGGTTTCGAGGGCAACGCGCAGTCGTTCCGGATCCTGGTCCGGCTGGAGGCCAAGGCCCTGGGCCCGGGCGGTGAGCCCGGCGGCCTGAACCTGACCCGTGCCGCGCTGGACGCCGCGACGAAGTATCCGTGGACCCGCGCCGAGGGCGAGGCCCGGGGCACCGCGAAGTTCGGCGTCTACGCCGACGACGAGCCGGTGTTCGCGTGGATGCGGTCCGGCGTCGAGACCGGCCGGACCTGCTTCGAGGCGCAGGTGATGGACTGGTCGGACGATGTGGCCTATTCGGTCCACGACCTGGAGGACGCCCTGCACGCCGGCCATCTCGTCCCGAAAGCCCTGCTGTCGCGCGAGGAGCAGACGGCTCTGTTCGAGCTCACGGCTGCCCGGTACGCGCCCGGCGCCGACCCGGGGGAGCTGGCTGAGGCGCTGGCCCGGCTGCTGGCCCTGGACTACTGGCCCGGCGACTACGACGGCTCGTTCGCCGCGCAGGCCGCGCTGAAGAACTCGACGAGCAGCCTGATCGGCCGGTTCTGCCAGACCGCCGCGGCGGCGACGCGCGCGGCGGTCGCCCAGCGGAGCCGGCAGAGTCCCCAGGGTGTGCGGGGCCCGCAGAGCATCCAGGACGCTCAGGGCACCGTCCCGCTCACCCGTTACGCCGCCGACCTGGTCGTTCCGCGCGAGACCCGCCTGGAGTGCGCGCTGCTCAAGGCGGTCACCGCGCGCTACGTCATGGAGCGCGCAGACGCCCGTGAGCTGCGCCGCCGCCAGCGCGAGCTGGTCTCCGGCCTGGTCGAGGGCCTGTCCGCGGCGCCGGACGCGCTGGAGCCGGCGTTCCGCGCCTGGTACGCCGACGCCTCTGACGACGGCACCCGCCTGCGGGTGGTCGTGGACCAGGTCGCCTCGCTCACCGACGACGCCGCCTACGCCCTGAGCGGGCGGCTCGGAACGGTCTGACCACCCGGCTAAACTTTCATCGTGGCTGGACGGATCAATGACGACGACATCGAGCGTGTGCGCAAAGCGGCGTCGATCGTCGACATCGTCGGTGCCGTCGTCCAGCTGCGCAGCGCCGGCGGCGGCAACCTGAAGGGCCTGTGCCCTTTCCACGACGAGAAGTCGCCGTCGTTCCAGGTGAGCCCGGCCAAGAACTTCTACCACTGCTTCGGCTGCGGCGTCGGCGGCGACGTCATCAAGTTCATGATGGAGTACGACCACCTCACCTTCACCGAGGCGGTCGAGCGGCTGGCGTCCCAGTACCGGATCGAGCTGCGCTACACCGAGGGCGGCTACACCAAGCAGGGCGAGCGCAGCGAGCGGACCCGGCTGATCGAGGCGCACAAGATCGCCGCCGAGTTCTTCGTCGACCAGCTCGCGACCCCGGCCGCGGCCAAGGGCCGGGAGTTCCTGAGTGGCCGCGGCTTCGACGCGGCCGCGATCGAGAAGTTCGGCGTCGGCTACGCCCCGGAGTCGTGGGAGGCGCTGGTCCGGCACTTGCGCGGCCGCGGTTTCACGGACAGGGAGATCCTGGCCGGCGGCCTGGCCTCGGAGGGCCGGCGCGGCGCCATGGACCGTTTCCGCAACCGCCTGATGTGGCCGATCGCCGACCTGTCCGGGGACGTCATCGGGTTCGGCGGTCGCCGGCTCACCGACGATCCGGACACCCCGAAGTACCTCAACAGCCCCGAGACACCGATCTACAAGAAGTCCTCGGTGCTCTACGGCCTGGAGATGGCCCGCCGCGAGATCGTCAAGCAGGAGCGCGCGGTCGTGGTCGAGGGCTACACCGACGTCATGGCCTGCCATCTGGCCGGCGTGCCGACCGCGGTGGCCACCTGCGGCACCGCCTTCGGCGAGGAGCACATCAAGATCCTGCGACGGCTGCTGGCGGACCGGAACCAGTTCCTCGGGGTGGAGGTGGTCTTCACCTTCGACGGCGACTCGGCCGGGCAGAAGGCGGCCATGCGCGCCTATCTCGACGAGGACAAGTTCGTCACGCAGACCTTCGTCGCGGTCGAGCCGAACGGCATGGACCCGTGCGACCTGCGGCTGGCCAAGGGGGACGCGGCGGTGCGGGAGCTGGTGGCGACCCGGACGCGGCTGTTCGAGTTCGTGATCCGCGCCGAGCTCGCCAAGCACAACCTCGACGAGTCCGAGGGCCGGGTGCACGCGCTGCGCGGCACCGCCCCGATCGTGGCGAAGATCCGCGATTCGGCGCTGCGCAACGACTACACGCGGCGCCTGGCCGGCTGGCTCGGGCTGGAGGAACGGGACGTGCAGCCGGCCGTGCGCCGGCTGGTCACCGCTTCCGGAAACCGGCCGGACGAGGTCGTGATCCCGGCTGACGACGGTGGCGGCCGGGGCGGTCGCGGCGACTGGGGCGGTCGGCAGGGGCGTCAGGGCTCGAACAACCGTCGTGGCGGCCAGAACGGCGGCTACGGAGGCCAGGGCGGCCAGGGCGGCTACGGAGGCCAAGGCGGATACGGCGGCGGCCGGGGCGGCGGCCGCGGTGGCCGTGGAGGCGGCGGCGGAGGTTACGACGGCGGCTATAACGGGCCGTCCGCCCAAGACGGACTCTTCGGTGCGGAAGCCGCCACCGTTCCCGGGCAACGGGATCCGGTCGCGGGCGCCGAACGCGAAGCCTTGAAAATGGCTTTGCAGTACCCCCAGCTCGCCGGTGCCACCTTCGACGGCCTGGCGCCCGACGAGTTCACGGTCCCGGCGTACGCGGCCGTCTGCGCGGCTGTGCGCGGCGCCGGCGGCTGCCTGACCGGCCATGACAACAACTGGACCGGCCGGGTGCAGGATCAGGCCCCTGACGACGCCATCCGCGGTCTGGTCACCGAGCTCACCGTGGAGGCCGTGCACTCGCGCGGGCCGGCCGATGAGCGGTATGTCGCCGAAGTCATGACAAGGGTGCGCATCCACACCGTGGACCGCCGGATCAAGGACGTCCGGTCCCGGCTGCAGCGCCTGAATCCGGTGGCCCAGCAAGAGGAATACAACAAACTTTTCGGCGAGCTGGTCGCCCTGGAGCAATATAAGCGTGGCCTGGCCGAAGTCTCATAACGGTCACAGGTCGGTGAACCGCCGACCACAATGATCATGCTCTGATTTCCGCCATCTGGGATATCCGGGCGGCGCGTGGGGTAAGCGTGTGGCGAAGACGTCGCGAACCCCCACTTGGAGCTTGTCGTGAACAGTGCTGTCGCACAGGGACCGGTAGCCCTCCTCGACACCCTCGCGCCGACCCGCCCCTCATCCTCGTCCCCTCTCCAGGCCGGTGCCACCCTGGGTCTGGACGACGAACCGGACGAGCTCGGTTCCCTGCGGATCACGGGACCTGCCGCACCCGAGATCGCAGAGCTCGAAGCGGCACTCGAGGAGGAAGCGGAGACCGAGCCGGAGAAGGAGGCCGAGGCCGACACCAAAGTCAACGCCTGGGCCGATTCCGCCGGGCCGGCCGGAGACCTGTTCCGGCAGTACCTGCGCGAGATCGGGCGGGTGCCGCTGCTGAACGCGGTCCTGGAGGTGGAGCTCGCACAGGCCGTGGAGGCCGGCCTGTTCGCCGAGGAGAAACTCACCTACGAGACCAATCTCAAGCCGAACCTGCGCCGCGAGCTGGCCATCCTGGTCCTGGAGGGCCAGGCCGCCAAGCGCCGGCTGATCGAGGCGAACCTGCGGCTCGTGGTGTCGATCGCCAAGCGCTACCTGGGCCGTGGCATGTCGATCCTGGACCTGGTCCAGGAGGGCAACCTCGGTCTGATCCGGGCCGTGGAGAAGTTCGACTACACCCGCGGGTACAAGTTCTCCACCTACGCCACCTGGTGGATCCGGCAGGCGATGAGCCGCGCGCTGGCCGACCAGGCCCGCACCATCCGGGTCCCGGTGCACGTGGTCGAGCTGATGAACCGCGTGGTCCGGCTGCAGCGCCGGCTGCTGCAGGAGAACGGCGTCGAGCCCACCCCCGACGACATCGCCGAGGTGCTCGGCGTGGCGTGCGAGCGCGTGGTCGAGGTGCTGCGCCTGGCGCAGGAGCCGGTCTCGCTGCACGCGCCGGTCGGCGAGGAGGACGACGTGGCGCTCGGCGACCTGATCGAGGACGCCGACGCGGTGTCCCCGGCCGACTCGGTCGCCGTGGTGATGCTCCGCGAGCACCTGGACGCCCTGCTGTCGACGCTCGGCGAACGGGAGAAGCGCGTGGTGCAGCTGCGCTACGGCCTCACCGACGGCCAGCCCCACACCCTGGAGGAGATCGGCCGCACCTTCGGCGTCACCCGCGAGCGGATCCGGCAGATCGAGGCCAAGACCCTGGCCAAGCTGCGCGGTCACACCTACGCCGATCAGCTGCTTGACTACCTGCGATAGCGGTGGGTCACCATCAGGTAGCTGAATCGGTTTGAATCCGGTCCGAAACGGTTGGGCGACACCGGTTTCCGGCGCGCGGCGCATACGGCATGATCTGGCGTCATGCCGATCGTCGCGGGTATCGATTCCTCGCCCAGCACCACCCGGGTCGTCGTATGCGACGCGTTGAGCGGGAAAGTGATGCGCAAGGCGGCGGTGGCGCACGCCGCCGCCGGCGACGACGACCCGCACGAGTGGTGGAACGCGCTGGTCAAGGCGTGCGACGGCGACATCCTGGACGGCGTCCAGGCGGTCGCCGTCTCCGGACAGCGGCAGGCGCTGGTGGTGCTGGACTCCGCGGGCGGCGTGGTGCGCCCGGCGCTGATGTCCTCGGACTACCGCGCCGCGAACTCCGCCGACGACCTGGTGGCCGAGGGCGGAGGCGCGGGCGCGTGGGCGGCGGCCGTGGGCTCGGTGCCGACCGCCGCGTTCCCGATAGCCAAGCTGCGCTGGCTGGCCCAGCGCGAACCCGAGAACGCCGCGCGCGTGGCGGCCGTGCTGCAGCCGCACGACTGGCTGACGTGGCTGCTGCTCGGCGGCTCCGCGGGCCCGGTCACCGACCGCGGCGAGGCTTCCGGCACCGGCTACTGGTCGCCGTTCTCCGGCGACTATCGCATGGCCCTGATGGCGCACGCCTTCGGCCGCGAGGTCGCCGTGCCGCGGGTGCTGGGGCCGGTCGAGCCGGCCGGCACCACCAGCGCCGGCGTGCTCGTCGCCCCGGGCACCGGCTCGGCGATGGCGCAGGTGCTCGGCCTGTCCGCGGAGCCCGGCGACGTGGTGATCAGCATCGGCGC
Organism: Catenulispora subtropica; assembly: GCF_039531675.1. NCBI lineage: Bacteria > Bacillati > Actinomycetota > Actinomycetes > Catenulisporales > Catenulisporaceae > Catenulispora > Catenulispora subtropica. The sequence continues at coordinate 117,913 of NZ_BAAAQM010000009.1, forward strand.
CACCGGCACCCTGTTCGCCGGCGGCCTGCCGCACCCGGTGTCGGACCCGACCGGCGAGGTCTCGGGCTTCGCCGACGCCACCGGCCGCTTCCTGGCGATGATGCGCACCGGCGAGGCGATGCCGACGCTGGAGGCCGCCGCCAAGATGATGAGCGTCGATCTGCAGACGCTGTCGCGGCTGGCGCTGGAGTCCACGCCGGGGGCGCAGGGCGTGGTGCTGGTGCCGCCGACGGCCGGGCATCCCGGATCGCTGACCGGACTGCGGCTGGCGCGGATGACGGCCCCGAACCTGGCGCGGGCGGCGGTCGAGGGGCTGCTGTGCGGGCTGGCCGACGGGCTCGACGCGCTGAACGTGCAGATGGAGGCGGTGGGCACGCCGGTGCGGCGGGTGATTCTCACCGGCAAGGGCGCGCGGCTGGACGCGGTGCGGCTGATCGCCCCGGCGATCTTCGGGGTGCCGGTCGCGGTCGCGGTGTCGGGGTCCTCGGAGGACGGTGCGCCCGGCGGGCTGACCTCGACCGGCGTGTTCGCGGCACTGGACGCGACCGGCGTGCCGCGCCCCGGCTCGGGGCGGCCGACCGGCGCGGCGATGCTGGGCGGCAGCGAGATCATGGCGATCGGCGCGGCGCGGCAGGCGGCGTGGGTGCTGGCGGCGTCGACGTCGCCGGCCGGGGAGGCGCCCGCGGCCCCGCCGACGTGGAGCGAGGCGGTGATGTTCAAGGACTCGCCGAACGCCAAATCAGGGATCGGCGTCGGGGTGCGGGCGCAGTTCGCCGGAGCACGCGAGGCGGCCATGGCGTCCATGGAGATCCTGGCGGCGCCGATGCCCGCCGCTTCGACACCGGGATAGGGCCGGCAAAGGACCGGAAGCAGGAGGGGTAGTGCTGCGTGGCAGGGGCACGGTCGACGGGACGAGAACGGCGACCGTGGTGGCGGTGGCGGTGAGTTTGGCGCTCGGGTCGACGGCCGGGGGATGTTCAACCGGCGGGACGGTCGGCAAGGGAACGAAGACGGCGGGTGCCGCGGGGTCGTCGGGGGCCTCGGGGTCTTCGTCGGGCGCGTCGGGCGCGTCGGTCGCCGGAGGGAAACCGGGGAGCACACAGACGTCTGGGGCTGCGTCCACGGCGCCCTCGCCGCCGACGCCTACCGCGGCCCCTGAGACGACCGTGTCGAAGGACGAGGCCGCGAAGGTCCTCACGGACTACGAGAAGGCGAACAACGCCGCCAACGCCTCGGTGGACACCGCGGCGATCGCCAAGATCGAGAGCGGTTCGCTGCTGGCCAACGACCAGGCGAGTTACCTGTATGCGCTCGGGGCGGGCGGCGACAAGCTCAAGCAGGCCAAGCAGCCGATCTCGCTGACGAATCCGGCGTTCTACATCTCGCGGTCGACCGCGTATCCGCGTGGGTTCTTCGTGACGGCACAGTCGGTGCAGACGGGAGCCAGCAACGCCGGGTGGCTCATCCACTTCGCGCAGGCCGCGGCGGGAGCGCCGTGGATGGCGGACAGCCTGGTGTTTCTCGCGTCCGGCAAGCAGTGGCCGGAGTTCGCGGTGGGTGCGGACGGACTGCTGGACGACGAGGCGGTGCAACGTGACAAGCTCGCACTCGCACCGTTGGACCTGGTGTCCGCGGATCGGACGATGCTGGCGGACAACAACGCGGGGCAGCCCGCGTCGCCGTTCCTGAACGACGACGTGACGGCTGCGGAGCAGCGGTGGATCCAGGGGGAGTCCGATGCCGTGTCGCCGGCGACGGTGGCGCTGACGGTGACCACCGAGCTTGCGCCGTCGCCGCTGACGATGCCGCTGAAGAACGGCGGCGAGCTGGTGCTGTGGGGGTCGCGGCTGTCGCTGCGGATCAGCCAGTCCGGGCGGACGTTCGCGTTCACGGATCCCGGGTGGTCGAAGGTCGCCGGCCATGACAGCTTCAGCGGGGGGTTCACGGCCGACGCGGTGTTTCTGGCGGCGGCCGTGGACCCGGCGGACAAGGGGGCGAAGATCGAGAAGATCGCGGAGAACGGGGGGCTTGTGGCGGTGCGGTGAGGGGGTGCGGGGTGTGGGGTGCTGCGCGCAGGCTGGATGGCCGACCGGCTTCGTAGGGTGCTTGGCGTTTCCGGTCGGCAGGTCAGGCTTCAGAGCAGCGGGCGCGCGGGCGTAGGTCCGCGACTGGGCCGAGGGGTGGTCGGGCGGTCAGGACCCGGCTTGGGCCGTCAAGCGGTCCGGCTCTGGCCGTTCGGTACCTGGCTGCTTTCACGATCCGGCTGCTGCGGCGATAGGGGCCGCCGTCACGACGCCGGCCGCTGTCACGACGCCGGCCGCTGTCACGACGTCGGCCGCTGTCACGTTCCAGCCGCCCTCACGATCCGGCCCGTCACGACCCCGGCTTGGACCGGGCAGCCCTCGTGGCCGTGGTGGGCCCGTTCGCCTTCGCACTCGTCAGGTTCTCGTCGGAGGACCCGCCGTCGTGCTCCTCGTCGTGGTCGCCACGGTGCCGCACCTTCTCGACGACGTGCACCACCGTTTCACGCCCCTTGGCCGCGGTGTTCCGGGTGATCTCGAACGCCTGTACCTGGATCACGTTCGCGGTCTGCCGCACGGCCGGCGCCTCGGTCACCTTCCGCACCGCTCCGACGATCTTGTCGTACTTTTCTCGTCCGGCCCGCGCCCCGAGCACATACCCGGCTCCGAGCCCGGCCGCCAACGTCAGCTTCGTCCCAGCCTTCATGGCAACCCCTCTACCCACCCTCACGCATCCGAAGAACCGAACTTACGACGGATGGGCGACCACCCAGGGTTCCCACACCCGCCCCGACCTGCCCCGGAAAGCGGATTGCGGATCTCCCCCCGACATGCGCTAACCTAGTCACGCACGCCGGGCCGGAACCGCCGCAAAACGGAGCCACCCGCCGCGCCAGAACGATCCTGCATAGCTCAATTGGCAGAGCAGCCGGCTGTTAACCGGCAGGTTATAGGTTCGAGTCCTATTGCAGGAGCGCACGACGAACGTCTCCGCCCGCGCGGATCCCCGCGCGCCACCGGAGACGTTTGGCGTCACTGGGGGAGTCGGTGACAGGGGAGGGTTGATCCGCCACGGCGCTGGGCAGATGCCCACCATCGCCACCCGGCGGCGATGCACTTCACACTAGGGGCGTTAGCTCAGCTGGTTAGAGCAGGGGACTCATAATCCCTTGGTCGTGGGTTCGAGTCCCTCACGCCCCACTTCATAACAAAAAGAACTGGCCTCCGATCGCTGGTCGGGCGATCGAAGGCCAAGTCAGGGCGGGTTTCTGGGGACTCAGTCGTCCTCGGCTCCGCTGCACGGTGTCTCGTTTTCGATCATGTTTGATCGATGTTCACGGCCCATACGCGGCCCAAAATCCCGCCTCTCGCCAGTCTCGCAATTCTGCGCGGTGGGGCTAGAGCGGTCCTCCTCAATCGTCATGCTGAGCAGGGCGTCGATGCGTCGTTGCGCGAGCGCTGCCTGGTCTGGCCCGTCCAGGCACTTGGCGTAGGTGCTGAGAAGTACCTCGACACTGTGGCCAGCCCATTCGGCGACCTGCGTGGCCGGGACGCCCGCGTTGAGCCAGGTTGAGACGCCGGCATGGCGCAGGTCGTAGGGCCTCTGAGCCAGCGGTGATGCGAACTGCTCCGGAGCGAGAGCGCTGGCGCGAGCCCGTGCCCAGCCCTTGGCGTAGGTGGAATGACGGATCGGCCCACCGTCCACGCGATGGAACAGCCGTCCATCCGGAGCTGTGCCGAACTGCTCAACGTGTGCTCCGGCCGGACGACGAAGTAGCCGTAGGGAATGTCGCCTTCGTAGCCCGGGGGCAGGAAGGGGTATTTGCCTCCTCTCCCTTGTCGGGCCCGGCGATGTCCATATCGGTGACGTAGCGCTGCCACATGTAGCCGATGGTGCGGGAGTCGACGCCGATGCTCCGCAGTCCGCGTCGCATCGCCACCATGGCGGCGCTGGGTACGCAGTGAGGAACGCCTCGATACCGCGCAGCAGATCCAGCGTGTCGTAGCTACGTGTGACCGCGTCGGGCTGGGGCATGCCGTCGAAGAAGTCCAACGCTCCGAAGACCGTCTCCAGCCGGTCCCGGCAGATGATCGACGCGAGGACCTCGGGTGGTGCGCCCGGGCTGGGGGCGTCACTGATGTGGGGCACTGCGTTTCTTCTGAGTGAGTCGTTCCTTGAATATTGTGTTCCAGTCGTTCTTCACGCTGACCGTCGTCCAGCCGTACCTCTCGGCCGTCGCGTGTGCCCGCTCCGCGCAGTCGGTGTACGCGTACTCCCGGACGTCGTCGTCGTGGACGATGAGCAAGGCGAACCGGGCGGACCGGAGCAGTTCGACGTCGACGTCGTCGTTGCCCGCCGCGAAGGCCGGCAGCCTGCCGGTGCGGGCGAGGACGTCCTCCGGTTTGCCGGGCCCGACCGCGACCGGGCCGTGCGGGGTCGCCCGGCGCACCAGCACGCCGTCCCGGTAGGCGAACTCCGGGGCCGAGCCGATCACGTTCTCCCTGGGCAGGCCCCAGGTGTCCTCGCAGATCACGCGCATGAAGTCGCGCCCGCCGCCCGAGCAGACGAACAGCCGCCAGCCGTGCGTCCTGAGGTAGTCGAACAGCTCCAGCATCGGCTGGTAGACCAGACCGGAGTACGGTACTCCGAAGCGCTCGTGGCGCCAGGAGTCCAGGTATCGGACGGCCTCGGCCTCGTACTGCGCGAGGGTGGTGCCTTCCCAGGCCGCTCCGATGGCCTCCACCATCGACGCCACCGCGTCGGGGTCCTGTTCGTTCAGTGCGCGGAAGTACGACTCGTCCCGGTCGGCGATCGCCCGGTAGGGCTGCTCGCGGGCCAGCGACGGGTCGGCTTCCAGCCGCGCGGCCAGTTTCTCGAGGACGAACGTCATCTGCACCGGCGCGGGCTTCTCGACCCACAGGGTTCCGTCGTTGTCGAACACGGCGACCCGGTCCTGCGGCGGAACGAATCCCGGCGAGCCGTCCCGCGCCGCGGCCGTAACGAACTCGATAATCGCCCGTTTCGTGGGACCGTCGTTCCAGCTTCCCAGCGGGGTCGTGCCCATGCACCTCACCGTCCGTATCGTCTGGCCGCGAAGCTTCGTCGGGAGAGGTCAGTGCACCGCCTCGATCTCGCCCGGGCGCCAGGTCTTGTCGAAGAACGGCTGCAGCGGGCTGTAGAGCCGCAGGACCGCGAACCATCCCCGGCCCGGCGTGGTCTGGATCCAGTTGCCCTCCGGCACGCTGTCGGGCCGGTCGGGCCCGAAGTGCACCGTGGTCGTGCCGTCCGGGCTCGGGACCGCTGCCGGGGTGGGATAGGCTTGGCTGCCAGCTCGTGGGAAGCGTTGCGGGGTGTCGAGCATCGACCGGGTCTGGTTGTCGTAGACGGTGACCGACCAGAACTTCGCGGCGGGGATGTCCGGCGGGAGCACAAGACGGTAGTAATTGCAGCCGTCGAAGGCCCGGCCCTCCTGATCCGTGAAGGAGAACACGTACTGCGAGCCGACGCCGGGCAGCGGCGCCGTGAACGCCGGGCTGATGCCCACACCCACGTACCACCACCAGGACCGCAGGTTGAGTTTACGGGCGCCGTCGTTCGGGCGGGGCTCGGCGCCCCTGTCGGTGATGTCCGCGGGCGGGGCAAGGAACTCGTGGCCGGACACCAGCAGGCCATTGAGCCACCGGGACGAGGTGCCGTAGTAGTGCGCCCCCTCGGCCGGACGCGGACTGCAGGCGAGGGTGCGGGCCGTGGCGTTGCCCACCGCGGCCGCCTCGGCGAGGATCTCCCGCATCCGCGCGTCCGGCTCGAAGGGCCTGCCCTTGACGATGCCGACCGCGGCCAGCGCACCGGCGATCTCGGGGTCGAGTGCCTCGGCCGGCTGGTCGTGCACGAGCTCGCTGGCGAAGTCGAAGTACGTCGCGTCCGCGGGCGGAACCATGTTCACGGGAAGCCCTGAGCCGTCGACGAAGCGCGGCGGGTCGGGTCTGTGCAGCGCGGCGGTCCAGGTCTGGGCGGTCCAGGGCAGCGGCGGGGCCGTGCCTCCGGTGACGATCTCCCCGATGCTGGTTCCGTAGTACCCGGGGATGTAGCGGTAGATGCGCAGGCCCTCCTTGATCCGCTCGACCGCCGGCTTCGGGTCGTCGCCTTCCAGGAAGGCGCGACCACCCAGGATGAGCCGTGTGGTGCGGGTCTGGAGCGTGAAGAACCCGCCCTCGGGTAGAGGACCCTCGTGACCGGGCGGCACGAAGAGGTACTTGCCGCCCGCTCCGCGATCCGGACCGGCCATGCCGGGGTCCGTGACCCAGCGGAACCACATGTCATTGAGGAAGCAGAGAGCGACGGGCGGCACTTCCACTACCAGCGGCCCCTCGGTCAGGTCGAGGAAGCTTATGAAGTAGACGGTGTCGGCGTTCCCGGTCAGCACGAGCGACTTGGGATCCATGAACTCCGAGAAGAGCAGGACGTCGTTGTCCTGGATCCCGGCCTCCTGGAATCCCCGGCGGGCTGCCCACAGGCTGACGCCGGAATACGCGTCGAGGAACGCGCTGACCGCCCGCACGTGGTCCACATGGTCGTAGACGCGTTTCGCCGTCTCCTCGGTGGGCACGCCCAGCGGGAATTCCAGAGTGCCCAGGTGCGTCTCGACCCGTTCGGGTGTTGAGATCGACTCCACGGCCCGGGGTGAGATCGATGCGGTGCGCTGCAAGGGATCGCTCCATTCTCGGGTTAGCATGCCTCCCTGTCGACCATGTGCCTCACGCACCGCAAGCCGCCACCGCACCTGGGCCATAGGAGGGTCTTCGAGTGGAGCGGTAGGCGGTTCGGCATCGGGCGCGACATCGACGCGACGATCGAGGAATGGACCACGGCGCATGCCGACCTCGGCGCAATCCGACTGACTTCGACACGGTGGCGTCGGCCGCGGTTCCGGCGTGGCGGCGCGGTCCGTGGACCCGCTGGCTCGCACTGCTGTTCCAGGTGATGCGGGTGTCCTTCCTGGTCGGTGGATACCGGCTACGGCTCGGTCTGCGATGACGGGAGCGACGCATCGGCCCTGCTTGCCGCGGACGGCGACGGTTCGGAGCCTTTCGTTGCTGAGTTGGGCGACGTCATCGTTCCCGCGCACCAACTAACTCCGCCAACTTCATTCATCCGCACAACGCTGGCCCTGTGCCGCCGCACCTACATTTCACCCACCCAAAGGCGCGGCGGCAGAAGGAGCACAGCTGATGGACACCAAGTCTGGCTACGTACCAGCGGCGGTCTACCCGGTGCGCAGGCGCCGGCGTCTTTTCGTGGTGCTGGCTGTGGCCTCGGTCGCCAGTCTGCCGCTGTCCGGCTGCGGGCATTCCGCGGCGAAGGGGGCGGGAGTGGGGGCTCCCAGTGTCTCCGGGAAGGGCGACCCTTCGGCGACGGTCACCATCGGGATCGCCTCCGACCCCGGGAATCTGTCGCCGACCACCGCCCTGGCTGGGACGGCCATCGAGCTCAACGGGTTCGCCTACGATCGGCTGATCCACATCGACCCCGATGGGCGGGTCGTGCCGGGGGTGGCCGAGTCCTGGACGGCGTCGTCGCCGTCGGCGAGCAGTAGCGCCGCGACGTTCACGATCCGGCCCGGGGTGACGTGTCAGGACGGGTCGCCGCTCACCGCCGAGGATGTCGCGGCCGAGTACAACTACATCGCCGATCCGAAGAATTCCTCGCCGATGCTCGGGCTCACCGTTCCGGTCACGGCCAAGGCGACTGCGGACGTCGCGGCGCGGACTGTGACGGTCACGACGTCGGCGCCGGCACCTTTCATCGTGGAGATGACGCAGTTGCTGCCGCTCGTGTGCCGGAAGAGCCTGGCCGATCCGGCCGCGCTGGCGAAGACCAGCAATGCCAGCGGGCCCTACCAGCTGTCCGAAGCGCTTCCCGGTGACCATTACACGTACACCAAGCGGGCCGGTTACACCTGGGGGCCGAACGGTTCCAACAACGCGGAGATGCCCGCGACGGTTGTGTTCAAGGTGGTCGCCAATGCCTCCACCGCGGCGAACATGCTGCTGGCGGGGCAGCTGAACATCGCACAGGTCAACGGTCCGGACACGCGGCGGCTGGAGTCGGCGCGGGTGGCCAAGCAGTCCACGCTGGTCCCGTTCGGGTTCGCCCAGTTCAACGAGGCGACGGTGCGCCCGACGGCGGATGCGGCGGTGCGCCGGGCGCTCGTCGAGGCGCTGGACCTCAAGCAGATCGGGTCTGTGGCCACCGGGGGGACCGGGGCGCCGGCCACCACCATCGGGGAGCTCGCGCCGAACCCCTGCACCGGCGACTCCGTCACCGGCAACCTGCCGGCGCACGATCTGGTGAAGGCCGCCGCGGATCTGACCGCCGCCGGGTGGGCCAAGTCCGGGAGCGGCTGGAGTAAGGACGGCAAGGCCCTGAGCATCACCCAGGTGACCTCCTCGGCGCTGGGGCCGGACGCGTCCGCCGCCTACGAGCTGGCCGCCAAACAGTGGTCTGACTTCGGGGTGAAGGTGGAGTCCAAGGTCGTCGACGCGACCACCGTCGTCACCACGTTGTCCGGAGGCGCATGGGACGTCGCCTGGATCCCCGTCTCCGTTCCGCTGCCCGACCAGCTGACCCGGTTCTACGACGGCCCCGCGGCCCCCAACGGGACCAACTTCGGGTCGATCGCCAACCCCGACTACACCGCGCTCAGCAAGCAGGCGATGGCCGTGGCCGGCAAGGCCGGCTGCGCCCTGTGGGAGCAGGCGGACGCCGCGCTGGTCAAGCGAGTGGACGTGGTGCCGATCGTCAGCAACCAGGTCGGCTACTACGGCAAGGGTGTGGCCTTCCAGGTCGACGGCTCCGGTCCGATTCCGAGCACGCTGCGGGCCTCCTGATGGCCGCCCTCGCCGCGTTCGGCGAGCAGCCGTCCGGCGCCGGCGGACTGCGGGCCGCGGCCCGCGCCCTGGCCGGCGACAGCTGGCCCGGGTTCGTGGCCCGGCGCCTGGCGCGGCTGCTGGTCTCGCTGGCCGTGGTGGTCACCGCCTCCTTCGCGATGATCCACCTGATCCCCGGCGACCCGGTCCACGCCGCGCTCGGTCCCACCGCCGACCCCGCCCTGGTCGCCGCCCGCCGCCACCAGCTGGGCCTGGATCGTCCGCTGCCCGCCCAGTACGGCAGCTTCCTGAACAACCTGTTCCACGGCCGGCTCGGCGAGTCGATCATCTCCCAGACGCCGGTCTCGCAGATCGTCTCCGACCGGCTGCCGGCCACTCTGCGACTGGTGGCTCCGGCGGTGGTCCTGATCCTGCTGGTCGCCGTCCCGGCCGGCATGATCGCGGCGGTCCTCACCCGGGACGGCCGCCGCCGGCGCGGTGAGCTGGCGTTCGCCGCGACCACCGGTGTGCTGGCCGCGCTGCCGGAGTTCCTGCTGGCCGTCGGCCTGATCGCGCTGTTCGCCGTGACCTGGCCGGTGTTCCCGGTGGCCGGGCAGTCCGACCTGTCGTCTTACGTCCTGCCGGTCCTGTCGCTGACCGTGGTGCCTACCGCGTCGCTGTCCCGGGTGGTGCGCGTCGAAGCCCTCCGGGTCCTGCGCGAGGACTACATGCGGACCGCGCGCGCCAAGCGCCTCCCGGCCAGGCTGGTGTATCTCCGCCACGCACTTCCCAACCTACTGACATCCTCGCTGACCATCGGCGGCATGCTGTTCACCTCGCTGCTGGCCGGCACCGTCCTGGTCGAGAACGTCTTCGCCTGGCCGGGCCTGGGATCGACGATCGTGCAGGCCATCACCACCAAGGACTATCCGCTCGTGCAGGGCGTGGTGCTGGTCTACGGCACCTTCGCGCTGCTCATCACCTTCGCCGTGGACATGGCGGTCGCGGCCGTCGACCCCCGCTCGACAGTCAGGGGGAACTGATGGCGGCGAACCGTTCCGGCACCGGCGCGCGGGCCGCGCTGCGCCGCTCGCTGCACACCCCGATCGGGCTGTCCGCGGTGATCGCCGGGCTGCTGCTGGCCGCACTGGCCGTCGCCGCCCCGCCGCTGTTCGGCGACCGCGCCGAGGCGATCGACACCGGCGCCACCAACCAGGGCGTCAGCGGCGCCCACTGGCTCGGCACCGACAGCCTGGGCCGGGACATCATGGCCCGGGTCCTGGTCGCGAGCCGCCTCACCCTGCAGCTCGGCCTGACCGCGACCGTCATCGGCCTGGCCGGCGGCCTGGTGCTGGGCGTGGCGCCCAGCGTGCTCGGGCGGCGGGCCGGGCGTGCGGTGACCGCCGCCGTGGGCGTCCTGGTGGCCTTCCCCGGCCTGCTGTTCGTGCTCTTCCTCGCCACGGTGTTCGGCGTCGGGAGCACCGGCGCGGTCCTGGCGATCGGCCTGGCTCTGATCCCCTCGCTGGCCCGGCTGATCCAGAACCTGACCGCCTCGATCGCCGGCTCGGACTACGTGGCCGCCGCGCGGATCCTGGGCGTCGGCCGGTTCCGGATCGTCGTGCGGCACCTGCTGCCCAACATCGTCGAGCCCGTGGTGCTGTTCGGGGTGCAGGCCGCCACCGGCTCGCTGATCGCCTTCGCGGGCCTGTCCTTCCTCGGCCTGGGGGTGCAGAGCCCGGACTACGACTGGGGACGGCTGCTCAACGAGGGCCTCGGCCGCGTGTACGTGAACCCGGCTTCGGCACTGGCGCCCGGGACGGCGGTGGTGCTGGCCGGCCTGGTGTTCGGCCTGATCGGCGAGGCGGTCGCGCAGGCCGGCGGGCGGCGGACGGTCACCGTCCCTACCGCCACGCCGACCGACGTACCCGCGGCCGCCGCCGAGCAGGACACAGACCTCCCGCCGGGGAACGCGAACAAAGATCCGCAGGACCGGCCGGACGTCAACGGCGACGCCCTGGTCCAGGTCACCGACCTGCGGGTGGCGTTCCCCGGCGGGCGGACCGCGGTCCGCGGCGTCGGCCTGACGGTCGCCGCCGGCGAGGCCGTCGGCCTGGTCGGCGAGTCCGGCTCCGGCAAGAGCCTGACCGCGCTGGCGCTGGCCGACCTGGTCCCGTACCCCGGCCGGACGACGGGCACGGTCCGCTTCGACGGTGCCGATCTGCGATCCAACCCGCGGCTGGGCACCGATCTGGCCCTGGTCTTCCAGGACCCGATGACGTCGCTGAACCCGGCGCTGCGGGTCGGCCGCCAACTGGCGGAGGTGGCCGAGGTCCACCTCGGCGCCTCCCGCGGCGGCGCGCGGGCCCGCGCCGTGGCCCGGCTGGCCGCCGTCGGCATCCCCGACGCGGGCCGCCGCGCGCGCCAGCGCCCGCACGAGTACTCCGGCGGCATGCGGCAGCGCGCCTTCATCGGCATGGGCCTGATGGCCGAGCCGAAGCTGATCATCGCCGACGAGCCGACCACCGCTCTGGACGTCACCGTCCAGAAGCAGGTCCTGGACCTGCTCGGGCAGGTCCGCGCGGGCACCGGCGCGGCGCTGCTGCTGATCTCCCACGACCTGGGCGTCGTCGCCGAGGTCTGCGACCGGGTGCTGGTGATGTACGCCGGCCGGATCGTCGAGGAGCTGCCGGTCCGCCGGCTGGCCGACGCCGCGCACCCCTACACCCGCGCTCTGGTCGGCGCGATCCCGACCATGGCCACCGATCCGGCCTCGGAGCTGGCCACCATCCCGGGCCGGCCGCCGGAGCCGGGGGAGGAGTTCCCCGGCTGCGCGTTCGCGGCCCGCTGCGCGTCCGCCACCGACCGGTGCCGCGCCGAGCTGCCGGTCCTGGCCGCGGCCGGCGGCGGCGCGGGCCACCGGGTCGCCTGCTGGCATCCGGCGGAGCCGGACGCCGAACCCGAAGCAGCCCGAGCCGGATCGGAGGCGGCGGCATGAGCTCCCTGGAACTGCGCGGGGTCAGCGTCCGGTACGGGCGGTTCACCGCCGTCAGGGGCGTGGACCTGGCCGTGCCCGACGGCAGCGTCACCGGCCTGGTCGGCGGCTCCGGCTCCGGCAAGTCCACGCTCGGCAAGGCCGTGGTCGGGCTGGCACCGCTGACCGCGGGCCGGATCACGGTGGACGGCGTGGATCTGCCGCGGCGCCCCGGACGTGGACCGGTGCAGCTGGTGTTCCAGAACCCGTACGCCTCGCTCGATCCCCGGCTCGGCATCGGCGCCACGATCGCCGAGGCGCTGCCCAGGCGCAAGACCGCTGATCCGGCCCGGGCCCGGGACCTGCGGGTGGCCGCCGGCGAGACCACCGGTGCCGCAGCCGGGACCACTCGCTGGACCCGCGCCGAGCGCGCCGCCGAAGTCGCCCGCTATCTCGACCTCGTCGGCATCGACCCGGCGCGCGCGGCACAGACCCCCGACGCTCTGTCCGGCGGCCAGCGGCAGCGGGTCGCGCTGGCCCGGGCCCTGGCCGCGCGGCCCGGCGTGCTGATCGCCGACGAGATCACCTCGGCGCTCGATGTATCGGTGCAGGGCGCGGTGCTGAACCTGCTGCGCCGGCTCCAACGGGAACTCGGCTTCGCGCTCTTGTTCATCTCCCACGATCTGGCAGTGATCCGGTATCTGTGCGACCAGGTCGTCGTCCTGGACGGTGGCCGGGTCGTCGAAGCCGGTCCGGCCGTGGCGGTGATGGCCCGTCCGGCCCACGAGATCACCAGGACTCTGCTGTCGTGCGTCCCCGCTCTGCCCGTGACCGCCACCCGGCCGCCCACCGCCGTACCCGACCAGGAGGCATGATGTCCCAGCCGCTGACGGCCGACGATCTGTACCGTTTCGAGATCCCGGGGGATCCGGACCTCTCTCAGGACGGCTCACGGGTCGCTTATGTGCTGACCCGGCAGGACCGCGACCGGGACTCCGCCTCGGCGGCGATCCACGTGGTGCCCACCGCCGGCGGTGCGCCGCGCCGGCTGACCAACGGACCGGCCGACGGCGCGCCGCGCTGGTCCCCGGACGGCTCGATGCTGGCGTTCCTGCGGGCCGGGCAGCTGCATCTGATCTCCGCCGACGGCGGCGAGGCGCGGCCGCTGACCACCGAACAGTCGCGGCCGGGCGGCGCGGGCCCGGCCGCCTGGTCCCCGGACGGCACGCGGATCGCGTTCGCCGCGGTGGACGCCGTCCGGGACCCGAAGGCCCCGGTGGTGGCCGACGACCTGGGCTGGAAGGCGGACGGCGCGGGCCTGCTGGGCACCGCGCGCAGCCAGGTCTTCGTGGTCGAAGTCGCCTCCGGTCTGGTGGAACAGCTGACCGCGGGCCCGGATGACTGCGGCGCCCCGGCGTGGTCGCCGGACGGGACCCGGCTGGCGTTCGCCGCGCGGAGCGGCCCGGGGCCGGAGTACCTGGGGACCTCGGCGCCGTACGTGCTCGCCGTCCGCCCGGACGTCGAGCCCGGCCGCGAGCCGGCTGCCCGCGAGCGGGTCGGCGCCGGCATCCCGCTCACGGCCGCGGTGGCCTGGGCCCCGGACGGCACGGCACTGCTGGTTACCGGCCGCACCACGGTCTCGGTCGGGCATCTCCACCTGCTGCGACAGCCCCTGGACGGCTCGGCTCCGGTACAGCTGGCCGCCGAGCTGGACCGCAACGTGATGCCCGGTGCGCCCGGCTATCCCGGCGCACCGGCCCAGTTCCACGGCCGGGACGTGCTGTTCGCGGTCCGCGACCGCGGCGCCTCGCGGCTGTGCGTGCTGCCGGCCGGCGCTTCGGCCGAGCCCGGTGAGCCCCGCTACCTGGGCCTGCCGCCGGGGCTGTCGGTGAGCGGGGCGAAGGTCTCACAGCCCGCCGGGGTCGCGGCGTTCGTGTTCGCCGACGGCTCGAGCTTCGGCGAGGTCGGCGTCGTAGACCTGGAGTCCGGCAAGTTCCGCCGGCTCACCGAGCACATGGAGTCCGCGCTGCCGGACGCGCGGCTGCCGGAGTACCGGCAGCGCGAGTTCGCGCTCACCGACGGCGGCGTGGTGCCCGGCTGGACGGTCCGCGACCCGGCAGCGCCGGCCGGCGGCCCGCTGCTGGTGGACGTGCACGGCGGCCCGCACAACGCCTGGGGCCCGCAGGCCGACCCGGTGCACCTGTACCACCACGAGCTGGTGGCGCGGGGCTGGACCGTGCTGATCCTGAACATCCGCGGCAGCGACGGCTACGGCGAGCAGCACTACCGCGCCGCCGTCGGCGGCTGGGGCCGGGCCGACGAGCGGGACGTGCTGGAACCGGTGGCCGCGCTCGTCGACGAGGGCCTGGCCGATCCGGCGCGGATCGCCCTGACCGGCTACAGCTACGGCGGCTTCATGTCCTGCTGGCTGTCGGCGCGCAGCGAGATCTTCGCCGCGGTCGTTGCCGGCGGCGTGGTCTGCGACCTGCACAGCATGGCCGGTACCTCCGACGAGGGGCAGGCCGTCAGCGCACTGGAGGTCGGTGGCAAGGACGCGCTGACCGCGTGCTCGCCGATGACCCACGTCGACGCGGTTCGGGTGCCCACCCTGATCCTGCACGGCGCCGCCGACGACCGGTGCCCGGCCGGCCAGGCCGAGCAGTGGTTCCATGCGCTGAAGACCCGCGGCGTCCGGGTTCGGATGGTCCTGTACCCGGAAGCCTCGCACCTGTTCATCCTCAATGGCCGGCCCTCCCACCGCACCGACTACACCCGGCGGCTCGTCGACTGGGTCACCGCCCACACCGCAGCCTGACGTCCTTTTCATCCCTGACAACCTGGATCGGAGTACACGATGACCGAGACCGTCACGACATCGCCCGCCGAGGAGAGCACCGGCAGCACGCTGAACCCGGAGCTGACCGCGCACTGGCAGACCAGGCTCGCCGAACTCGTCGAGCAGCACGGCGTCGGCGCCAGCCTGGCGATCCTGCACCGCGGCGAGATCGTCGCCGAGGCCGCCGCCGGCTGGGCCCACAAGGGCGCCGGCATCGAAGCCACCACGGACACCGTCTTCCAGATCGGCTCCATCTCCAAGGTCTGGACCGCCACGGTGGCCATGGCCCTGGTCGACGACGGCGTGCTGCACCTGGACACCCCGATCGTGGACGTACTGCCGGAACTCAAGCTCGCCGACGAGGAGCTGACCCGCAAGGTCACCCTGCGGCACCTGCTCACCCACAGCAGCGGCATCGACGGCGACGTGTTCACCGACACCGGCCGCGGCGACGACAACCTGGAGAAGTACGTCCAGCTGCTCGCCGACGAGGCGGTGAACCACCCGCTGGGCGCCACGATGTCCTACTGCAACAGCGGTTTCTCGCTGCTGGGCCGGGTCATGGAGGTCGTCACCGGCACCCAGTGGGACGAGCTGATGCGCCAGCGGCTGTTCCGCCCGCTGGGCCTGAAGCAGATCGGCACCCTGCCGGAGGAGGCACTGCTGCACCGCGCCGCCATGGGCCACATCGGCACGCCGCCGGCCCCGGCGCCGGCCTGGGGTCTGATCCGCAACGCCGGCCCGGCCGGCCTGATCCACACCACGCCGCGCGAGGTGCTGGCCTTCGTCAAGATGCACCTGGACGGCGGCGTCGCCGCCGACGGTACCCGGATCCTGGCCGAGGCCACCACCGCGGCCATGCAGGAGCCGCAGATCGACGTGCCCGACAAGTGGTTCCTGGCCACGCACTGGGGCCTGGGCTGGTTCCTGGACGAGTGGGACGGCACCAAGGTCTTCGGCCACGACGGCGGCACCCTCGGACAGTCCGCGTTCCTGCGGGTGCTGCCGGAGCACGACCTGGCGATCTGCCTGCTGACCAACGGCGGCGACGCCATGGCGCTGTACCGCGCGGTCTTCAACGAGATCGCCGGGGAACTGGCCGGCGTGCAGATGCGCGCGCCGCTGGAGCCGACGCCCGAGCCGCTGCCGTTCGACCCCGCCGACTACGTCGGGGTCTACGAGCGGGCCTCGACCAGACTGGAGGTCGTGGAACGTGACGGCGGCCTGGTCATGATCCTCACGGTCAGCGGCATCATCGCGACGCTGGCCGGCCTGGAGCCGGTCGAGATGGAGCTGCGGACCCTCCAGCCGGGGGTGTTCGTGACCAGGCGCCCGGAGCTCGACGCCTGGCTCTCCGTGGTCTTCTACGAGCTGCCCGACGGCACCAAGTACATCCACCACGGCGCCCGCGCGACCCCGAAGGTGGCCTGAGCCGTGCCCGTGCGGGAGGCCGGCCGGCCACCCCGGCTCGCGGACCTGCCGGCCGACATCGGGGAACTCGTGGTCTGCGCGTCGCCGACCGACGACGTCGCCGCCGGGATCGGCCGTGCCCGGCTGGGCTTCGGCGACCTGCGCGGGGTGGCGGTCGGCGGCGGCTCGGACGCGGACGACGAACACGTACTGGTGGCGGAGCTGCCCCGGCGGACTGCGCCGTTGGCCGCGCTGGTCGCAGAGCTGCTGGACGAGGAATGAGCGAGAGCGAGCGGGAGCGGTGAGCACTGAGATGACGGCGAGGGCGGCGACCGGGCCGACGGAGCCGACCGGGCCGACCGGGCCGACGGAGCCAACCGAGCCGACCGGACTGACCGGGCCGGCCGGCCCGGCCGGCACGGCGGAGACGGGTGGATCTGGGGACCTCGGCCCGGGGGAGGCGGTGCGCTCGATGAGCTCCGGCGCGGTGGTGGACGCCGGCGCACCGGCCGGCTCCTGGCTCGGCCGCCGCGATCCCGCGGACTTCCCCGCGGGCCTGGTCGCTGAGGCGCAGGCCACCGCCGATGCCGCGGCCGAGGCGGTCGGGGTCTGTTTCGTCGAATACCGCTCCATCGCGGAGATGAACGAGGCCGCCGGGCTGCTGGACCGGGTCTGGCGGCCGGGCGGCGGCGGGTCTCCGCTGGTCACAGCCGCCCTGCTCAAGGTGCTGGCACACTGCGGAAGCTATGTCGTCGGCGCCCATCGCCAGGACCGCGTCGTCGGGGTCTGTCTCGGACTGCTGGCCGACTTCGGTCTGCACTCGCACATCACCGGGATCGAGGACGGCTGGCGCGGCGGCGGCCTCGGCAGGGCGCTGAAACTGCACCAGCGGGCCTGGTGCCTGCGGCGCGGGATCGGCGCCGTCACCTGGACCTACGATCCGCTGGTCAGCCGGAACGCCTACTTCAACCTGGCCAAGCTCGGCGCGGTCGCGGTCCAGTACCACCCCGACTACTACGGCGAGATGGCCGACGAGCGCAACGTCGGCATCCCGTCCGACCGCCTGCTGGTCCGCTGGGACCTGGCCGGGCCGCACACCCGCGCGGTCCTGTCCGGCGACTTCACGCCGGCCACCGATGACGCGGTCGTCGCGCTCGGCGTCGGACCCGACGGCGGTCCGGTGATCGCCGGCGCCGACCGGGTCCGGGGTGCCGGGCGTCTGCTCACCGCGGTTCCGCGTGATGTCGAGGAGCTGCGCGTCAGGGACCCCGCCCTCGCCGCCCGATGGCGGCCGGCGCTGCGCGAGGTCCTCGGCGGGCTGCTGGCCGACGGCGCGCGCATCACCGGGTTCACCCGCGACGGCTGGTACGTCGTGGAGCGGCCCGAACAGTCCGAACAGATGCGGCAGACACCACGAACACAGCACATAGCACCCGGACACAACCAGGAGGACCACTCATGAAGCTGATCGGAGTGGAACTACGCCGGCTGGCGATCCCGCTGGTGGCGCCGTTCCGCACCTCGTTCGGCACCCAACAGACCCGGGAGCTGGGCCTGATCCGGGTGCAGACCGACAGTGCCGACGGCTACGGGGAGCTCGTCACCATGGCGGACCCGGTGTACTCCTCGGAGTACACCGACGGCGCGATCGCAGTGGTGCGCGACTACCTCGTCCCGATGCTCGCCGCGGCCGCCGCCCGCGCCGCCGCGCAGTCGCGAGACCTCGACCCCTGGGCCGTCGCGCCCGCGCTGGCGCCGATCAAGGGCCACCGGATGGCCAAGGCCGCGCTGGAGACCGCGGTGCTCGACGCCTGGCTGCGTGAGCGCTCGCTCTCCCTGGCCGAGTGGCTCGGCGCCACCCGGAACACGGTCGCGGCCGGAGTCTCGGTCGGCATCATGGACTCCGTCCCGCAACTGCTCGACGCCGTCGGCGGCTACCTCGCCGAGGGCTACGTCCGGATCAAACTCAAGATCGAGCCCGGATGGGACGTGGAGCCGGTGCGCGCCGTCCGCGAGCGGTTCGGCGACGAGGTCCTGCTGCAGGTGGACGCCAACACCGCCTACACCCTCGGCGACGCGCCGCAGCTGGCCCGCCTGGACCCCTTCGGCCTGCTGCTGATCGAGCAGCCGCTGGACGAGGAGGACGTGCGCGGCCACGCCGAGCTCGCCAAGCGCATCAAGACCCCGGTCTGCCTGGACGAGTCGATCGTCTCCGCGCGCGCCGCCGCCGACGCGATCGCGCTGGGTGCGTGCGCGATCGTCAACATCAAACCGGGGCGGGTCGGCGGCTACCTGGAGTCGCGGCGCATCCACGACGTCTGCGTCGCCCACGGGGTCCCGGTCTGGTGCGGCGGGATGCTGGAGACCGGCCTGGGCCGGGCCGCGAACGTCGCGCTGGCCGCACTGCCCGGGTTCACCCTGCCCGGCGACACGTCGGCGTCGGACCGGTATTACCGGACGGACATCACCGAACCGTTCACCCTGGTGGACGGCCACCTGGCGGTGCCGCGCGAACCCGGGATCGGGCGCTCGCCGATCCCGGAGCTGCTGGACACCGTCACCGAGACCCGGGAGTGGATCGCGCTGTGAACGCCGTTATGACTGTGAGTTCCATCCAGGACGAGCTCCGCGCGGCCTTCGACGAGGCCGGCATCCAGGGCTTTCTTCACGCCCGCGACGTGGACGGCCCGGCCGAGGTCGGCCTGTCACCCGACGAGCCGGTGTGCCTGGCCTCGGTCTTCAAGGTCCCGGTGTGCCTGGCCTACGCCGTCGAGGCGGCGGCCGGGCGGGTCAGCCGCACCGAGCGGCTGTCCGTGGAGCCGAAGTACCGGGACGGCGGCATCGGCACCTCCGGCCTGGCCGACCCGGTGGAGATGAGCCTGCGCGACCTGGCTCTGATGATGATGTCGATGAGCGACAACGCCGCGACCGACGTGGTGCTGGCGCGCATCGGCCTGGACCGGGTCAACGGTCTGCTCGCCGATCTCGGCAGGACCCGGACCCACCTGGTCGGCGGGTGTCTGGAGCTGCTCGGGTCGATGCGTGCGGACCTCGGCGGGGGGACCGACGAGGAGCTGCTGGCCGAGATGGCCCGCCGGGCGGCCGCCGGGACCCTGATGGAGCTGGACGTCTGCACCCCGGCCCGGACCACCCGCGGCACCGCCCGCGACGTCGCGGACCTGCTCGGCCAGATCTGGCGCGACGAGGCCGGGGACCCGGAGGCGTGCGCCGAGGTCCGGGCGATCATGGCGCGGCAGATCTGGCCGCATCGCCTGTCCTGCGGCTTCGACGACAGCTGGCGGATCGCCGCCAAGACCGGGACGCTGCCCGGCTGGCGGAACGAGGCCGGCGTGGTCGAACACCCCGAGGGCGGACGGTACGCGGTGGCGGTGTTCACCCGCGCCGAGCGCCCCGACTTCCGTCATCCGGCTGCCGACCGGGCCATCGGCCGGGCCGCGGCCCTTGCGGTGGGGCACCTGCGGTCGCTTACTGTGTGATCTGTGATCATGAACGTTGCGGTGGAGCGCGCGGCCGGCTCGCGGGTGCCGCGCGCGCCCCGGCCAGGCGGGGGCGGCCGGTGACGTCGCCGCGCACGTCGCTCGGCCGCATCATCGCCGATCTCGGCGTCACCCTGGTCGAGCTGGTGGCGGGCCGGTCCGACCCGGCCACTCCGGTAGCCGGCGTCCTCATCCACGACCGCCTGGACGAGCCGGCCCGCCTGCCCGGCGCGATCGTCCTCGGGGTCGGCGTCTACGGCCCCGAACACGTCGCGGCGCTCGTCGACCACGCAGGCGGGCTCGGTGCCGCCGCGGTGGTGGTCCGCTCGCCGGTGGTCGCCCAGGGACCGGTCGCCGAGGCCGCGGCGCGCACCGGCGTGGTGGTCCTCGGGCTGACACCGGGGGCGTCCTGGGCCCAGGTGGCCGCGCTGCTCAGATCCCTGATCTCGGCCGACGCCACCGCCGCGGGCCCGGCCCCCGGCCCCGAGGCCCCCCTCGCCGGCGACCTGTTCCAGCTGGCCAACGCCATCGCCGGCCTGCTCGACGGCCCCGTCACCATCGAGGACCGCGGCGGCGGCGTCCTGGCCTTCTCCGCCCGCCAGGACGAGGCCGACGACTCCCGCATCGCGACCATCCTGGACCGCCAGGTCCCGGCGGACAAACTCCGCGACCTGGAACAACGCGGCGCCTTCCACGCCATCTACCGCTCCGACGACCCCGTCTACATCGCCGGCGTCGGCGAGAAGCCCCGGGTCGCGATCGCGGTCCGAGCCGGCGGCGAGATCCTCGGCTCCATCTGGGTCGTGGTCCCCGGCCCGCTCAACGACGACCGTGCCCAGGCCTTCCGCGAAGCGGCCAACGTCGCCGCGCTGCATCTGCTGCGCAGCCGCTCGGGTGCCGACGCCGACCGCCGCCTGCGCGCCGACCTGCTGGCCACAGTGCTGGAGGGCGGGCCGCAGGCGCCGCAGGCGGCGGCACGGCTGGGGCTGGCCGCGCAGCGGGCTTGCGTGCTGGCTCTGGCGGTGGCGACGCCCGGCGGCTCCGGGGTGGGCGGCGGTTCGAGTGCGGGTTCGAGTTCAGGCTCGGAGGAGCGGATGGTCGGCTCGGCTGAGCGCGGTGCCGGCGACCGCGGTGGCGCCGAGCGGGCGGCCGCGGCGGACCGGGCTGTCGTCGCGGACCAAGCTGCCGCCGAGCGCGCGGACGACGCCGAGCGCGCCGCCCGCGATCGCGCGGCGGCCGATCGCGCCGCGGCCGAGGCCCGCCTGGCCGGCGCGCTCGCACTGCACCTGTCGGCGATCCACCCACATACCGCGGTCGCGAGCCTCGGCAGCATCACCTATGCGGTGCTCCCGGCCGCCACCGAGGAGGACGCCCGCCGCGTCATCGAGGCCTTCCTGGCCCGGGCCGGCGCGCGCGTCCCGATCTGCGTGGCCATCGGCCGCTGCGCCGACCACCCCACCGGCCTGCGCCGCAGCCGCACCGATGCCGACCGCGCGCTGCGGGTGCTGCAGTCCCGCACCGCACGCCCGGCCCACGACCCGCAGGCCCCGCACCGTATTGCGCGCTTGTCCGACGTGTACGCCGCCAGCCTCCTCCGCGAACTCGCCGACCGCCTGGCCGCCGACGACGACGTGCCGTCCGGTCCGGTCATCCGGCTACGCGCGCACGACCGCCGCCACGGCACCGCCTTCGCCGCCAGCCTGGCCGCCTGGCTCGACGCGTTCGGCGACGTGAACGCGGCCGCCGCGAAGGTCCACGTCCACCCGAACACCTTCCGCTACCGTCTCCGCCGCCTGGCGGAGGTCTCCGGGCTGGACCTGTCCGATCCCGAGGCTCGCTTCGAGGCGATGGTGCAGTTGCGCCTCATGCCCCCTGAGGGTTGAGCCGATACGGGCGGTGAGGGTCCAGGCGCCGTTGCGCCTACCCCGGGAGGCCACCGCGAGCTGCTCCTGGGTCAGGCCACGACGACGGCGCGGCTTCCCCAGCCGCTCACCAAGGCTCCGGTCCCATCCCCACGACATCCAGCGTAGAACCTGCAACGGGTGCTGTGGGGCGATACCGTGCTTGCTACTCGGGGAATGGCCCGTCTCCGCGCCACACCATGATCCGGGGCGGCCGGAACCCATCAAGACCCTCCGGCTGCTACGCGGGATTGGAGTTATGGATATGGCTCTGATTCTCTTGGGGCGAAGCACGTGTCGTATCTGCGGTAAGACGCTGAACGAGGGAGAGGATGTAGTGGCTTTTCCCTCCGGCCTGTTTCCCGACTCCGGCGATAAAAAGTGGGTGCTGAACGACGCAGGCGCTCATCGCGCATGTTTGCTGAGTCAACCTTGGGGCGAGCAGGCTATTCAGCTCCTCGAAGGATTTTTGGGGCCCGCCGGGCTCTGCGTTGGCGACGTCGACTGATCGTCGGAGGCAGTTCTTGGACCGCCGGCGCCCTGAGCGCAAGCGGTGCCTCTTATGGGGCTTTGACAGGTCGGGCTGTCTGATGGTGTTCCTCAGCTGGTGGAGGTGGTGGCAGCTCACGTAGCCGCCATCGAAGCGAGCGTTCGTCAACGCACCGCGTCTCAGGGATTCCTGGGCGCGGTGTGTCTCGTCGAGGGGGAAATCATCATGCGCTCAGCAAACAAAGGCGTTTCCATAGCTGTGCTCGCGGCAGCTGTCCTGACGGCGACGGCCTGTAGCGGGTCGGGGAAGATCTTGCCGGCGGGGGTGGGTGCGTCGGCCACTTCGTCGTCGAGTGCGAGTGCCGGGGCGGCCACTACTGCTTCGTCGACGGCGCCGGTGTCCAGTAGTCCGTCGGCCAGCCTGGTCGCGACGTCGAGCGGTGCCGGCGGTTCCGCTCTGACGACCGACAAAATCAGGAAGCTGCTGCTGACCGACAAGGACGCGCCCGGCTACGTCTATGACGCCTCGAAGGACAGTACCGAGACCACGGATGTCCAGGACGTCGTCACGAGCGGGGGTGGCCTCTGCCAGACGCTCGCGGACGCGACGGACGCGCTGTCCACGAAGTACGGGACGGTGGCTGAGGTCGACCGCCAGTTCACGAAGGCGGCTCAGGAGCATACGATCCGTGACTCGGTGGTGGTGTTGCCGTCTGTCGATGAGGCTGTGACGATGCTCTCCGACCTGACTGTGGGGCTGAAGGGGTGTAAGTCCCTGACCTTGACTCAGGATGGAGTCCCGGTCTCCATGACCTTCGGTTCGGGATCTGAGCTTGCGGAAGGCGGGGTGGGCTACGTTGACTACATCTCCGCTAACGGCAAGACCGTGCTGATGGCCACTGAACTGGTTCGTGTCGGTAAGGCGGTCTCGATCGTCGCCCTGATCGGGCCTGCGACGGACGATACCGAGACCCTGCACCAGATGGGTGTGACGCTCGCCCACTTTTCCGACATCCAGGTCGGGCGGCTTCAGGCTGTGGAGGATCTCGGCTGAGCACGGGTTTTCGAGAAGGCATCGGGTCTGGTTCCGGGCGCCCTCCGGACGGCACCGGTGGTGCGCGGACAGCAGGTCACGTGACGAACGGGATCGCGACGTCGGCCGCGTGCTCGTCGGGTCCGGCGGTCGCCCAGTTCGGGTAGTAGATCTCGCGGTTCGAGGCGGAGCGTCGGTGCCCGTGCTCCACGAGCCAGGCGTGGACGGCGTCGTGGGCGGCGGCCATGGACGCGAAGCCGCCGGCCTGTTTCGGGAGGGCGGCGAAGGCCTCGCGGTGGGCGGCCTCGATGCGGAGGCCGATCGGGCCGGCCGGGGAGACGGTGTTCAGGGTGGGGGCGCAGACTTCCACGAGGCCGTCTGATTCTTCGCTGACCAGGCTGTGGAAGATCGCGAACAGCGGGCCGGACAGGCAGGCGCCGGTGGTGCGGAGGTGCGCGAACAGTTGATCCGGCGCTGATGCGAGGAAGCCGGGCAGGGCGGCGGCGTTGACGTGGCGCTGGATGAAGAGCACCTGCTGCTCGGGTACGTGGCGTTCGGCGATCTCGTAGATGGCCGGGTTCCTTCCGTTCAGGATCTCTCGGGCGTAGCCCACCGCCTGGCGGCGGGCCGCGTGGGTGGACTCCTGATCGCGCCAGTAGGCCGTCAGCAGATGCAGAGCCTCTTCGCTGGGGGCGTCGAGGAGTGCCGCGATCTGTGTCAACGGCATCCCGGCGGCGCGCAGCAGCATGATGCGGCGGGCCCGCTCCACCTGGGCGGGGCCGTAGCGGCGGAAGCCGGTTCGGGGATCGACTTCGGCCGGTGGTAGGAGGCCTCGGTTCCCGTACAGGCGGAGGGCTTTGAGGCTGAGCCTGGTTCGGGACGCGAGCTCGCCGATGGTGATCAAGTCCTCGGGCACGGGTTCACCCTGCACCCTGCCCCTGGGGACGAGGCAAGTCCGGGGCTTCCTTAACGCCTCGCCGGTCGTCCCGTCCTCTGGCACCTTGATCCAGTTAGCATGAACCGGGGGCTGCGGGGAGGAAAATGATCATGGGCCAGGGGGTGCGGTTCGGCGTCCTCGGACCGGTGCGGGCGTGGCGGGGTGCCGGCGAGCCGGTGGCGCTCGGGGCTCCGCAGCAGGTCGCGGTGTTGGTGCGGTTGTTGCTGGCGGGGGCGTGGACCGTGACCGCCGACGAGATCATCGATGCCGTGTGGGGCGACGAGCCTTCCGATCGTGCTTTGGGCACCGTTCGTACCTATGTCGCTCGGCTGCGCAAGTGTCTGGATCCCGAGCGGGCTCGGGGCGAGACCGGGGGGCTGTTGGCGTCTGTTGGCTCCGGGTATGTCCTGAAACCCGACGCTGAAGCGCTCGACCTGACCGTGTTCGACGATCTGACCGTGCGGGCCGGCGAAGCGCGCGGCGCCGGCAGGGTCGATGAGGCCGTCGACCTCTATCGCCGCGGACTCGCGCTCTGGCGCGGCGGGCCGCTTGCGGGGGTTCCGGGACCCTATGCGGAGACGCAGCGGGTCCGGTTGGTCGAGGCGGGTCTGAACGTGCGGCAGGCGTTGCTGGAGTGCGAGCTGGAGCTCGGACGCCATGGGGCTGTCGTGGAGGAGGCGTCGGTGATGATCGCCGAGCATCCGCTGCGGGAGCAGCTGTACGAGTCGCTGATGCTCGCGCTCTATCGATCCGGGCGGCAGGCTGAGGCGCTGGCCGCGTATGCGGAGGCCCGGCGGCTTCTGGACGGGGAACTCGGTGTCGAGCCGGGCTTCGGGCTGCGGGAGATGCATCGCAGGATCCTTGCTGCCGATCCGACGCTCAACGTTGTGCCCGCCTCTGTCCGGCCGGCCACGGTGGACGTCCGGAACGCGCCGTCGGCGACGGCGGCCACGCGGAGGCAGGCGCCCCGGATGCCGATTCCCGCACAACTCCCGGCCGACATCCCGGACTTCTCCGGCCGTCGCGTTCCCACGCGGAAGATCGTTGAGGCCCTCACCGACCGCGCGGCGTCCGGCCGCGTGGCCATCGTGACGGTGTCCGGCATGGGCGGCGTCGGGAAGTCGACGCTGGCCGCGCACGCGGCGCACGCCGTCGCCGACCGCTTTCCGGACGGCTGCCTGTACGCCGACCTGCGCGGTGCGGACGACCGGCCCACGGATCCGGGCGACGTGCTCGGACGGTTCCTCACGGCGCTCGGCGCCGCCCCGGAGACGGTGCCCGCGGCGCTCGACGAGCGTGCGGCGCTGTTCCGGACGGTGCTCGCTTCCCGCAGGGTCCTGATTCTGCTGGACAACGCCTTCGACGCCGCGCAGGTGCGTCCGCTGCTGCCGGGTGCGCCGGAAAGCGCTGCTCTGGTCACGAGCCGGCCGCACCTGGTCG
Source organism: Catenulispora subtropica (assembly GCF_039531675.1). Taxonomy (NCBI): domain Bacteria; kingdom Bacillati; phylum Actinomycetota; class Actinomycetes; order Catenulisporales; family Catenulisporaceae; genus Catenulispora; species Catenulispora subtropica. The sequence goes on from NZ_BAAAQM010000009.1 coordinate 143,315, forward strand.
GTCTGCCGACGGCGGCGACGGTCGACCTCGACGTCATGGACGCTGACGAGGCCGCCGAGCTGTTGAGCCGGATCGTGGGGTCCGGGCGGCCGGGTGTGGACGGTGCGGCGGCCGCGGAACTGGTCGCCGCGTGCGGGTGTCTGCCGCTGGCGGTGCGCATCGTCGGAGCACGGCTGGCGGCGCGGCCGAACTGGACTGTCGAGGACATCGCCGGGCGGGTGGCCGGTGAGCAGAGGCGGCTCAGGGAGCTGAGAACCGGCGATCTGTCCATCGAAGCGTGCTTCAGCGTGAGCTACCAGCAGTTGGATCCCGACGCCGCCCGCGCGTTCCGCCTGCTGGCCACCATCTCCTTCCCGGACATGGGCTTGGAGGGCGCCGCGTCGATCATCGGTCTGGACCCGCTGGACACCGGTGAAACCGAGGACCTGCTGGAGTCGCTCGTCGACCTCGCGTTGCTGGAGTCGCCGGCCCCCGGTCGCTATCGCTACCACGATCTGGTGCGCGCGTACGCCCGCGATCTGGCCCTGGCGGTCGACGGCCCCGAGGCGGCCGACGTGTGCCTGACGCGGCTCCTGGAGATGTTCCAGGCCACCGCGCTCAACGCCTTCCGCCTCACGCAGCCGCGCAGCATGCTCCCGGGCAGCCTGGAGCCGGCGCGGTCGCCGGGGCTGCCCTTCACCGACGCCGCCGAGACCCGTGCCGTTCTGGCCGTGCGGCTCCCCTCGATCCTGGCGGTCATGCGCCAGGCCATCGCCGGCTCACCCGAGCATCTGAGCATCGCGGCGCAGAACCTGGTGCTGCTGTATGTGGACCCGCAATGGCAGCGCAACATGGTGAAGCCGGCCGCCGAGCTGCTCGCCGAAACCGCCGCGCGGACCGGCGATCAGCTGTCGGAGGCGCGCGCCCGCCGGGTCATCGACTACTACAGCCTGGGTACGGCGGAGTTCCTCGAATCGGTCGTCGACGGCGGGCCCTACAACCGGACCGTCGAGCTGTGTCGCGCGGTGGGGGACCGGATCCTGTTGACCGACGTGCTGGACAACCTGGGCGCGATGTGGTCCACGGTGCGGCGGCGTGATCTGGCGCTGATCTGCCTCGACGAGGCGCGGGAGCTGGCCCTGTCCACCGGGAACCGGCAGGCGCTGGCGGCGGTGTACGCGACGATGGCGCAGTTGCCGGTGACGTGTGACGACGACCTGGAGGCGGCCATCGAGCACGGACGGCGGTGCGTCGAGCTGTCCCGGGAGTTGGGCGACTTCGAGAACGTGGCGACCGGCTTGTACGGGACGGCCCTGGCGTTGCAGAGGTTGGGCCGGTTCGACGAGGCCGAGGCCGTCTACGACGAATGCGTCCGGACCTGCCAGGAGGCGAGGATCCCGAACCGCGAGGAGACCACGCGGTTCCGGATCGCGACTCTGCATGCCGCCGTCGGGAGGCACCAGGAGGCGGCGGCGATCGCCGAGCACATCCTGGCCGGCGGTGAGGCGCTGCATGACGACTGGCTGCGGGCCCAGGCACTGGGGGTTCTGGCTGAGTCGCTGCCTAGGCTGGGGCAAGATGAGCGTGCTGAGACCGCACGCCGGGAGGCGATGGAGATCTTCACGCGACTCGGCTTGGTCGCCGAGGCCGAGGCGCTTCAGGCGTTGGGGGCTGGGAGGGCGGGGTAGTTCTTTCGTAGCGAGACCATCGGCTAGAGCTGAACCCATCGACTTTCGGAGGCTGGAGGTCAGCCCTCATCGTCGAACAGCCTTGGTGCCATGCGTACTTTCACCGGAGCCGGCCGCCGCCGTCGGCTCGTCACAACCATGGCGGGGGCTGCCGTGGTCATTTTGGCCGGGTCGACGGTCTCGGCACCAACAGCGTCCGCGACACAGCACCGTCGCCAAGATTCACAGCTTATTGATATATTGCGTGCCGATCTGCGGAGCTATCTGGCCGCCGAGGGCGCCGACGAACACGTTTCAGCCGCATCGCTCACCGTCACGTTCGATCCCGCCGGGTCCGGCGGTCGCCGACCGATCAACCTGGCCGCCGGCACCACGCGGTTCGGCGGTGGCCGTCCGGTGACGGCCGATGCCCGGTGGCAGATCGCCAGCAACACTAAAGCGTTCACGTCGGTGCTGTTGCTGAAGCTCGAGGCACAGGGCGTGCTGTCGGTCGACGACGAGATCGGCACGTGGCTGCCGCAGTATCCGGCGTGGCGGCGCATCACGATCCGGCAGCTCCTCAACATGACGAGCGGTATCCCGGACTTCACCGAGCTTCCCGCCTTCACGTCCGCCTATTTCGCCGATCCGAAAAGGGACTTCACCGCGGATCAGTTGGTGTCCTACGCGTACGGTTTGCCGCTGGGACATGGCTACGGCTACTCGAACACGAACTACATCATCGCCGAGCAGATCATCGAGCGGGCGACTCACGACTCCTACGCCGACCAGCTCACCACGCGGATCCTGAAGCCGCTGCGCCTGCGCGACACCTGCTACGGGCCGGTCTGCCCGGCTCGCACGGCGGCACGCATGCCCGCCGGTTACTACGCCCCCGCGCCGGGGCAGGCGACCTCGATGCCGGTTCTCGCCCTGACCGCCATGCAGGCGGCCGGCGGCATCGTCGCCTCCCTGCCGGATCTGGCGCGCTGGGAGCGGGCGCTCTACCACGGCGAGCTGCTTCCGCCACGGCAGCAGCGGGAACTGGAGAGCCTGGTGTCGGTCGAGACCGGTCTGCCGATCAGCACGACGACGCCGAGTGACCCGCACGGTTACGGTCTCGGTGTCGGTCAGGTCACCAGCCCGGTGGTGGGGAAGGCGTGGGTATACGAGGGCGAGACCTCCGGCTTCCGGTCGGTCATCATGTACGTGCCCTCATCCGGCGTCCTCGTCAGTCTCGCGCTCAACAGCGGTGGCGTCGCGGAGGATCACCTTCCGCAGCTGCTGCTGAAGGTGTATCAGGACCTTACTGCCGCAAAGTACTGAGTTTCGGCGACGGGTGGGCCGTGTGAGGCCGTGTGCACCTCCCGGGCGTCCTGATAGGCGTGACAGGAGCCTGATCGCGCATGCTTGACAGTGCTATATGACATCGCTACGTTGCGGGACGTCATGTTGAACCATGCGCGTACGCGATCGAAACTGTTGGATTCGATCGTTCAAATCATGGCGCGCACGCACCGTCTGCACCTCGCATAGGACCCACCCCCGCCTTCCGAGGAGATGGCACATGCTCAGAGCACGGATACTCCTACTGGTCACAGCACTCGTCGCGGCGCCGCTGACGCTCGCGGCGACGACGGCGCCGCCGGCGGCGGCGCTGCCCAACGGTCTGGCGCTGACCCCGCCGATGGGCTGGAACGACTGGAACGCCTTCGGGTGTGACGTCAGCGCGCAGCTCGTCGAGCAGACCGCGGACAAGCTCGTCTCCAGCGGGCTGGCCGCGGACGGCTACCGTTCCGTCAACATCGACGACTGCTGGATGGCGCCGAACCGGGACGCGGAAGGGAACCTGGTCCCCGACCCGGTGAAGTTCCCCGACGGGATCAAGGCGGTGGCCGACTACGTCCACGGCAAGGGGCTGAAGCTCGGCATCTACGAGACCGCCGGGACCAAGACCTGTGCCGGGTATCCCGGCAGCCTCGGCCATGAGACCGCGGACGCGAACCTGTTCGCCAGCTGGGGTGTCGACTACCTCAAATACGACAACTGCTACAACCAGGGCGTCCCCTCGAAACAGCGGTACCAGGCCATGGGATCGGCGCTCGCCGCCACCGGCCGGCCGATCGTCTACAGCCTGTGCAGCTGGGGCACCGAGGACGTGGCGTCGTGGGGCGGGACCGTCGGCAACCTGTGGCGCACGACCGGGGACATCAGTGCCGGCTTCGGCAGCATGCTGGACATCTTCCACACCAACGTGCAGCTCGCGAAGGACGCCGGGCCGGGTGGCTGGAACGATCCGGACATGCTGGAAGTCGGCAACGGCATGTCCGTGACCGAGGACCAGACCGAATTCACGCTGTGGGCGGAGATGGCCGCGCCGCTGATCTCCGGCACCGATCTGCGCACCGCGAGTCCGGACACCCTGCGCATCCTCGGCAACCGCGACGTCATCGCGGTCGACCAGGATCCGTTGGGGAAGCAGGGAACTGGGATCTCGTCCTCGGGCGGGCTGGACGTGCTGGCCAAGCCGTTGAGCGACGGCAGCGTGGCGGTGGTCCTGTTCAACGAGAACGCCACGGCGGCGACGATCTCGACCACGGCGGCCGCCGCGGGCGTGCCGAGCAGTTCGAACGGCGGATACGCGCTGAAGGACCTGTGGACCGGTCGGACGACGATCAGCGGTGGGACGATCAGCGCGGCTGTCCCCGGGCATGGGACGGTGATGTACCGGGTCTCTCCGGCCACGACGCGGCAGCTTCCGCCGAGCACGACGTTGCTGACGACCCTGCCTGCGCTGTCGGCCGGCCAGTCCGGCACGGTGTACTCGTACTTCACCAACAACGGTGTGGCGGCTGTGAACGACGTCGTGCTCGGTCTGACGGTGCCCGGCGGCTGGACGGCGAGGCCGCTGACGCCGACCCGGTCCAGCAGCGTCCAGCCGGGCCACATGGCGATCGCGGCGTTCAAGCTCACCGCGCCGGCGACCTTGACCGAACCGATCCAGACGGTGCGGATCGACGGGACCGAGTCCGACCGGTGGAAAGGCGGCGCTGAGAGCTCGACCTCGTCCGGCACCATCCGGCTCGTCAACCCGCCGCAGGCTCCTTACAAGGCCTTCACGAGCACCACGGCGCTCACCGGCCAGCTCGGATCGGACGTCTCGATCATCGGGGCCGGCGCCGACGCCTGGGGATCGACGGACGAGTACAGCACCGTGTACCGGCCCGGTGCCGAGCACGACGGGTCGACGACCGTCGTCAAGGTGACCGCGCAGGCCGCCACCAGTGTCTGGGCCAAGGCCGGGATCATGGTCCGCGACGACATCACGGGCGCCGGGAGCTCGCCGGGGTACCTGATCCTCGCTGTCACGCCGGGCCACGGCTACGTCCTGCAGTGGGACAGCACCGGCAGCGGGCAGCTCGACAGCAACAGCTCGCCGCCGGACTCCGGGCTCGGCTCGGCGGTGTATCCGTCGTGGCTGAAGCTGGTCCGCTCCGGCTCGACGTTCACCGGCTACTACTCGACCGACGGTACGACCTGGAACCAGGTGGGAACGGCCACCGTTCCGGGTGTGAACGCGACCCAGGACGTCGGTGCGTTCATGACCGCGCACAACGTCGGTTCCGGCGACAGCGGCGAGGTCGACTTCACCGGCTTCCAGACGAGCTGAAGGGCTGGTCCGGGATGCTGAAGAAGAACCTTGCGGCTGCGTGCGCCTCGCTCGCGGTGCTGACTGCGCTGACGGTGGGGACGACGGGTGCGGCCTCCGCGTCGGCACCGGCGTCCGCGGCTGTCCGGCTGGACAACGGCCTGGCGCTGACACCTCCGATGGGGTGGAACTCGTGGAACAGTTTCGGGCCCGCCGTCACGGAGACGGAGGTGCAGCAGACCGTCGACTACATGGTCTCGTCGGGCATGGTCGCGGCCGGCTACGACACCGTGACCATCGACGACGGCTGGTCGGTCCCGTGGCGGAGTGATCAGAGCACGAACTTCGCCAAGACGTCGTACGGCGCGATGCAGTTGTACGACGCGGCGGGGAATCCGGTCGACGGTCTGGACGGCTCCGGCGTCGATCCCACCTCCGGACACCTGACGCCGAACAGTGCATTCCCGTCCCAGGTCGTTCAGGGACGGACGCTCAATGGAATCGCGTATCTCGCTTGGTACGCGCACAGCAAGGGGATGAAGTTCGGCCTCTACGCGACGGACACCTACACCACCTGCCAAGGCCATCCCGGCAGTCTGGGGCACGAGGCCACCGACGCGGCCGACTTCGTCGCGTGGGGCGTGGACTTCGTCAAATACGACGATTGCCCTTATGGCCCGCCGGTCGTCGGACCGGACGGCCACAACTACGGGACGCAGGGCGAAGGCAGGGAACTGACACAGTCGATGTACTCGCGCGTGCGGGCGTTCCAGCAGGCGCTCGACGCGGCGTCGGCGGCGCAGGGGCGTCCGCGGGTGGTGGTCAGTGTCTCGGCTCAGCCGGTGCACACCGGCGTGCCGTATCTGGAATCCGCGAACGATCCGGCCCGCACCGATCCGGTCATCGTGGCGGCTGGGACGCCGCCGGACCGGGCTCCCGGCTATGCGCCGACCGGGGTGTGGTGCGGGCAAGTGGCCAACATGTGCCGGATCGGTGGTGATCGGGACAGCGAGCTCGACGGTGTGCTGTACAACGGTCAGCTCGCCACGACCCTGGCCTACGCCGGTAACGTGCGACCCGGGTCCTGGAACGACATGGACATGATGTTCACCGGGTGGCTCGACCCATATGGCGTGTACGGCGTCACCGATAACTGTCCCTGCCACAAGCCGTTCACCGACACCGAGTCGCGGACCGAGATGTCGATTCTGGCGATGACCGCTGCACCGCTCGTCTCGGGGGCGGACCTGCGTCCGGCGGCGCAGTCACAGCACACCGATAACGGTGTGACGTGGTCGACGGGTGTCTCGGCCAGCAGCCTGGCGATCTACGAGAACGCCGACGTCGTCGCGATCGACCAGGACCGGCAGGGCACGCCGGCCACCCTGGTCGGGTCGCCGCCGGCGTCCAGCACCGCGCCGGTGGTGCTGGAGCGGCGGTTGGCGAACGGGGACGTCGCGGTGCTGCTCGTGAATCAGGATCCGGCGAACACCCGGACGATCAGCGTCAGCGCAGCGGCCCTGGGCATCGGCGGTACCGGCGAGGCGTATCGCGAGCTGTGGACGAAGACGACCGGAACGCTCAGTGTCACCGGATCGCTGAGCGCGGACGTCGAACCGCACGGCGTGGCCCTGTTCCGCATCACCGCCGCCCAGCCGTCGGTCGTGGGCGACGGCGGCTATCACGGGTTGGCCGTGCACGGTGCCACCGGGCAGGCCCTCGAGGTCGCGGGGCAGTGTGCGGCGGCGCCCGCGAACGCGCCGCTGGATGTGAACACCTGGTGGGACTCGCACTGGTCGGAGTGGTGGCAGTTCGCGCCCAACCCGGACGGCACGGTGCGGATCTTCGACGCCTGCTACAGCGCCGCCCAGCAGCACGGCTCGCTGACCGCGGCCGGCGCGGCGGGCTCGCCGGTCACGGCCTCGACCGTGTTCGATCCGGCCGATCCGCGCCAGAAGTGGATCGTCACGCCGGCCTCGGACGGCGGCCTGAGCGTCGTCAACGCCGCCGGCGGCGGGGTGCTGTCGGTGGTCGGTGGTTCGGTGGTCCTGGCCCCGCCGGGGACGGCGGCCGACTGGGATGTTCTGAACTGAGTCACCGTCCAGGTCTGTCCGGGTCCGTCCGAGCCGCTGCCCGGACGGACCCGGACCGTTCCAGCCGCGGTCGCCGGCGGTGGTTAGAGTTGATCACTGGTACAAGCTGGGGCGAGCAGGCTATGCGGAAAACCGGGGGCGGGGGTCATGGAGTACAGGTTCGGCGTTCTGGGGCCGGTGGCGATGTGGCGCGGGGAGGAGGCCTTGCCGGCCGGGGCGCCGCAGCAGCAGGCGCTCCTGGCTTTGCTGGTGTTGCAGCGGGGGAAGCAGGTCTCTGTCGACGACCTCTGCACGGCGATCTGGGGAGAGGACGGCCGCGGGACGAGTCTGAAGAGGTCGGTTCGCACCTACGTCTTCCGGCTGCGGACGGTTCTGGATCCCGGCCGGACGGGTGACAGCCCCTTGGTCACCGAGGGCGATGGTTACGCTCTGCGGATCGAGCCCGGGGCGTCGGACCTGGAGGTGTTCGACACCCTGGTGGACCAGGCCCGGTCCGCCGCCGCCACCGGAAACCACCGACGAGCATTCGAAGATCTGTCCGCGGCGCTGGCGCTGTGGCGCGGGGAGCCGCTCGCCGGAGTGCCGGGGCGGCAGATCGCGGTCCATCGTGACAGCTTGGCGGCCAGACATCTGGACGCGACGGAGGCGCGGCTGGAAGCCATGCTGGAGTTGGGGAGGGCGGGGGAAGCGGTCGCCGAGCTCACGGAGCTGATCGCGGCGCATCCGATGCGGGAGAGCCTGTATCGGTTGTCGATGCTGGCGTTGTACCGCTGCGGGCGGCAGGGCGAGGCGCTGGAACTCTTCGAGCAGCTGCGGCGCAGGCTGGACGAGGAACTGGGAGTGTTGCCCGGCCCGGAGCAGGCGGAGCTGCATCTGCGGATCGTGCGCGCGGATCCGGGACTGGTGGCGGCGGCCGGGCCGGCGACCGGGCAGGCGGCGGCGCTGGACGGCGGCGTCGGATCCGGTGGCACCGGCACCGGCACCGGCATCGGCACCGGCGACACCACTGGCGGCACCGGCGGCACCACCGGCGGCACCGGCGGCACCGGCGGCACCACTGGCGGTACCGGTGGCGGCGAAGGCACCAAACCGGCCTCGGACTCCCCGCCCGCGGCGCCCCCGCGCCTCAGCCCGGCCCAGCTGCCCGCGGCGCCATCACACTTCACCGGCCGCGGGGACCGCGTCGCCCAGCTCATGGCGGCGATCACGACGGCCGACGGCCGGGTCCCGCCGGTCGTCACCGTGACCGGCGTCGGCGGCGTCGGCAAGACCGCCCTCGCCGTGCACGTCGCCCACCGGCTCCGGGACCGGTATCCCGACGGGCAGCTGTACGTCGACCTGCGCGGGGTGAGCGCCGAGCCGGCCGAGCCCGCCGAGGTCCTGGCCGCGTTCCTGAGCGGCGTCGGCGTTCCCGAGGGGGAGATCCCCGAGACGGTCGACGAACGGTCCGCGCTGTTCCGGAGCGTCGTGGCCGGCCGCCGGATGCTGTTGGTGCTCGACAACGCCGCGTCGGCGGCCCAACTACGTCCCCTGATTCCCGGGTCCGCGGGCTGCGCGGTGCTGGCGACCGGCCGGGCGGCGTTGTGGGGGCTCGGCTCCGGGGCCGACGTCGATCTCGGCGTCCTGGCGCCGGAGGAGGCCCTCGCCCTGTTCACAGCCGTCGCCGGTGCCGAGCGCGTCGCCGCCGACCGGCCCGCGGCCCAGGAGATCGTGGCGGCCTGCGGCCACCTGCCGCTGGCGGTGCAGATCGCCGCCGCCCGCCTGGCCGCGCGGCCCGGCTGGACGGTCGCGCACCTCGCCGCGAACCTGGCCGACGCCGGCCGGCGGCTGGCCCGGCTGCAGGCCGGCGACCTCGCGGTCCGGGCCACCTTCGAGCTCAGCTACTCGCAGCTGGACGACCGCCTCGCCCGCGCGTTCCGGCTGCTGGCCGGGCCCGACGTCCCGACCCTGAGCGTCCCTTTGGCCGCCGCGCTCCTGGAGACCGGCGACGACGAGGCCGAGGACCTGGCCGAGCAGCTGGTCGACCTGGGACTGCTGGAGACCCCGGAACAAGGCCGCTACCGCTACCACGACCTGGTCCGGCTGTTCGCCCGGGAGAAGACGGATCCGGCGACGGCCGCCGGCTGTGTGGACCGGATGCTCGAGTACTTCTACGCGGCGGTGTGCAGCCTCGACCTCGAAGACGAGGAATACCTCCCGGCGGCCGGGCTGGTGCTGCCGGAGCTGGCCACCACGCTGGCCCCGGGGTTCCAGATCAACGCCGGACTCCCGTCGCTGATGGCCGCGCTCGGGCAGGTCGCCATCGCCGGACCGGCCGGGGTGGACAACGCCGGGGCCCTGCTGCTGCTCATGGACACGTACTGGGTCGACCGCGCCGTCCACGCCTCGTCGACGGCCGCAGCCGCCGCGGCGACGATGGCCCGGGCCGCGGAGCTCGGGGACGGGACCGCCTTGGCGCGCGCCGCCTACGTGCGCGGCAGCGTCCGCGTCGGACCGACGCCGCCGCTGCCGGAGTGCGTGGACTCCCTGCGGAAGGCCGTCGCCGTGGAGGACCCGGAGCCCTACATCGCCGCCCAGTCCCGTGCGCTGCTGGGCTACGTGCTCGCACCGCAGGAACCGGCCGGCGGTCTGGAGCTGCTGTACGACGCGGCGGCCCGGTTCCGGGACGCCGGCAACGCTCTCGCCGAATCCAGCGCCCTGTACAAGGTCGCGGCCTGCATCCTGGAGGCGGACGGAGACCTTGACGCCGCCCGGGAGGCCGCGGACCGGTCCCGGATCCTGGACCCGGAATCCGGGACCGCGCGGAGGGCGTCCGCGCTGGTGTGCATCGCCGCCGGGAGGTGGGAGGAAGCCGTCGGTTTCGCCGAGACGGCCGTCGCCTGGAGCCGCGATGGCGGGTTCACCTTGGGGACCAAGGACAGCCTGGACCTCTACGCCATCGGCCTGGCCATGACCGGCCGGCATGCCGAGGCGGTCGCCGCGGCCGAGGAGGCGCTGGCGATCGCCGAGGAGATCGGCGTCGGCCAGGGCGTCACGTTCAGCTCCGGGGTTCTGGGTTTGGCCCTGTTCCACAGCGGGGAGACCGAACGAGCCGCCGAGTTGCTCGCGACGGTCGTGCGGACCGTCGGCGAGGCCACGGCCCTGCGCTTCAACCTCCGGTGGCTGCTCGCGCGATGCCGTGCGGCGCTCGCCGACCTGGGATCCACGGGGGCGTCAACCAACCCGTAATCGCTCATCGATCCCCGCATGGTGCCGTGTCGCCATGCGTGTTTTGATCATCAACCGGTGGGACGACGAGTTCTCCGACTACGGTGCCCATATCGACCACCATGAGCATTCGGTGGCGTATGTGACGGTGCCCGGGCATCTGCCGCGGGTGCCCGCCGAGGCGCGATCGGTGGAAGTCGTCGCCCCGGGTGCGGACGACGAGGAGCTGCTCGCGGCGGCGCGCCGCTGCCGGGGAGCGCTCGGCGGCGTCGACCGGGTGCTGGCGCTGTCGGAGTTCAACCTGCTGCTCGGCGGCCGGATCCGGGACGAGTTCGGCGTTCCCGGTCCCGGCGTGGCGGATTTGCTGCGCTTCCGGGACAAGCCGCTCATGAAGGAGACGGTGGCCCGGGCCGGGCTGCGCGTGCCGCGTCTGGAGGTCGTGGACTCGGCGGGGGCGGTCGCCCGGTTCGCCGCCACGGTGGCCGGCGCCACCGTGCTCAAGCCCCGCACGGGGGCCGCCGCGGCGGGAGTGCGGGTCATCCCCTCCGGCGCTGACCCGGCACCGTATCTGGAGGGTGCGGACTTCGCCGACCTGCACGCCGAGGAGTTCGTCACGGGGACGCTGTGGCATGTCGACGGGCTGATGCGGGCCGGCGCCCCGTGGTTCGCGTGCGCCTCCCGGTATCTCGGGACGCCGCTGGGCTTCGCGAGCGGCCAGCCGACGGCGAGCGTGTGCGACGACGGCCCCGACGGGCGGCGGATTCTGGACTTCGCCCTGCGGTGCCTGGACGCGCTGGGCCTCGCGGACGGCGCGTTCCACCTCGAGGCGATCGACGCCCCGGACGGGCCGGTCTTCCTGGAGGTCGGAGCGCGGGTCGGCGGCTGCCTGATTCCCTGGACGCTGGCCGAGGTGCACGGGTTCGACCTGGTCCGGGAGTGGATCAGGCTGCAGATGGGACAGGAGCCCGCGGCGCCGGGCGGTCCGGCGGTCGGGGGCGCGTTGCTCGTGCCGGGGACCGTCGGGGCGCGCGTGCGCCGGGTCGAAGACCTGAGTGGGCGGATCCCGGGCTTGTACGCGCAGGTATCGGCCGAGGTCGGGAAGGTGCTGGAGGGCGAGGACCTGGTCGCCGGGTTCCGGTTCCGGGGCACGGATACGGACGCGGTCCTGGAGGGGATGGCGCGGGCGCTGCGGGAGTTCGTGTTCGAGCTCGATGCGGCGCCGGTCGAGGCGGTTGAGGCTGAGCGGGTCGGGGCCGTACGCGTCATAGCGGAAGCGCTTGAGGCGGCAGCGGGGCACGCCGATGCCCGCCCCTAGACACGGCAGTCACCGCGGCCAGCCCGGCCAGCGGGACCAGCGCGGCCAGCGCGGCCACCGCAGTCGCAGCGGCCGCCGAGGCCACGCCCCTACTCCGCGCCGCGCCTATCCGCTGCGCGCCGCCGACGCGCTGGCGTCCTCGGCCACGGAGATCGCGGTCCCGCTGATCGTTCTGCACGCCACCGGCAGTGCGGCGTGGTCGGGCCTCAGCTTCTGCGTCGAGTGGGTTCTGCGGCTGGCTGTCATCCCCCACGCGGGAGCGCTCGTGGACCGCCTCGGTCCCGGGACCGTCTATCGCGCCGCGGGTGCGGTCCGCACCGTCGCCGGCGTCGCGCTCCTCGCCGTGCTGATCGCCCATCCGGCCGCGTGGTGGTGTGCGGCGGGGTTCGGGATCGTGTCAGGGCTCTCCTTCGAGAGCACCTTCATCGCGGCCGAGTCGGTCGGCGCGCAGCTCGGCGCGCGCGAGCCCGAGCGGGTGCCGCGGATCCAGGCCGTGCAGACCGCGATCGACGAGGCGGCGCGGATGGCCGGGCCGCTGCTCGCCTCCGTGCTGCTGCTCGCCGGTTCGGCGGTCGCCGTCGCCGCGATCACCGGGGCATCGGCGCTCGTGACGCTCCTGGCGTGGCCCCTCGGCGGGCGGCCGACAAGTGCCTCCGCCGTCGGTGCGGAGGGCGCGGTCGCGGCAGTCGCCGAGCTCCCGACGGAAACCGGCGTCCTCGCGGGCCTGGCCACCGTCCGGCGCCGTCCCGACCTGCGGCGTGTCGCCGCCGTCTACAGCGCGTCGAACCTGCTCTACGGCGTCGTCATCGTCGCGGCGCCGCCGCTGCTGCTCAAGCGCTACGACTGCCCGCCCACCGCGGTCGGCGTCCTGTGGGCCTGCGGCTTCTGCCTCTCGCTGGTCGGCGTGGCACTGGCCCGGCGCGGCCTGGAGCGGTACGAGCCGGACCGGGTCGGGGCGGGGGCCTTCGCCGTGCTGTCACTCGCCGGATTCGCCGCCGGCACCGCCCGCAGCCTGCCGGTCTTCTTCGTCTCGGCGGCGCTGGTGCTCGGAACGCTCGGCGCGGTGCAGGTCCATCTGCGCACGATCCGGGCGCGCGCCGTCCCCGCCCAGAACTACGGCGGCGTCACCGCGGCCGTCGTTCTCACCGGGCTGCTGCCCAATCCCGTCTCCGGCCTGCTCGTCGCGGCGGCCCCGGCGGGACGCCTGCCGGCCCTGGTGCTGCTGGCGGCGATCGCCGCGACCACGGTCAACGCCGCCGCCCTGCGCGGCCTGGGGCGTGCCGTCCGCGATCACCCTCCCGTCCGCGATCACCCTCCCGTCCCTCTGCCTTCGTTCGTCCCGTCCCAGGAGCAACCATGACCGTCCGCGTCGCCATCCTCGAACCCGCGTCCTCGGGGCTGGCCCTCGTCCACCGCGCCGCCGCGCTGGGCTGGCAGCCGCTCGTCGCCTCCCACGACCAGGGCGACCGGCGGCTGGATCCGGCGGCGCGCGCCGCGGCGGCCCGCATCATCACCGTCGACACCAACGACGAGACCGCGTTGGCGGCCGCGGTGGCGGGGGAGCACCGGCGCGCGCCGATCGACGGTGTGGTCGCGGGGTGCGAGTACCGCGTCCCGAGCGCCGCCCGGATCTCCGCGGCCCTCGGCCTGCCCGGCCTGGATCCGGCGACCGTGGACCTGGTGCGCGACAAGCCTTCGATGCGGGCGGCGGTGGCGGCCGCCGGCCTGGCCGGGCCGCGCTTCGCAGAGCTCGACGACCCGGCCGATCTCCCGGCGGCCTGCGCCCACGTGGGCTTCCCCGCGGTCGTCAAGCCCGCCGACGGCTGCGGAAGCATGGGGGTGCGCCGCGTCGACGACGTGCGCGGGGCCCGTGCCGCGGTGGCCGCCATCCTGCGGGACACCCGTCTGGACCTCGGGGTCGGGCTGGGCCGTGCCGTCATCGTCGAACAGTACCTGTCAGGACCCGAGTTCAGTGCGGACGGCTTTGTGGCGGACGGCACGCCGAGCGTGGTGGCGGTGACGCGCAAGCTGCTCGGTCCGGAGCCCGCGTTCGTCGAGACCGGCCACCTGACGCCCGCCGACCTGCTGCCCTGGGAGGCGGCCGCCCTCACGTCCTACGCGGAGGCGGTGGTCCGGGCGGTCGGCGTCACTCGCGGCCCGTTCCATTGCGAGCTGCGGCTGTCCCCGCACGGCCCGGTTCTGATGGAGGTCGCGGCCCGCCTGCCCGGCGACCGCATCACCGATCTGCTGCAGCTGACCACCGGCGTCGATCTGCCGACCGTCGCCTTGGCCGCGGCCACCGGACGTGACCCGTTCGCCCTCGGGGCGTTCGGCGCGGCGTCGGCCGCGGCGGCCGGAATCAGGTTCCTGACGGTGCCGGGCGCCGCCGACTGGCGTGACCGCGTCGGCCACGAGTTGTTCACCGCCGACTCGCCGCGGCATGCCCGGATCCGGTGGGAGGAGATCGGGACGCAGGACGAGAAACCGGTCGGCGGTCGGCGAGCGGCATGAAGCACGACGGCATGAAACGCGAAGGCATGAAGCAGGACGGCGGCCTCGGCTCCCACCTCGACACGTTCCTCTCCGACCTCGACCGCTACGCCGCGATCGGTGTCCTGACCCCGCAGACCACCGCCGACACCCTGCGCCGGTATCTGGAGGCCGGCCTGATCGTCCCGGACGACTTGTGCGAGGGTGACGAAGGCGGCTACACGCAACGTCTCCTGTATGCCGGTCCCACCCACTCGGTGGTGGCTCTGACCTGGCTGCCGGACCAGCGCACGCCGATCCACGACCATGTCGCCTGGTGCGTGGCGGGGGTGGTGGAGGGCGCCGAGGTGGACGAGTCGTTCCGGCTGTGGCGGCTCGCGGGTTCCGGTCGCAAAGTCCTGGTTCCCACCGGCCGCACGACCTGTACGCCCGGCCGGGTCCAGTTCCTGGTGCCGCCGGACGAGGACATCCACCGGGTGTCCAACGGCGGTACCGGCCGGGCGGTGTCGCTGCACGTGTACGGCGCCGACATCTCGGTGAACGGGAACAGCTCGATCAATCGCGTGTTCGGCCAGGAGGTCGTGGAGCAGCCGCCGCCCGGAGCCAGGATCGTGAGCTGGCGGAACCCGGACGACTGGGGGTGGCGCCGAAGGACTGTGTGACGAAAACGGTTACTAGTCGGATTGGCCGAGTTCCCGGTCATCTGTGGCCGTGCTCTTGACGGAAATCGTGGAACCGGTTTACCTTGCGCGACACGCACGTGCAGTCCGCATCGGCAGGAGTGGTCCGTGAGTAGTCGTGAACAGCCTCGGGTGAGCCGGCGGCGGTTGCTGGCATGGAGTGGGGCCGGATTCGGGGCGTTGGCGTTGTCGCTGGACGGTGCTCCGCCGGCGATGGCGGCGACCGATCCCTATGCGGCGCTGCGGAGTTCGTGGAGCGCCTACCTGTCAGGTGGTGCCATTGATCCGGGGAACGCCGTCTACGCGCCGGCGTTGGCGGGACTCAATAGTCTGACGCAGGCGTGGTCGGGGTCGATGCAGGTGGGCTCGGGGCGGGCGGCGCTGTGGACGGATCTGCCGCTCGGCACCGTCTCGGCGAACATCACGTCGAGCCTGAACCGGCTGCGGACCCTGGCGTTGGCATACGTCACGCCGGGAAGCGGCTACACGGGGAGCGCGACGGTGGCCGCGGCCGTGACCGGGGGTCTCGACTTCATGGTCGGCGGGCCCTATTCGGCGAGTACGGCCATGTACGACAACTGGTGGGACTGGCAGATCGGGGCGACGCAGGCGTTGGAGGACGCGGCGATCCTGATGTATCCCGCGCTCTCCGCCGCGCAGGTGGCCAGCTATTGCGCGGTCATCGACGCCTTCGTACCGGACCCGGCGAAACAGAGGTCTGTCAGTGGGGGAGTCACCACCTCCACCGGGGCGAACCGGCTCGACCTGTGCCGCAGCGTCATCGTGCGTGGGGCGCTCGGTGGCGCCGCGACGCCCATCAGCACGGGTGTGGCGGCGATGTCGCCGGCGTTGCCGCTGGTCATGTGGAGTGACGGGCTCTACGCCGACGGTTCGTTCATCCAGCACGGCGGGGTGGCCTACACCGGCACCTACGGCAAGATCTTCTTCGCCGACGTGGTCGCGCTCGCGCTGCTGCTGAAGGACTCGTCGTGGGCGATCACCGATCCGAACCTGGCGGTGGTCTTCGACGGCGTGGACACCGCCCTGGCGCCGGTCGTCTACAACGGGCTGATGATCGACGCGGTGCGGGGACGCGCGGTGTCGCGGTTCAACGAGACCGATGCCCAGGACGGCTTCAGCGCGGCGTTGACCGTGCTCCGGTACGCGCAGGCGACCGCCGATCCCGCGAAGGCCGCCGCGTGGCGGGCCGCGGCGAAGGGCTGGTTGCAGCGCAACACGAGCTGCACCGTGGCCACCACGACGCAGCAGGTCGTCGACTTCACCAGCGGGGCCTCGGTGACCGTGTCGGTGCCGGGCGTCTCCGGGATCGCGGTGGCCGAGTCGGTGCTGGCCGACGGTTCGGTCGCCGCCGCGCCCGAGCCGGCCGGCCATCGCCAGTTCCCGGTCATGGCCCGGGCGATCCACCGGCGTCCCGGGTGGGCGTACTCGCTGGCGATGTCGTCGTGGCTGGTGGAGCGTTACGAGGCGATCAACGGCGAGAACGTGCACGGCTGGTACACCGGCGACGGTATGGGCTACCTGTACCTGGACGGCGACGTCGCGCAGTTCAACGACGCTTTCTGGGACACGGTCGACCCGCTGCGGCTGCCTGGCGTCACCGCGGATTCCGGCACGGTCGCCGCCTCGGCGGGCGAGGCCACCAAGCCGAGCACGAGGTGGGTCGGCGGTGCGGCGTCGGGCGCGTACGGCTCGGTGGGCATGCAGTTGCAGGCCTACTCGAACGGCCTCACGGGCTGTAAATCATGGTTCTGCCTCGATGACGAGGTCGTCGCGCTGGGTGCGGGCATCACGTCGAGCAGCGGCGACACGGTGCGGACGACGGTGGAGAACCGTAACCTGCACAGCGCCGGGGCCAACACGCTCTACGTCAACGGCGCGGCGCAGTCCACCAGCCCCGGCTGGTCCACGACCGTCAGCGCGGTGCATTCCGCGTGCATCAGCGGCGTTGCCGGCTACTACTTCCTTTGGCCGGCGGGAGCGAACAACGTCGAGTTCGCGCTCACGAACCAGACGGGCAACTGGCACACGGTCAACGGCCTGGCCCCCAGCACGCTGGCCGACGACACCCGGCCCTACTTGAGCATCGCGTTCAACCACGGTGCGAACCCGGCGGGAGCCACCTATTCCTACGTCGTCCTGCCCGGCGCGACGCCGGCCCAGACCGCGGCCTACGCGGCGAGTCCCGAGGTCGGCGTCCTGAGCAACACGGCGTCGGTGCAGGCGATCACGCACGCCGGGCTCGGCGTGACCATGGCCAACTTCTTCGCGGCCGGGACGGCCGGGGCGATCACCGTCAGTGCGCCGGCCTCGGTCGTGACGCGGGAGAACGGCGGTAGCCTGACGATCGCGGTGTCCGATCCGACATGGGGCTCCTCGACGGTTCAGGTCGTCGTAGCGGCGTCGGGCTACGTCTCCGTCGTCAGCGGCGATCCCGGCGTCACCGTCCTGTCGACCTCGGGCGGTCAAGTGAAGCTTCTTGTCGAGACCGGAGGGTCACGGGGCTCCAGTCACAGCGTGACGCTGTCCACGTCCGGCACCGCCCTCACGCCGTGTACCGCGACTGCGTTGGCGGCGACCGACAACTGCTATGTGCGGGACGGGTCCTACGCGGCAACCAACTACGGCGGCCAGACCACGATGGTGGTGAAGTCGGCGTCCAGCGGCTACGACCGTGTCAGCCTTCTGAAGTTCGACACGGCCGCGATCACGGGCTCGGTCACCCGGGCGGTGCTGTGGGTCAACGGCTATGTCGCCGATTCCGGAGGCAGCATGACCACGGTCGGTGCCTACGGTCTGAGCAGCAGTTCCTGGAGCGAGGCGACGGTCACGTGGAACACGGCGCCCGCCATCCGGACCGCATACGGCAGCGGGCCGTTGAGCAACACCGCGGACTGGGTCGGACTCGACGTCACCGGTCTGGTGCAGGCGGCGGCTGCCAGTGGCGTGGTGGCGATCGGGGTGTCGCAGGCTGCTGCGGGGCTGGCCGCGATCCTCGCCACGAACCACGGTGCCGTCGGCACGGCACCGGTGCTGGAGGTGGTGACGGACTAGCTCGATCAAGCCAGCGAGATCTGTCCGTCGGCGACCTTGATGGCGATCGTCGTGAGCCAGGCCTTCGCGGGCAGCGGGCCGGAGAAACCGGCGACGTTGACCGCGAGGCCGGCCGGAGTGTGGACATGTGCGTAGAGGCGGATGCCCAGCGACACCGCGCAGCCGATCGCCGCCGGGATCAGGAGGGCGAGCCCGGATCCGGTCGGCGGTGGCGCCGCGGCGGTCTCCGCGGGCTGTTCGGCGGACCAGCGGCCCTCGGGAAGAGGCTCGCCACCTCGTGTGTTGTGCCGAATAGCCCATCTGAACACAACCGAGGAGGACGACGGCATGACGGCATCCGGCGGTGGCCCGGCCCGCAGAGCCCGTGACGTGATGCGCACTACCTGCGGACGCGAGTTGACCGTGAACACGTTGCAGCCGGATCCCGGCGGTCACCACGCTGATCGCGTCGTGCTGGGGACGAGCCTGAACCGCGGTGACCTGGAGCGGTGCTGGGCCGGGCTGACCGTCGAGGAGGCGCGTCAGCTGGCGGGCATGCTGCTGGCGCATGCCGAGGCCGTCGATCCGGCCGGTGATCGCTGAACAATCGCGCGGGGGGTGAGTCGCGACCGTGCCCTCGATGCGTATAGAGGGTGTGGATCGTGATGCGGAGTTCAGTGCGTACGCGGCGGCCAAGGCATCGCGCCTCGGCGAGACCGCGTACCTGATATGCGGTGACTGGCATCGGGCTCAGGACCTGACGCAGCTGGCGTTGGCGAAGGTCTACGTGGCCTGGCACCGGCTGCATGACGACGGTTCGATAGACGGGTACGCCAAGCGGATCCTGCTCAACGAGTTCCTCAGCCAGCAGCGGCGCCGGAGTTGGCACGAGCGGCCGTCCGCCGTGCTGCCCGACCGGCCTGCCGCCGACGACTCCGCCGACCTGCGGTTGACGCTGCTGGAGGCGCTGGCGCGGCTGTCTCCCAGGCGGCGGGCCGTGGTCGTGCTGCGGTACTGGGAGGACCACAGCGTCGAGTCCGCCGCGGACCTGCTCGGGATGAGCGCGTCCGCGGTGAAGTCGACGTCGGCGCGGGCGCTGGCCGAGCTGCGGGAGTTGCTCGGTGACCAGTTCCCGGTCGAGGCGTGACGGTCACCCACTCGGCCACCCACTCGGCCACCCACTCAGACGCGGACCCGCAGCGGAGGGAATCGAGATGTTCAGCGACAGTGGTTTCAAGGAGCAGCTCCGCGACGAACTGGCCGCCGGGGGCGGCGGGGTGTCGAGCGGGCTGGCGGCGGACGCGCTGGCGCACGGCCGCCGGCTGCGCAGGCGGCAGCAGCAGATCAGGATCGTGAGCGGGACCGGTGCGGTCGCGGCGGTGGTGGTGGGTGCCGTGGTCCTGTCCGGACGGATCGGGTCCGGAGGCGGGGGCTCCGGCGCGGCCGGACCCGGGCACGGTGGGAGGCCGACTTCGGCGCCGTCGTCGGCGTCCTCGGCTCCGTCGTCCGCGTCCTCGGCTCCCTCGTCGGCCTCGTCGGCGCCGTCGGTTCCGTCGTCGGCTTCGTCGTTGGCAGGCGGCGTGCCCTCGTCGCCGCCGTCCGGCGCCAGACCGGCCGGCGGGACGCCGGCGACGGTCGTGCAGCTCCCGTCGCTGCCGGCGCCGGTCGCGGCGAACCCGCCGGCGAACGGCGTCCCGGCTACCCTCAAGGCGTACGGGGCGCTGCTCCAAGAGCTGCTGCCCGGCAAGGCGGTCCCCGGGGTCCACGGTTCGCTCATGTCCGCGTCCAACGTCATGACGCAGGTTCAAGTCGAGTTCAGTGTCGACGGCGGCACGGCCGAAGCCGAGGTGTTCCTCGATCGTCCCGGCGTCATGCCGCAGGACGCGCCCTTGTGCGACGACGTCACCGTGCCCAGCGGCCGTACCGCCACCTGCGCCCGCGGCACCCTGGCCGACGGGAGCCAGGTCCGCATCCTGCACACGGAGGCGAAGGGGACCGGCACGTCGAGCCTGAAGGAGGTCGAGGTGCTGCTGAACCGGGTCGACGGAGTCCAGATCGAGGTCACCATCGCCAACGGCCTCTTCTTCGGCAACGGTTCCCGCCTGGCCCAGGTCCCGGTCACCGACCAGCAGGCCTACGCGATCGCCGCGGATCCGCGGTGGGGGTTCAGCATGGACCCGGTGTTCGTGCAGCACGCTGAGACGACGATGACTGTCGACGGGCACTGACGGTAACGGCACCTCGGCTCCGGGCACGTCCCGGTGCCCTACCGCGAGGATCGATGGATCGGTGCGGCAGCGTTGAAGCGTGCTGCCGCACCGATCAAGCGTCGCTCGGCGAACCCCGCCAAGGCACTGTCACCCGCTGCTTGTACTTTCTCCCCATGACTCAGGGGACCACCTATCTGGAGCTGTCCGAGGATGACGGCGCCGCGCACAAGTTCTACGAGGTGACCGTCGCGGGCACGGTCGTCGACATCCGGTACGGGCGCATAGGCACCGATGGCGCGCGTCAGACCTCTACGTTTCCGACAGTGGAGAAGGCTGAGGCGGCTGCGGCCAAGAAGATCGGCGAGAAGGTGCGGAAGGGGTACGCGCCGGCCGTGATGGGGGCGCGGGCGCCGCGGAGTATCACACGGCGGGCGGTGGCCTCGGCGCCGTCGACGGCGCGGGCGACGGCGCCGGTGTTGTGGCGGTTCCGGACCGCGTCGAGCGCGTTCGGGATTCATATCGACGGGGATCGGTGCTGGGTGGGGAACCAGTCCGGGGACGTGTTCAGTCTCGGGCACGACGGGTCGGTGCTGTCGCGGTTCCAGCTGCCGGAGGGGGTCAAGTGCCTCGTCGCGGACGACTTCTGGATCTACGCGGGCTGTGACGACGGCTCCGTCTACGACCTCTCCGGCAAGATCCCGCACGCCGCGTACCGCATCGACGAGGACGTCGACATCTACTGGCTCGACATCCACGAGGGGGTGCTCGCGGTCTCCGACGCCGGTGGGCGCCTGGTCGTCATCGACCACGAGGAGGAGCACCAGTGGTCCCGCAACAGTCCCGGCAGCGGTGCGTGGATGGTGCGCAGCGACGCTGACGCCGTCTACCACGGCCACAGCGCGGGTGTCACCGCCTACGCCGCCGACGGCGGCCGCGAGCTGTGGAACACCAAGACCCCCGGTGCCGTGCTCTTCGGCTGGCAGGAGGCCGACCACGTCTATGCCGGGACCGGGCGCCACGCCGTTCACAAGATCACCAAGGCGGACGGTCGCGTGGCGGCGGACTACCGCTGCGACACCGCCGTCTACTCCTGTGCCACGGCCCCCGGCGGCCGCTATGTCTTCGCCGGTGACAGTGCCTCGTCCGTTTACTGCTTCGCCGCGGACGGCACCAGGCTGTGGAAGCTCGGCACCGGCTGCGGGTCGGCCCTGTCGATGCAGTACCGCGACGAGCGCCTCTACATCGTCACCACCGACGGCACGCTCGCCTGCATCGACGCCACCGAGCAGGCGATCACCGCCGCGCAGGGCGGTGTCGTCCCGACCGTGGTCGACGTGAAGGCCAGCGCCGCCCTGCCGGTCGCCACCCCGACCACCGCGGTCGCCACCACCACCTCCGTCGGGAGCGGCACCGTCGTCGAGTGTGTCGACGACCATGGACGCCTGCGGGTCCGCGTCGTCAGCGGCGGCTTCCAGTCGGGCTGGAACGTCCAGTTCCCGCGCGACATGCGAGTGGTCGGCGCGCGCTATGTCGTCGAGGAACTGCACGAGACCAGTCGCGGTTTCTACCGGGTGCGCGGGGAGATCAAGCGGCTCGTCTAGTGCGCCGGGGCTCGCCCGAATCGCCGATTGGTCGTACGTCGGACATGTGAAGTGGGGCCTTTCTAGAAAGGTCTTTACTTATTGGCGGTCGTTCGGTATATATCGGATGAGTAGAGGCCGTGTGGGGGCGGGACCACCGCCTGACAGGCACGCTCGGGGGCGCGTTGACGACATGGCCTGAATCAAGGCAAGGCGGTGCGCCGACCATGGTGCTCACTAACATTCCTTCCGACCGATCCGGGTCCGGGCGGCCAGCGGCTTCCCGGACGCCGTGTTCGCACAAGCCACGCTGCCCCGGCGCGGAAGAGGCCGATCGCGAGTCGGCGTGCACAGTCGCCTCGTTCCCGGAACAAGGCTGGAGCCTGCTGTGCAACGGTGTCGTCGTCTTCGACGACACCGGCGAGCTCCTTCCGGACGGCCGTGTCGTCCCGCCCCGTCGGCCCACGGACATGCTCGGTCTCGGCTAGGGAGCGCTATTGATCGCTGGGAAGCCGCAGCGTGGCCACGGTCCCGCCGTTCGGATGGTCGGCCACCGTCAGCTCCGCGTGATGCAGCTCGGCGACCCAGCGGGCCAGGGACAGCCCGACCCCTTCCCGCGGCCCGGACGCCCCGACGCCCGGGCCGTAGTCGTGGATGGACACGGACGTGTCCTGCACGCTGACCTCGACCACCGCCGGTATGTCGCCGCGGCCGTGCCGCACCGCGTTGTCCAGCAGGTTGCGCACCGCCATCCGCAGCAGGGCCGGGTCCGCGCGGACCACGGTCGGCGCCAGCTGGGCGATCAGCCGGTGCGGCTCGGGTACCTCGTCCGCGGCGACGTCCTCGACCAGGAGGTCCAGGCGCAGCCGCTCCGGTTCGCTGTGGGTGAGGCCGGCGGCGTGCCGCGCCCGCAGGAGCAGGCCGTCGACGGTGCCGGACATGCCCGCGGCCCGGGCCGCCACCTGGCTCAGCGTCGCGGAGTGCCGTGCCGGTTCGGGACCGGCGGCTTCGGCGGCCGCGCGGATCGCCGCCAGCGGTGTGCGCAGCTCGTGGGCGGCGTCGGTCAGGAACCGCTCCTGCTGCTCCAGCGCCTGGGCCGCGAGGCGCACGCTGCGCCGGGCCAGCAGGAAGCCGCCGACGCCGGCCGTCACCGTCAGCGCCGCTCCGGCCGCGACCACGGCCCACACCAGGCGCTCGTGGTCCTCCGACTGCGCGTCCGGATCGCCGACCGCGACGATCGCGCCGATCGGCTCCCCGTCCGTGCCGTCCGTGCCGTCCGAGTGGTAGAAGGGGACGGCCAGCAGGAGCCCGGAACCGTTCGGGCCGGTCACGTCGGTGAACGCGGTCTCGTCGTTGTGCCGCACCGCCCAGCGGGCCGAGTCGGCCAGCAGTTCCGGGCCCCAGATCGGGCCGTCGCCCGCGGTGTCGAACAGCTTGACGGCGCCGGACGGGTCGCGGGTGAACACGTAGACCGTGATGCCGTCGACGAAGTCCTGCTCCACGCCGGACTCGTCGAAGGTCAGCGTGCCGTTGACGTCGCTGAGATGGTCGGCGGCCAGCGCGGCCATGCCGCGGATCTGGGTCCGCAGCGTCGAGGAGCGGCCGTTCTGGTCGGCGGCCACGGCGACCGTGCCGAGGACCGCGAGGCCGGCCACGTTGAAGACCGAGAAGAGCACCGCCAGGCGCCAGCGCATCCGGCGGAGCCGGACCGCGGTGTGCGGGAGAGCCGTCACTCCGGCCCCAGCCGGTAGCCGAACCCGCGCACGGTGTGGATCACCGCCGGGTCGCCGAGCTTGCGGCGTAGCCGGCCGATGAGCACCTCGACGACGTTGGACGCCGGATCGGCCATCTCGTCCCAACAGTGCTCGATCAGCGTCGACCGGCTCACCGCCGCCGGGGCGGCGCTCAGAAGCAGCTCCAGCACGCCGAACTCCTTCGGCCGCAAAGTGAGCAGCACGCCGTCGCGGCGCACGGTGCGCAGCGCGAGGTCCACTTCGAGATCGCCGTTGCGCAGCACGGAGGCGACGACCTGGCCTCTCCGGCGGGACAGTGCCCGCACCCGCATCACCAGCTCCTCCATGGCGAACGGCTTGACCAGGTAGTCGTCGGCGCCCCGCGCGAAGCCCGCCACCCGGTCGCTCAGCGCGTCCAGCGCCGTGAGCAGCAGCGCGGGCGTCGCCGTCCCGGCCGCGCGCAGCCGGTGCAGCCCCTCGGAGCCGTCGCCGTCCGGCAGCATCCGGTCCACGACCAGGCAGTCGTACGTGTTCACGGCGATCTGCAGGTCGGCGCGCGCCCACCGGTCGGCCTCGTCGACGGCGAACCCGGCCCGGCGCAGCCCCTCGGCCACCGCCGTCCGCACCTCGCGATCGTCCTCGACCACCAACACCCGCATGACGGGACTCTAGCCGCCGCCCCGGGATCCGGGCGCGTCATCAAAATCTCATCAACGTTCGTCCAGTCTGCTCCCATGACCGCCTTGACGATCGCGGCGGCGCCCCGAGCCGTACCCGAGGACCACGCCGAGGACCGCGTCCCGGACCCCGCTGCGGACCCCACCGCGGGCGCCGGCGCGACGCTCGCCGACCTGTACCGCCTGCACCACCTCTACCTGACCCGGCTCGCCGTCCTCCTGGTCGGCGACACGGGCGACGCCGAGGACGCGGTCCACGACGCGTTCCTGCGCCTGTGGCGCCGGCACGGCGACCGGATCGACGGCCTGGACAACCCGCTCAGCTACCTGAGCGTGGCGGTGCTGAACAACGCGCGCACCCGGCTGCGGCGCCGTAAGACCGCCCGCGACCACATACCGTGGTTCCTGCCCTACGGGGAGTCCGCCGAGGACATCGTGCTCTCCCGCCAGCACCGCCAGGTGCTCGACGCCGTCAAGGCCCTGCCGCGGCGGCAGCGCGAGGTGCTGGTCCTGCGGTACTGGGCCGACATGTCCGAGGCGGACATCGCCGGAGTCCTGGGCATCAGCCGCGGGACGGTGAAGTCCACGGCCAGCCGCGGGATGCACAAGCTGGAGCAGTCGCTGGCGGGCCACGCGCCTCGTTGACGCCCGGAGCGAAGGTGACTTCGACCGATGGTGAGACCAGCCGGGGAGCCACCTCGGAGACCGGGCTCACACCCGGTCCGGCCACCGGTTGACAACCCCGGCGGGTCCGCCCGCATCTCATGGACATGCCACCCAATCCCCTCGACTGGTCCCTGCTCAGCGGTCCGCTGCCGGTCCTGCTGCTTCTCGCGGCCGTCGCCGCCTTCGGGCTGCTGCTGGCCGAACGGACCCGGAGCTGGTGGGTCTGGAAGGCCCCGGTCGCGCTGGGCGCCGCGCTGGTGCTCACCGCCGTGCTCGGCGTGATCGTCGACCGGTGGTGGCAGCCGTTCCCCGAAGGTCTGCCTGCCGAGGTCCTGGCCTGGATCGGCGTCGCGGTCACCGGCGGCGCGGTCGCGGCCATGCGGCTGCCGGCGCTCGGGTGGCCCCGGCGGGCCGCCGCGCTGGCCTGCGCCGCGATCGTCGGGGTGACTTGTCTCAACCAGGTCAACCGCTACTTCCAGAACTATCCGACGATGCGCGCCGCGCTGGGCCCGTGGCTCGACACCGGGACGACGTTCAGCCGCGCCGCGGGGCGCGTCACCGCCGAGGTCGTCGCACCGCCCGGCGAGATGCTCGCCGATGTCTGGCATCCGCCCCCCGGGCTGCCGACGACCGGCACGCTGTCCCGGGTCTCGATCCCCGGCACCGTGTCGCATTTCCACGCCCGCGACGCGTGGGTCTACCTGCCGCCGGCGTATCAGGCCGTGCCGCGACCCCGGCTGCCGCTGCTCGTGCTGCTGCCCGGACAGCCCGGGTCGCCGCGGGACTGGATCGACGCCGGCGGGATGCAGAGGATCCTCGACGTCTACGCCGCCACGCATTCCGGACTCGCGCCGGTCGTCCTCATGCCGGACGCGACGGGATCCACCATCGGCAACACCCTGTGCATCGACTCCAAGCTGGGGAACTCCGAGACGTATCTCACCGTCGACGTCAGGAACTGGGTGACCGGCAATCTGCAGGTCGCTCCGCCGGAGCAGGGGTGGAGCGTCGGCGGGTTCTCGTTCGGCGGGACGTGTTCGCTGCAACTGGCGGTCCGCGCGCCCGGTCTGTATCGCACGTTCCTGGACTTGTCAGGGCAGCGCGAACCGACGCTCGGAAGCCATACGGACACCGTGCGGCGGACGTTCGACGGTGACGAGGCCGCGTTCGCCCGAGTCGACCCGGTCACCATTCTCCGGACCCGGCAGTTCCCGACCATCGCCGGCCGCATCATCAGCGGGGCTTCCGACCGGGAGTTCACGCCGCAGTTGAGGACGGTCTTCCAGGCATGTCGGAAAGCCGGCATGGATGTGCAGATGATCGAGTTGCCCGGCAGCCACAGCTGGCAGGTCTGGCGGGCCGGGCTCGCCCAGCAGTTGCCGTGGATCGCCGAGCGCGGCGGATTGGCGCGCCGGTGACCGCCGGCGACGGTTCGGCGGATGCGGCACGACCTCCGGTGCCGACGGCGGTGGCGCGGTCCGTCCGGTCCGCGCCGCGGCGTGCCGTCGGCCGAGCCCCGCTGACAGCGGGCTTCGTCGCGGTCCTGCTCGCCGTGGCGCTGCTGTTCGGCACGGCCGGGGCCGATCCGGACGGCCGGTCCCGTCCGGCCTCCGCCGGAACCGGCGTCGCGGCTCTCGCCGGCGGCCAGTGGTGGACCGTGGTGACCTATGGCTTCCTCAACGTCGGTCCCAGCGCGCTGATCCTGACGGTTCTGCTGGCGCTGGCCGTGCTGGGCCCGGCCGAACGTCGGCTGGGCGTCCCCGCGACGGCTGGCTTGTTCCTGCTCTGCCAGGTCGGCGGGGCGCTGCTCGGAGTGGCTCTCCTGGAGCTGGGGACGCTCGGCGGGGACGCGTGGCTGGAGTCTGATCGCGGTGATCGGGCGGTCGGGGCCAGTGTGGGGCTGGTCGGCGTGGCGTTGGCGCTCAGCGCTCGGCTGTCCGCACTGTGGCGGCGCCGCATCCGGCTCCTGCTGGGGTCTGGTGTGGTGCTGTTCGTGCTCTACGACGGTACGGCGCTGGACGTCCTGCGCTGCGGTGGCGCCGTCATCGGGTGCGTCACCGGGTTGCTGGTCTGGGGCGGCCGCCGTACCCGGGCCGACCGTGTCGCCTCACATGCCGAGAACCGGCTCCTGGTCGCGATCGCCGTCGGCGCCTCCGCGCTCGGGCCGCTGATCGCGTTCCTGACCAAGGCGCCCTACGGGCCGCTCTCGCTGTACTCCGACCTGTTCGTGGGGACCGGGACCGGGATCGAGGACGTCCGGAACACCTGCGCCGGCGCGGCGGACATGTCCGGGGGCTGCCTCCAGGCCCGGTCCGAGCACCTGCTCGCCGGCGGTCCGGCGGTGCTGATGCTCTTCGTCCCGGCGATCCTGCTGCTCATCGTCGCCGAAGGGCTGCGCCGGGGCCGCCGGTTCGCGCTGGTCGCCGCGATCGTGGTGGAGGCCGCGGTGACCCTGGTGACGTGGCGGTACACGGTCCGGGTCCTCGACGGCCTGGACCGGTCGCAGCCCGGATACGCCGACGACCACGCGTTCGTGGTGCGGTACTCGGCCCTGCTCATGGCGGTGCCCGTCGCCGTCATCGCCCTTCTCCTGCACAAGCGGCGGCACTTCGAGCTGCGCGCTCCGCGCCGGACCGCGCTCAAGCTGTTCGGCACCTCCGGCCTGGCCTTCCTGGTGGTCGGCGTCGCCTACGTCGCGTTCGGCGCCACCGTCCGCGAAGACTTCACCCCGGCCCCGGACCTCGGCGCTCTGGCCGCGGACTTCACCAAACGGCTGGTACCGCCGGTCTATCTCGGCGTCTTCGACGCCCCGCCGGCCCGCTTCATCCCGCGGGGCGGCGTCGCCAAGACCTTGTACACCTGGGCCGGCCCGGTGTTCTGGGGCGTCGCGCTCGGCGGACTGCTCCTGGTGTTCCGGCGGTCCACGGTGCGAAGCCACACCGGAACGCGATCCGAGGCGCGTGCGCTGCTGCGGACCTACGGCGGCTCGACGCTCTCGTACATCACGACGTGGCCGGGCCACCAGTACTGGATAGCCCCCGACGCGCGTTCCGCCGTGGCCTTCCGGGTGATCGGCAAAGTCGCGCTCACCACCGGCGATCCCTTCGGCGATCCGGAGGCCCGCGCCCGGGGAGTGGCGGAGTTCGCAAAGTACTGCGACCGCCAGGGCTGGTCGCCGTGCTTCTACAGCGTCACGGCGGACGCCATGAACGCCGCCGTGCGCCTGGGCTGGAGCGGTGCGCAGGTGGCCGAGGACACGGTGCTGCCGTTGCCCGGCCTCGCCTTCTCCGGCAAGCGGTGGCAGGACGTGCGCACCGCCCTGAACAAGGCCGGCAGGCTGGGGATCACGGCGGTGTGGTGTTCGTTCCCGACCGCGCCGCCGGCGCTGCGAGAACAGGTGCGGGAGCTGTCGCACCAGTGGGTCCTCGGCAAGGGACTGCCGGAGATGGGCTTCACCCTCGGCGGCCTGGCCGAGCTCGACGACCCGGACGTCCGCTGCCTGCTGGCCGTCGACGCCGAGGGCCGGGTGCACGGGATCACGAGCTGGCTGCCGTGCTACCGCGAGGGCGAGCCCGTCGGCTGGACGCTGGACTTCATGCGCCGGGGGAGCGACGGCTTCCGGGGCGTGATGGAGTTCCTGATCGCCACAGCGGCGTCGCGGTTCCAGGAGGAGGGTGCGGAGTTCCTGAGCCTGTCCGGCGCGCCGCTCGCCCGCGTCGACCGGGGTCCGGACCCCGACGGCCTGCAACGCCTGCTCGACCTCGTGGGCCGGACCCTCGAACCGGTCTACGGCTTCCGCTCCCTGCTGGCCTTCAAAGCGAAGTTCCAACCGCAGTACCACCCCCTCTACATCGCCTACCCGGACCCGGCCGCGCTGCCGGCGATCACCAACGCCATCAGCCGGGCCTATCTGCCGCGGACGTCGCCCGCCCAGCTGCTGCGGCTGAGCAGACGGCTGGTGGGCAGGGGCCCGGCCGAGAGGACGTCAGCGCGGCAGCTCCCGTAGCCGGCACACCGGCGAAGCGGCCAGGGCCACGACCACCGCCGCCGAGAACGCGGCGGCGGCCACCAGCGCGTGCCGGACGCCGATCGCCTGCGAGAGCAGGCCGGCGGTCAGACCGCCGAGGGCGCCGCCGCCGAACAGCAGCATGCGGAAGCACGCGGTCATGCGGCTCAGCAGCGCCGGCGGCGTCGTGGCCTGGCGGAGGCTGACGATGATGACGTTGGCGATCCCGAGGCCCAGGTAGGTGGTGAAGAAGGATCCGGTCACCAGGCCCACGATCACCGCCTTCGGGCCCGCGGCCAGGGCGATTGCCGTCGGCCCGAGCAGCAGCGCGGTCTGGGCGCCGAAGTAGACGCGGCCGAGCGGGAACCGGGCGATCACCGCGCGGGAGACCAGGGCGCCGAGCAGGCCGCCGACCGACGCCGTCGCGAAGACCGCGCCGACGACCGACGGCGCGAGGCGCAGGTCGTGGGTGCCGTAGAGCAGGAACATGGTCCACACGGTGATCATCGAGAAGTTGCAGCAGAACCCGATGAGTGCCAGCCACCGCAGGATCCTGGTTCGGAGCACCCACGCCAGGCCCTCGCGCATCTCCTGCGGCAGGTTCCGGCGGGCCGCCGGGGTCGGGCGCGGCTCCTTCGTCCGGATCGTCAGCAGCGAGGCGACCGAGACCGCGTACGAGGCGGCGTCCACCAGCAGCGCGGTGGGCGCGCTCAACGCGGACACGAGGAGTCCGGCCAGTCCGGGCCCGGCCACGTCCGACGCCGAGGAGCTCATCCCCATCTTGGCGCTGACCTCGACGTGCTGCCGACGGTCGGCGACGAGGGTCGGCGCGTAGGGCATCCAGCTGACGTCGAACAACACCGACGCGATGCCGACGGCGCAGGCGATCGCCGACAACAGCGGCATCGACAGCGCGTGGAGCGCGGCCAGCAGCGGGACCAGTCCGACCAGGGCCGTCCGCACCAGGTTCGTGCCGATCATGACGTGGCGGCGCCGGACCCGGTCGGCCCACGCTCCGAAGATCATCGCGAAGCCTATGTACGGCGCGAGTTGGAGGAAGCGGAGCAGGCCGACCTGGGCGTCCGACGCGTGGAACGTCGCGATGGCGGTCAGCGGCACGGCCAGGTTCGAGACCTGGGAGCCGAACAGCGACACCGTCTCGCCGAACCAGAAGCGGAGGAAATCAGGATGATGCCACAGGCTGGAGGCCGGAGTTCCCGGTAGCGCTTCGTCGGGAGCGGCAGTAGTGCTTTCTTGGGCTTTCACTCACGACGATAGCAGTGGGTCAGCGATGCTCGGGGTTCTCATAGTCGAACCGGCATCCCGCGTCCCACTCCGAGCGTGTTTCAGGGTGCAGTTGATGTACAGGGCGCTCAGATCGCTGTAGTCGGTTTCGCCGATTCGTCGGTCATGGAGTCAGCATCGCAGTTCGACCGCCGGATTTCGGGGAAGCTGGGTCCGTGAACGACGACACCGACGACGACACCGGGAACGCCGCCCCGGCCGGCTACCGCCGCTCCGCCGGCACGCCCCGCGCGCAGGCCCGACGCGCCGAACTGCTGGCCCTGGTCACCGACGACCTCGCGCGGCACGGCCTGGTCGACTTCTCGCTGCGGCGCGCGGCCAAGGCCGCCGGCACCACGCACAAGGTGCTGCTCTACCACTTCGACGGTGCCGAGGACCTGCTCCGCGAAGCGGTGGAACTGCTGCGGGAGCGGCGGGTGGAGTCCTCGCTGGCCGCCGCGTTCGATCCCGGCCACGCCCAGACGCTGGCCGGCCGGGTGCGGGCGCTGTGGCCGGTGCTGACCGGCACCGGGGAGGGGCAGCGGGCGCTGGACCAGGCGCTGGGTCTGGCGATGTACGACCCAGGACGGCACGCGGCGCTCGCCGTCGACGCCGCCGACCGCTTCCTGCCGCCGTTGCGCGCGATGTGTCCGCCGCAGTGGAGCGATCAGCGCAAGGAAGAGGTCGCCGAGCTGGTGTTCGCCGCGCTGCGCGGGTTCCTGGTGCAGCGGCGTACCGGCAGCTCCGAGGGCGACGTCGGCGGGGAGGCCGGGTTCGCCGCGCTGCTGCGGATGCTCGAGCGGGAGGAAGCGGCCGGCTGAGGGCGGGGCCGCGGCGGGGCCGTGCGGGTCCAGCCGACCGCCGTGGACAGGTTGTGAACCACGTGGTTCACTTTAGGGGAGGGATTCTCCCCTCCCTGCGTACGGAGGTCACGATGACCGACACCACTGCTGTCAGTGCCGTCAGTGCCGCCACCACGACGGCGACGCGGCGCGGAGTCCGCTTCGAGGTCGCGGGCCAGCAGATCGCCGCCTGGCACTATCCGGGCACCGACGGCACCTGCGTGGTGATGGCCGGCGGCTTCGCGGTCACCAAGGAACCGGCCACCGACCTGTTCGCGGCGCGCCTGAACGCCGCTGGTCACGGCGTCCTCGCCTTCGACTACCGCCGGCTCGGCGGTTCCGGCGGCACGCCGCGCCAGGTGGTGCGGGTCCGCGACCAGCTCGCCGACTGGCAGGCCGCGCTCGGCTTCGCCGCGACCCTGCCCGGTGTCGATCCCGCGCGGATCGCGGTGTGGGGCTTCTCCGCCACCGGCGGCCACATCCTGAACGTCGCGGCCCGCAATCCGCGGCTGGCCGCGGCCGTCGCGCAGACCCCGAACGCCGGAGGGCTCGCGGCCGGGCGCGCCGTGATGCGCTATCAGACCCCTGGCGCGATGCTGCGGCTGACGGCCCGCGGCGTCCGCGACGCGCTCGGCGGCCTGGCCGGCCGGGCCCCGCTCCTGGTGCCGCTCGGCGGTGCGCCGGGCGAGGTCGCGGTCATGACCACGCCGGACGTCGCCGACACGCGGCGGGCGCTCGACCCCGACGGCCGCCACGCCGAGGACTGGCAGCAGCAGGTCGCGGCCCGCTCGGTGCTCCGCCTGGCGTTCTACCGGCCGGGCCGCGCCGCGCGCCGGGTGCGCTGTCCGCTCCTGGTGCTCGTGTGCGACGACGACAAGTCCGCGTATCCGCCGGCCGCGATCGCGGCCGCCCGGCGCGCGCCCGGCGGGGAGCTGGTGCGCATGCCCGGCGGCCACTACGCACCCTTCCTCGCCGGGCACGAGCAGGCCGTCGCCGCCCAGCTCGCCTTTTTGGAGCGGCACCTGCGGGACCCGCGGGACCCGCGGCGGGGCGGGGGCCGCCGTCCATCGCGATAGCCGGGTCGCGGGTCGCGATGACGACGTGCGGCTTCGGCGCCCGCTCCTCAGTCAGCGGCCTGTCAGTCAGGGTCTTGTCAGCCGGGGTCTTGTCAGTCAGGGGCCTGCGTAGGCGGCTCGGGCTTGGTGGAGAGGACCTCGCGGGCCTGTTCCGCGGCGCGGGCGATGCTCTCGGAGACGAAGTCGACGAAGCGGGAGATGTTCTCCAGGCGCTTGGCGGCCGGGGTGCCGCGGCCGAGGACGGCGACGCCCTTTCGGGCCGTGACGCCGAGCTGGGCGGTGCTGCGGGCGCTGGCCATCATCGACTGGTACCAGACGTCGTCGTCGACGAAGTAGCGCTCCCGCCGGCGCTCGTCGCGCTCGCGGCGGACCAGGCCCTGGCTTTCGAGGAACGCGATCGCCTTGGAGATGGACGCCGGGCTGACGTGGAGCCGCTGCGCGAGTTCGGCCGCAGTGAGACAGTTCGCGTCGGTCAGGTAGAACGCCGTCAGGACGCGGGCCGTCATCTTCGACAGCCCGGACGCCATCAGGACCGTCGTGAGCGTCTCCTCGTACTCCCGCAGCGCCTCCGGGTCGCGGCCGTCAGCCCGCTGCGCCGCCGCCGTCCGCCGGGCCGCGGCCGGCTTGCGGCGGTGGGCGCGCTGCTCGGTGGCGCGGTGGGCGAGGTCAGCGCGGTAGGCGGTGGGGCCGCCGTTGCGCATCACCTCGCGGGTGACCGTGGAGGTCGGGCGGTCCAGACGCCGGGCGATCTCCGCGTAGGCGAGGTCGTCGGCCAGCCCCAGCGCGATCTGCTGGCGTTCCTGCTGGGTGAGTCGGCCTCCCGGCATCGGTTCTCCTTCGGGGTCGGCGGGATGCGTCCAGCGTAGCGTTTGTTATTTCGGAAAGCTCGCGAACTCCGCAACCGTCGCCCCTTCGTCCGCCGCGCCGGCGCCGGCCGGCTCCGGCGGCTTCGGCCGCATGACCGTCACCAGCACGGCCAGCCCGACGAAGATGAGTGCCGCGACGACGCCCGTGACGTGCAGGCTGACGGTGAACGCCGAACGGGCCGTGCGCAGCAGCGACGCGGCCTCGGCGGCGGGCAGGCGGCCGGCCGTGGCCAAGGCGCCGGAGAGCGAGTCCGACGTCCCGTGGGCCGCGCTCCGGTACACGGCCGCCGCGGCGGCGCCCAGCACCGCGAAGCCGAGCGACCCGCCGAAGTAGTTGCCGGTCTCGGACATCGACGCGGCCGAGCCGGCGCGCTCCGGAGGGACGCTGCTCATCACCAGGCCGGTGCCGAGGGCGAACAGCGGCCCGGTGCCCAGGGCCAGGACGGCGATGCCGATCATCAGCACCGGCAGGCCGCCGCCGCCGTCGACCACCGTCAGCAGGGCCGCTCCCGCCGCCGAGACCAGCAGCCCGGCGGCGATGGCGGCCGGCGGGCTCAGGCGCCGGGTCAGCGTCGGGGCGGACAGGGTCCCGGCCGCCACGCCGAGGCCCATCGGGGCGAACAGCAGGGCCGACGCCATCGGCGAGTGGCCCAGCACGCCCTGCATGTACTGCGTCACCAGCAGGCCGGTGCCGGCCATGGCGATGCTGGCGAAGACCAGGGCGACCAGCACCGCGCTGAACGAGCGGTCGCGCAGCAGGCGCAGGTCCAGCAGCGGGGCCGGCATCCGCAGCTGGCGCCGGACGAACAGCACGCCGATCCCGGTGCCCACGGCCAGCGCCGCCAGCGGGACGGCCACCGCGTGCGTGATCGCCAGCTGCTTGAT
The DNA here is from genome assembly GCF_039531675.1 of Catenulispora subtropica. Classification (NCBI taxonomy): domain Bacteria; kingdom Bacillati; phylum Actinomycetota; class Actinomycetes; order Catenulisporales; family Catenulisporaceae; genus Catenulispora; species Catenulispora subtropica. The sequence goes on from NZ_BAAAQM010000009.1 coordinate 177,271, forward strand.
GCCGTAGACCATCGGCAGGACCGCCGCCAGCGACAGCACCACGCTGGCCGGGTCCAGGCGTCCCGCGCGGTCGCTGCGGTACTCGGGCAGCAGGAACGGTCCGGCCACCGCCAGCAGCACCATCGCCGGCACCGCGGCCAGGAAGACCGAGCCCCACCAGAAGCGCTGCAGCAGGAAACCGGCCAGGACCGGTCCGAGGGCGCCGCCGGTGAACTGGCACGTGGCCCAGGTCGCGATGGCCCGGCCGCGTTCCCGGCCGTCGGGGAACATGTTCGTGATCAGGGCCAGCGTCGAGGGGGCCAGGGTGGCGCCGAACACGCCCAGCAGGGCCCGCACCACGATCAGCGTCAGGGGGTCCGTCGCGAACGCCGCCGCGACGGACAGCGCCGCGAAGCCGGTCGCCCCGATCACCAGCAGCCGCCGGCGGCCGATCCGGTCGCCGAGCGTGCCCATCGTGATGACCAGGCCGGCGACCATCAGGCCGTACCCGTCGCTGATCCACAGCTGCTGGACGGTGTCGGCGCCGAGGCCGGCGGCCAGGTGCGGCAGGGCCAGCAGCAGGGCCGTCATGTCCATGGCGACGATCAGGGTCGGCAGCATGAGCAGGGCCAGGCCCCACTTCGCGCGGTTGATCCGCATCTTCTTCTCTCCCGGTGTCGGTGGTTCGCCTGGTGGTCGGAGCCGCCGTGGCGTTCTTGACAACCCGGCCGGCCCGGCGTCGGAAAGAATTCCGGGCAGGAATGTCAAGATCGGCCCGACGGCTCCGACCCCTTCGCGGAAGGGGCCTCGACCGGCCCCGCGAGCACGAGGAGTGACGAGATGAAGTTCGTGATCAACCTGCACATCAACCCGGCCGTCCTGGACGCGCTGACCGACGAGGAGAAGGCCGCGATCGGCCAGGGCCACGGCGCGTTCCTGGAAGGGCTCAAGGCCTCCGGGGAGCTGATCCTCACCCAGGCGCTGGTCGACCCGTCCCAGGCCGCCGTGGTCCGGGTCCGCGGCGGTCAGCCGGTCGTCACCGACGGCCCGTTCCTGGAGGCGAAGGAGTACGTCGGCGGCTTCTACCTGGTCGACGTCGAGGACAAGGCCCGCGCGTTGGAGCTGGCCGCGCAGATCCCGGACGCCGCGATCGACGGCCTCGGCGTGGAGGTGCGGCAGGTCATGTTCTCGGATGGACAATTGGAGGCATGACCCGACGCGCCATCGAGGACCTGCTCCGCGAACTCACGCCGCAGGTCCTCGGGGCGCTGGTCCGTCGCTACGGACGTTTCGAGGGCTGCGAGGACGCCGTCCAGGAGGCGGTCCTCGCCGCCGCCGTGCAGTGGCCGGCCGAGGGCGTGCCGGCCCACCCGCGCGGCTGGCTCACGACCGTCGCCTCCCGCCGGCTGATCGACCAGATCCGCAGCGAGAGCGCCCGCCGCGAGCGGGAGGAGTGGGCCGCCGCCTCCGATCTGCCGCCGGAGGACGTGCCCGACCAGGACGACACGCTGCTCCTGCTGTTCCTGTGCTGCCACCCGACGCTGACCGCGGCGTCGCAGACCGCGCTGACCCTGCGCGCCGTCGGCGGCCTGACCACCGCCGAGATCGCCCGGGCCTTCCTGGTGCCGGAGGCCACGATGGCCGTCCGGATCAGCCGCGCCAAGCAGCGCATCAAGGCCGCGGGCAGCACCTTCACCCTGCCGCCCGGCCCCGAGCGCGAGGAGCGCCTCCGGGTGGTGCTGCACGTGCTCTACCTGATCTTCAACGAGGGCTACACCGCCTCCTCGGGCGCCGACCTGGAGCGCGTGCACCTCGCGGACGAGGCGATCCGCCTCACGCGCCTGGTCCACGCGCAGCTGCCCGACGACGGCGAGGTCACCGGCCTGCTCGCGCTCATGCTGCTCACCCACGCCCGCCGGGCCGCGCGCACCACCGCGGCCGGCGACCTGGTGCCGCTGGCCGAGCAGGACCGCGCCGCCTGGGACGCTGACCTCGTCGCCGAGGGCGTGGACCTGGCCAAGACCGCGCTCGGCGGCACCGAACTGGGCCCGTACCAGCTCCAGGCCGCCATAGCCGCCACCCACGCGGTCGCCGCCACCGCCGCCGACACCGACTGGCACCAGATCCACGCCCTCTACCTGATCCTGGAGCGCATCGCCCCGAACCCGATGGTCACCCTCAACCGGGCGATCGCCCTCGCCGAGATCGAGGACCCGCGGGCCGGACTCGCGCTGCTGGCGACGCTGGACGAGGACGAACGGATGAGCGGGCACCACCGGCTGCTGTCGGTGCGGGCACACCTGCTGGAGCTGACCGGCGACAGCGACGCCGCGTACGAGGACTACCGGCGCGCGGCGAAGGCGACCGCGAGCATCGCGGAGCAGCGGTATCTGGAAGCGCGGGCCAAGCGACTGCGGCGGTGAGGCCGCCGTCACCGCGGGACCCAGGCGGCGCCGGCCTCGGCCTGGAACCGCGGTAGCCCGCGGCCGCGCGCACCCAGGGGATGAGCTACGGATGCTGACTCAGCCCGTCCGGTTCCCGAACGGGCTACCCGTGCGCGACACCACGCGAAACGCGGCTTGACGATGGCCACAGTGGGCGCAGCAGCGCTCCCGGGAACCTCGGCTCGGCAGGAGTACCGATGACCTCGATGGACGTCCCCCTTGAGGGCGGTGGGAAACAGGCGGGCTCCGCGAAGACGGCGGTGCGGACGGCGGTCGCCCGGCCCCGGCTGACCTGGCTGACGCTGGCCTTCATGACCACCAGCTCGGTCGCCAGCCTGCGGGCCGCGCCGACGATGGCCGTCTACGGCCTGGCCTGCGTGTTCCTGTACGTCGTCCCCGCGATCGTGTTCCTGCTGCCCACCGCGCTGGTCTCGGCCGAGCTGGCCTCGGGCTGGAACGGCGGCGTCTACAACTGGGTGGCGCAGGGCCTGTCCAAGCGGATGGGCTTCCTGGCGGTGTGGTGCCAGTTCGCGATGACGATCTTCTACTACCCGACGCTGCTCGGCTACGTCGCGAGCACGATCGCGTACGTGATCGATCCCAGCCTGGCCAGCAACGGCCCCTACACCGCGTGCGTGATCGTGATCCTGTACTGGGCCGGGGTGTGGGTGTCCTCACGCGGCACCAGCGGGGTCGGGGGCATGGCGTCGTTCGGGCTGATCATCGGCACGCTGATCCCCGGCGCGCTGCTGGTGCTGCTGGGCGTCGTCTTCCTGGGCCAGGGCAATCCGTCGGCGGCGCCGATGGACGCCGGCGCCATCTTCCCGCAGTGGACGGGCATCGCGAGCCTGGTGCTCATCGTCAACAACTTCCTGAGCTACTCCGGCATGGAGATGAACGCCGTCCACGTCTCCTCCCTGAAGAACCCGGCGCGGGAGTTCCCGAGGGCGATGTTCCTCGCCATGGCGCTGGTGCTGCTGATCTTCATCCTCCCGGCGCTCGCGATCAGCTGGGTGGTGCCGGCGGCGCAGCTGAGCCTGACGGCGGGGGTGATGCAGGCCTTCGACGCCTTCTTCCAGTACTTCAACATCGGCTGGCTGACGCCGCTGGTGGCGATCGGGCTGGTGGCGGCCTCGCTCGGCGGCATGCTGACCTGGCTGGCCGGGCCGTCCAAGGGGCTGCTGCTGATCTCGCGCCAGGAAGGCTACCTGCCCCCGTTCCTGCAGAAGCTGAACAAGAACGGGGTCCAGCAGAACATCCTGGTCGCCCAGGGCGTCGTGACCACGGCGATCGCCCTGATGTACGCGCTGATCCCGAGCGTCTCCAGCGCCTACTGGATCTTCTCGGTGATCACGACCCAGGTCTATCTGATCATGTATCTGCTGATGTTCGTCGCGGCGCTGCGGCTGCGCCGACTGCAGCCGGACCATCCGCGCGGCTATCGCGCCCCGATGCTGGCGGTGCTGTGTGTCATGGGCTTCCTCGCCTCCGTGGCCGCGATGATCATCGGGTTCGTGCCGTCCTCGCAGTTCGGCAGCGGGAGCGTCTGGTCCTACGTCGTCATCGTCGCCGGCGGACTGCTGCTGCTCGGGATCGTCATCCCGTTCGGCTTCCTGTGGGCGAGCAAGCCCTCGTGGCGCCAGCCCGACGCCGCGGCCGCGGCCGAGGGCGGCGCGTGATGACCGAGAGCACCGCGACTCCGCCCGCGCAGCCGCCGCAGGACCCCGCGCACCCCGGCCATCACAAGGAGCGCAACAAGTGGGTCTTCATCGGCGCCATCGTGCTCGCCGTGATCCTCGCGATCATCCTCCTGGTGACGTACACCCAGCACAAGCACTCGGCGGAGGCCGCGTCCAAGGCGCGGCAACTGCAGGCCGCGATGGTCGCCGCCGGGTATCCGGAGCCGGACGAGGACACTCTCATCGCGATCTTCGGCCGTGACGGCGGCGCCGTGTGCAAGGACCCCACCGGGGCGCTGAACAAGGCGCAGTGGCTGGACAACATGGCCAACGGGGCCGGCGGGCCGGGCATGCGGCCGGTGATCGCCGACCGCAAGGCGGTGGCGGCCGAGGCGATCGTGATCAGCGTGTACTGCCCGGACCACCTGCAGGCCTTCCAGGACAAGATCGACGACCTCAAGACCGGCACCACGGTCCGCCGCTGACGTTCCCCCGAGGAGACCCCATGACCGACGACCTCGCCGCGCGGATCGCCGCGCTGATGCCCCGGGCCAAGGCGGACCTGGCCGAACTGGTCGCCATCACGTCCGTGGCCGACCCGAGGCAGTACCCCGCCGAGGAGTGCAAGAAGGCTGCCGACTGGGTGGTCGCCGCCTTCACCGAGGCCGGCCTGAGCAACGTCCGGCTGGAGCCGACGCCCGACGGCAGCCTGGCGGTCCTCGGCGAGCGCGCGGCCCCGGCCGGGGCGCCGACCGTGCTGCTGTACTGCCACTACGACGTCCAGCCGCCGCTGGACGACGCGGCGTGGACCTCGCCGCCGTTCGAGCTGACGGAGCGGGACGGCCGCTGGTACGGACGCGGCGCCGCGGACTGCAAGGGCAACATCGTCATGCACCTGACGGCCCTGCGCGCCCTCGGCGACGACATCCCGGTCGGACTGAAGTTCGTCTCCGAGGGCTCCGAGGAGCAGGGCACCGGCGGCCTGGAGGCGTTCGTGCCGGACCACGTCGACGACCTGCGCGCCGACGCCCTCCTGATCTGCGACACCGGGAACGCCGAGGTCGGCGTCCCCACCGCGACCACCACCCTGCGCGGGATGGCCACCGTCGTGGTCACCGTCAGCACGCTGGCCGGCAACGTCCACTCCGGCATGTTCGGCGGGCCCGGCCCCGACGCGCTGGCCGCGCTGATCCGGATGCTGGACTCGCTGCGCGCCGAGGACGGCGGCACCCGGATCGACGGCCTGGACTGCGACGGCACCTGGGACGGCGTCCAGTACGACGAGAACCAGTTCCGCAAGGACGCGGGCGTCCTGGACGGCGTGCGGCTGACCGGCTCGGGAACGATCGCCGACCGGCTCTGGGCCAAACCGGCCGTCACGGTCCTGGGCATCGACTGCCCGCCGGTCGTCGGCTCGGCGGCGGCCGTGCCCGCGACCGCCCGGGCCCGGATCAGCCTGCGGGTGCCGCCCGGGATCGACGCGAAGGCGGCGCGCGAGGCGCTGGCCGCCCACCTGAAGAAGGCGGCGCCCTGGGGGGCGCAGGTGCAGGTCGAGGACGAGAGCCTCGGCTCGCCGTTCCGCGCGTCCACCGGCGGCAAGGCGTACGCCGCCCTGAACCGGGCCGCGAAGGACGTGTACGGCAAGGAGCTGTCGTTCCTGGGCCAGGGCGGTTCGATCCCTCTGTGCAACGTCCTCGCCGCCACGTATCCGGAGGCCGAGATCGTACTGATGGGCGTCGAGGAGCCCCGCTGCCTGATCCACGCGCCGAACGAGAGCGTCGACCCGTCGGAGATCGAGCACATGGCGCACGTCGAGGCGCTGTTCCTGCGCTACTACGGCGCCGACCGGTCCTAGCCCGGACCGCCGAGGAGGCCTGCCACGATGCCGCACTCGTTCACCGCCGACGACTTCGAAGGCCGGATGCGCCGCGCCGCCGAGTCCTGCACCGCAGCCGGGCTGTCAGGGCTCGTCATCACGCCCGGCCCGGACCTGTTCTACCTCACCGGATACCGGCCCGTGGCCATCACCGAGCGGATCACCGCGCTGGTGCTGGCCCCGGGACGCGATCCGGCCATGCTCATGCCCGAGCTCGAACGTCCCGACGTCGAGAACTCCACCGCCGCCGGGCGGCTGCGGCTGAGCGACTGGAGCGACGGAAGCGACCCCTACGCGGCGCTCGCGCCCTTGCTGCCGGACCCGAAGGGCCGCTACGGCATCGCCGACACAGCTTGGTCGCTGCACCTGCTGGGCTTGCAGGAGGCGCTGCCCGACAGCCGTTACTCCCCACTCACCAAAGCGCTGCCGATGATGCGGGCGGTCAAGGACGCCGCGGAACTGGACCGTCTGGCCGCCGCGGGCCGAGCCGCCGACGACACGTATCTCGACATTCTCAAGGTGCCGTTCGCCGGACGCCTGGAGACCGAGGTCGCCGCCGATCTGGCCGCGTCGCTCAAGCGCCGCGGCCACTCCCAGGTGGACTTCACCGTCGTCGGGTCCGGGCCCAACGGGGCGAACCCGCACCACGAGGCCGGCGACCGCCGCATCCAGCGTGGCGACACCGTCGTCCTGGACTTCGGCGGCCTCATGGACGGCTACGGCTCGGACACCACCCGCACCGTCCACGTCGGCGAGGACGTGCCCGCGGAGGTGCGGAAGGTGCACGACGTGGTCCGGCTCGCCCAGCAGACCGCGTTCGAGGTGGTCCGTCCCGGGATCGCCTGCCAGGAGATCGACCGCGCCGCGCGGAAGGTCATCACCGACGCGGGGTACGGCGAGTACTTCATCCACCGGACCGGGCACGGCATCGGCACCACGACCCACGAGCCTCCCTACATGGTCGAGGGCGAGAGACAGGAACTGGTGCCCGGCATGTGCTTCTCGATCGAGCCCGGGGTCTACCTGCCCGGGCGGTTCGGCGTGCGCATCGAGGACATCGTCACGGTCACCGAGACCGGAGGCCGGCGGTTGAACGACAGTCCGCACGAGCTCGGCATCGTGAGGTGAGCACGAGGCAGTCGTCTCGCCTGGTGGCTTGGCCCTCGCCCTCGGCACACCACCTGCGGCTGATCGGGACAGGCCTGATGGAGGCGCATCGCTGGTCGGCGTGGGAGGCGGCGGAGATCGCCGCGCGGCTGGATTCCCAGGGCTGAAAAGCATGCCCCGGCGCGCACCCTGGAGAGGGCCGGTGCGCGCCGGGAGTCTGGTTCCGCGGGACCTCGGGCGTCAGCCCTGGGTCCAGGTGTTCTCCTCGGTGAGCGTCCAGAAGGCCTGGTACACGCCCGGTTCGAAGACCACCTTCTGCAGGGCGGTGGTGGTGGTCAGGTCGGCCATCTGGCCCAGTTCGACCTGGCCCGCCTGGATGTAGTAGGTCGGGTGGATCTTGAACTCGTGGTCCAGGTTGATCCCGCTGTTGCCGGCCACGGCCGGGCTGGGGGTGCCGTCGCCGGTGGCGATGGCCAGGGCGACGGAGGGACCGTTCTCCGGCGTGTACTTGGGCACCTGGGCGGAGGTGTCCAGGTAGACGTAGCCGTCCCGCACCGGGTGCGCGCCGGGGTTGTACCGGAACAGGTAGTCGCCGTCGTAGTCGAGCAGGACGCTGTTCTGCGCCTTGCTGGTGTCGCTGACGTCGATCGAGCCGTTCTCCTCCCAGATCGCGCCGGCCTGCGCGCCCTGGGCCGAGAACATGAACCAGTAGTCGAGCGTCCACTTGAACGTGACCTTGTTGCCCTTGTTGAGGCGCTTGACCTGCCACGCCATCGGGAAGGTCTCGGTGGCGTTCGTGATCGAGTCGATCACGGTGTAGACGGCGAACGTCAGACCGGGCTGGTCGGATTCGTTTCTCAGCGTGAGCTGGAACTGGTCGCCCATGGCAATGACTCCTTTTCTGCGGAAATGTGATTCGTGGACATCTGTGCGCTCCGGGAGATGTGCGCCCGGAGTGCGGGTCAGGCGCGGTCGGCCTCGATCCAGAGACCCTCGCCGGGCAGCGGGACCTCCCCGCCGACGCTGCCTTTGTGGCCGTAGACGCGGCCTTTCACGTGCTGGTCGGACTTCATGCGGGCGGCGAGCGCCTCGGCGAGGCTGAAATCCTTGCCGGGCCCCGGGTCCGCGCTCTCGCAGACCGAGAGGTAGACGCTGGCGCGGTAGCCGTCTGGGAGCAGGGTCCTGACGTTCTCCCACAGGGCCGGGGCGTCCAGGTGCAGGTCGTCGTGGGCGTCGCCGAGCACCGGCTCCCCGTCGGCGCCGTCGGCGGTGCCGTGCGCGATGACGTAGAGGTCCTCGTTGACCTGGAGCTTCGGCACCCCGCTCGCGCCCACCAGGTGGGCGCGGCGGAAGACGTCCCGGTGGGCGTGCAGCGCGTGCCTGGCCACCCCCCAGGTGCCCTCCCGGTCGTCCCGGCAGACGCACAGAATCATGGGCGGTCACCTTCCCCTTCCGTTTCCGGGCTTTCTTGACAATTGTCGCCGATATCAGCAATCCGCTGATACCCCCGAGATTCTCCGCTAATCGGAACATTGCACCTCCAGGGAGTGGATCACTCGAAGGGGTAAAGCCCGCGGAGAACCCGGTTGGTCAAGGTGTTGACGGGCATCCGAGCGAATATCCGTAACGCGTTCTGCGAATTCCGTGATGAAAAGCGAGGGCTGAGTGTGGAGTGCTTGGTATGCGGAGCCCGGGTGGACGGCGACGGCGTCGGACGGCCCCGCGTCTACTGTTCGCCGGCCTGTAGGCAGCGGGCCTACCGGGCGCGGGTCTGGCAGGGCACTCCGCGCCAATCCAGCGCTCTGCGAAGGCGTGCGGCGCACCTGGCGTGCGCGCTCATGGGCAAGGCGGCGTGCGTGCACGTGCTGCTCTCGGAGCCCGAGCCGGTCATCGTCGGCACGTCGGCCAGCGCCCTGACCCGGGTGGCGCTGGACCATGCCAGGGAACTGCTCCAGGTCCTGGAAAGGTAACGGGGCGGCGGTGTGGCGAAAGGGGCGGGGCCGGACGGTTCACGCCGACGCAGAGCACGGAAAGTAATCGATTCAGTGCTTTGTGTCAGTGTCCGGGCGTAGAGTCCGGTTCCCAGGCCCGTCACGCAACCCCGGGAGCCGCGATGCCCATACCCGTCACCGCGTCCAGCCCTTCCGCCGCGTCCGATCCGGCGGCCCCGGTCCCGGCCGCGGTCCCGGCCGGGCCGCCGGCCCCGCCGGACCCGCTGTTCGGCCACGCCGGCCACTACAACACCTCCTGGTCCCGGCACGACCGCGCCATGGGCACCTCCACCTTCCGCACCGTCGCCGCCCGGCTCCCGCACCTGGTCGCCACCTGCCTGCGCCTGGCCTGGGCCGCCGACCGGCGGGCCGCGGCGGTGGTGCTCGCGGCCGAGCTGGCGACCGGTGCCTTCACCGCCTTCGGGCTGCTGGCGGTGAACGGGGTGCTGCGCTCGCTGCTGGCCGCCGGCGCCACCGTCGACCGGCTGCACGCCGCCGTCCCCTCGGTCCTGCTCGCCGCCGGCGCCGCCGCGGCCAACCGCTGCTGCACGGCGGCCTCCACCGGGCTGGCGCTCCGGCTGGAGCCGAAGGTGCGGCGGCTGGCCCAGGACCGGCTGTACCAGTGCACGAACGACGTGGAGCTGCTGGCCTTCCAGCAGGGCGACCTCAAGGACCTGATCGACACCGCGCAGTACGGCGCGTCCTGGATCGAGATGGCCATCGGCCGCCTGGTGGACCTGGCCTCCGGGGTGATGGCGCTGGTCGCGGTGGCCGGCGTGCTGGCGGTGCTGCACCCCGCGCTGATCGGCCTGCTGCCGCTGATCGTGCTGCCCGGCGGGATCGCCGCGGTGAAGGCCAGCCAGCAGATGTACCGCTCCCGGCTGTCGATGCTCACCCCCAACCGCCAGCTGTTCCAGCTGGCGTTCCTGCTCACCAACGCCGACACCGCCGAGGAGATCCGGGTCCACGACACCGGCGGCTTCCTGCTGCGCCACTACCGGCGGCTGTCCGACCGCCTCGCCGCCGAGCAGGACCGGCTGGCCCGGGTCCGGATCCGCTCCTCGCTCACCGCCGGCGCCGCCACCGGTGTCGCCACCGCGGCCGCGTACGGGCTGCTGTTCGTCCTGGTCGAGGACCACACGATCCCGCTGGCCGCGGCCGGTGCCGCCGCCTACGCGCTGCGCACGGGCACCGCGCAGCTGACCAGCCTGGTGCGCAGCGTCAACTCGCTGTACGAGCTCGGGCTCTACATCGGGGACTGGGAGGCCGCGTGCGCGAAGGCCCAGGCCCTGGCGATCCCGGCCGGCGGCGCACCGGTCGAGCGGGCCCCGGAGGTGATCGAGGTCCGCGACGTGACGTTCACCTACCCCGAGGCCGAGGCGCCGGCACTGGCCGACGTCACCCTCACGATCCGGGCCGGGCAGACCGTCGCCCTGGTCGGCCACAACGGTTCCGGCAAGACGACCCTGGCCAAGATCCTCGCCGGGCTGTACCTGCCGGACTCCGGCACGGTGTCCTGGGACGGCGCCCCGCTGCACACTCTCGACCGCCGGGCCGTGTTCGAGCACGTGGCGCTGCTGTCGCAGGGCTTCTTCTGCTGGCCGTTCTCCGCCGCCGCCAACGTCGGCATCGGCCGCCACACGCGCTTCGACGACGCCGACGCGGTGACGGCGGCGCTCCGGGACGCCGGGGCGGACTTCGTCCACGAGCTGCCGGAAGGCGTGGACACGCTGCTGTGCAAGGACTACGACAAGGGGGTCAAGCCGTCCGGCGGCCAGTGGCAGAAGATCGCGCTGGCCCGCTCCGGCCACTTCCGCGACGGCACCCTGGTGATCCTCGACGAGCCGACGGCGGCACTGGACCCCAAGGCGGAGATCGACACCTTCGACACCGTGCGCCACCTCCTGGCGGCCAAGACCGTCATCATGATCACCCACCGCCTCGGCTCGGTCCGGCACGCCGACCACATCTACAGCCTCGACGGAGGACGCATCGCGGAGCAGGGAACCTTCGAGGAACTGCTCGCGGCGGACGGGCCGTTCGCCCGGCTCTATCGGCTGCAGGCGAGCCAGTATGTGCTCGGAGAGCAGGAGACCACGGGCGCGTAGCCGGGCCGTCGCCACCGTCTTACCGGGGCCTGCGGCTAGGGGCGGACCCGACTGTGGGGGAGGGCCGCAGGTTCCGGGGCGCCGGGGTGCCGGGAGAGTGGCGCGTCGTCGACGCTGGTGCAGTGGTGCTGCGGTTTACGCCGACGCGACAGTCGGGGCATCCGGAACCTCCGCTTTGCAGGAACGGGGTTCCGGGCCTGGGTCGCGGAGGCTGGCCGCCGGCGGCCCGCATGAGCGGCGAAGAAGCCTGACCTGCGCCTGGACCCCGTTCTCACAAGCGGGAGGTTCCGGATCCCCCGTCGCGTCGGCGTGAACCGCAGCACCACGACGAAC